>NZ_JBSFRB010000030.1:0-105277 GCF_053589015.1 Streptomyces sp. NPDC003393 | reverse complement strand
TTTTCTGGCGGGGGGACGGGGGCGGGCCCCCCGGGGGGGCCCACCGCCCACCGGGCGGGGCCCCCCCCCCCCGCCCCCCCCGGAACGGGCGCCGGTGGACCCCGCTCGGGTCCACGGCCACCGGCCGGGAGCCGTCCCTCCCGGCCGGAGCTCTTCGGCTGCTCAGCCCTCCGCCGCGAGCCGCGCGAGCCGCCGCGCCTCCGCGCGGGTGGAGCGGGCGATCGCGTCCTCGTCCACGGTGAGCAGGCGGTTGTCCTCGACGATCTGCCGGCCGTTCACGAAGGAGGCGGTGACCGGGGCGGCCGCGCCGAGGACCAGTGCGGTCACCGGGTCGGCGATCGAGGCGTGGGCGAGGGTGTCCAGCTTCCACAGCACCAGGTCGGCGAGCTTGCCGGGCTCCAGGGAGCCGATCTGCTCGGCGCGGCCGAGGACCCGCGCGCCGCCGTAGGTGCCCAGGCGCAGCGCCTGGCGCGCGGTGAGGGCGGCCTCGCGGTGCGGGCCCAGGCGGTTGATGAGCAGCGCGTTGCGCAGTTCGGTGTGGAGTTCGCCGGACTCGTTGGAGGCGGTGCCGTCGACGCCGAGTCCGACCGGTACGCCGGCCTTCAGCATGTCGGGGACCCGGGCGATGCCCGCCGCGAGCCGGGCGTTGGAGGAGGGGCAGTGGGCCACCCCCGTCCTCGTGCGGGCGAAGGCCTCGATGTCGGAGTCGGTCATGTGGACGCAGTGCGCCATCCACACGTCCTCGCCCAGCCAGCCCGTGGACTCGAAGTAGTCGGTCGGGCCCATCCCGAACAGCTCGTGGCAGAACTTCTCCTCCTCCACGGTCTCCGAGCCGTGGGTGTGCAGCCGTACGCCGAGCCTGCGGGCCAGTTCGGCGCCCTCGCGCAGCAGTTCGGTGGAGACGGAGAACGGGGAGCAGGGGGCCACGGCCACCTGGGTCATGGCGTCGAAGGAGGCGTCGTGGTGCTTCCTGACGGTCTCCTCGGTGGCGGCGAGCGCGCCCTGGAGCGTCTCGACGGCGAAGTCCGGCGGCAGGCCGCCGTCCTTCTCACTGCGGTCCATCGAGCCGCGGGCCAAGGTGAACCGGACGCCCATCTCGGAGGCGGCCCTGATGATCGCTCCGGACAGGTCTCCGGAGCCGCGCGGGTAGACGTAGTGGTGGTCCACGGCGGTGGTGACGCCGCCGCGGGCCATCATGCCGAGAGACCCCTGCGCCGCCGAATAGCACATCTGCTCGTCGATGCGCGCCCAGGTCGGGTACAGCGCCACCAGCCAGTCGAACAGGTTGTGGTCGGTGGCCAGGCCCCGGGTGATCCACTGGTAGAAGTGGTGGTGGGTGTTGACCAGACCGGGCGTGGCCAGGTGGCCGCTCGCGTCGATGCGGCGTACGACGTTCTCCAGGCCCTCGGGGGCCCGGCCGGCGCCGACCGACTCGATCCGGTTGCCGGCGATGACGACGTGCCCGGAGGCGTGCTCGGTGCCGTCCGCGTCCACGGTCGCGATCGCGCAGTTCTCGACGACGATGCGCTGGGCTGCCGATGATGCCATGGCGCTTCCTCTTGTCTTTCGGTGACGGCCCGTGGACGGAGGTCCACGGGGAGGGCACGGCAGGACCCTAGGAGGATTTGAGTGCCGGGGCCGTGCGGCTCCGGGTGCCGAGATGGTGGAAGAACAGGTTCAGCAGGACCGCGACGAGTACGCCGGCGCTGATGCCGGAGCCCGAGGACGGTCTGTGCCCAGGCCGGGAACCCGGCGTGGAAGGTCGGTGCCGACAGGGGACTGTCGCCGGCCCCTTTGCAGGCTGTGCCATGGTGTTCCCTCCGGTGTGGCGTGCCCCGGCCCGGTCGTGCGGGTCCGGGGACACGCGTCCCGCGTCAGAGGTTGGTCATGTCGACCGGGATGAGCTGCTCGGCGCCGTCCCGCAGGATGGTGGCCTCGATCAGGCCGTAGGGGCGGTCGGCGGCGAAGTAGACCGCGCCGTCCTTGGCGTCGTTGTCGATCCCGAAGGGCGACAGGTCCGAGCGGAAGTGGTGCTTGTTGGGCATCGAGAAGCGGATCTCGTCGACCTCGTCGCGGGAGTTCAGTACCCGCACCCCCATCTCGAAGAGGGTCTGCTGGAGCGAGTACGAGTAGGTCTCGGCGAACGCCTGGAGCGCGTGCTTGCGCACTCCGCTGTAGGAGCGGTCCCAGTCCGGGGCGTGCGAGTCGACGCCGTCCCAGTTGTGCCGCCACCAGGTGGCGACGGTGGTGGCGAGGATCCGGTCGTGGTCCTCCTGGAGGGTGGTGTACTTGTCCTTCAGAAAGCCCCAGAACTCGGAGTTGGTCGAGTTCAGGACGGTCAGGTCCTTGAAGCCGGAGAGCACCTGGATGCCGTGGCCGTCGTAGGTGATCTGCGCGACGCGGGTCTCCTGGCCCTTGCGGACGAAGGAGTGGGCGATCTCGTCCGCGCCGACGAAGCGGGCGCCGCCCTTGGAGGTCTCGATCCGCTCCCAGGCGTACTCCTCGACGCGGATGCGGGCCCGGTGGATGGGCTCGTTGTCGTCGACGAAATGGCGGGCGAGCTTGACGGCGAAGTCCTCGGCGCTCTGGATGCCGTACTCCTTGGCGAAGGCGTACACCGTGTTCTTGGTGGTGTCGGTCGGCAGGACGTTGGCGTTGGAACCGCTGCGGTGGACCTCCTCCATGTCGCCGGAGAGGGCGACGGAGACGTTCAGGTCCTTGATGTGGTGCGTGTCGCCGTCACGCGTGATCTTGACAACGCGGTTCTCGGACTTTCCGTACTGGTTCTGTCCCAGGACGAAGCGGGTCATGGTGTCGGTCAGCTCCCTCGGTAAACGGAGTAGCCGAACGGGTTGAGCAGCAGCGGAACGTGGTAGTGCTCACCGGGCACCACCGCGAAGGCGATGGTGACCTCGGGGAAGAACACCGGCCGGCCGTTCTCGCTGTCCCGTAGCGCGGGGGCGTCCTGCTGGGCCGCGGCTTGTTTCTTGGCGAAGTACGGCTCGACCTCGAACTGGAGCCGTACGTGGGTGGTCCCCTCCGGCAGGGCCGGCAGGTCCTTGCACCGCCCGTCCGCGTCGGTCGCGGAGCCGCCGAGCGCCTGCCAGTCCGCGTCGTGGCCCGTGCGGGCGAAGAGGTGGACGGCGACGCCCTCGGCGGGGCGGCCCACGCTGGTGTCCAGGATGTGCGTGGACACGGAGGCGGTGGTCTCGGTGCTCATGGTTTCCTCTTCGGGCGTCTTCGAGCCGTGGGGCTCAGGCGTCGTCGAGCAGTCGGGCGAGCCGGATACGGTTGATCTTGCCCAGCTCGGCGCGGACGATCTCACGCTCCTGCCCCGGCGCGTTGCCGATCCGCTCCTTGACCGCGTCCCGCATCTGCTCGCCGGTCCTGCCGGTGGCGCAGATGAGGAAGACATGGCCGAACTTCTCCTGGTAGGCCAGGTTCAGTTCGAGCATCTCGGCCTTGAGGTCCGCGGAGGCACCGGCCATGCCGCTCTGTTCGCGGGCTGAGGTCGGGTCCCCGGACCTGGGGCGGCCGATCGGCGGATGGCCGGCCATCGCCTCCTCCAGATCCGCCGTGGTCAGTTCGGCCATGGCGGCGTCACTGGCGGCGTAGAGGTCCTCGGGACCGGCGCAGGGGCGGGCGGCGAGCAGCCGCTCGGCCCACGCCGTGGAGACACACACCTTGAGAAGCGCGGCGCGCGCCGCGTCCACGGGGAGGGCGTTGAAGCGGGCGAGGCCCGACGGCGTGGAACTCGTAGTCACGGGAGCCTCCGTGGCCGCGAACGGCCTGTGTGCTGAACGGGCTGCGGATAGCTAACGCCCTCCGCAACAACACGTCAACACTTTGTTGAAAATCCGTGGGAAACCCGGCTGCCCAAGGGTGATCCCGCCTCGATGCCTCCGCTCGGCCGCCCGCACACCCCCGCCCACGGCCCGGCCACCCACCTCGCGCTCAGGCCCCTTTCTCCCGGTTGAGGTAGTTGTAGACGGTGAAGCGGCTGACGCCCAGCGCGCTCGCCACGGTCTCCACGCCGTGCCGCACGGAGAAGGCGCCGCGCGCCTCGAGGACCCGCACGACCTCCTGCTTGGCCCTGCGGTCCAGGTCCGCGAGCGGCATGCCCCGGCGGCGCTCCATGGCGGCCAGGATGTGATCGAGGGAGTCGGCGAGCTGCGGCAGGCGCACGGCGACGGCGTCCGTGCCCTCCCAGGCGAGCACGACATCGTCCGGACCGGCCTCGTCGGGTGGGAGCAGCTCGCCGCCGATCGCGTCGACCAGCGGTTTCACGGCCGCGATGAAGGGCTCCTCCCCGGTCACCGCCCGCCCTCCCCGATCACGTTGACCTGGAGCGAGATCCGGGTGGCGCCGGCCTTCAGGCTCTTGCGCAGCAGGGCGTCCACGGCGGTCAGCACGGCGTCGGCGCCCCCCTCCGCGGTGTTGCCGAACGGGCCGACGTCCACGGCGTCCAGCTCGGCGGCCTCGACGACCTCGCGCGCCACCACCGCGTGCGCGGGCGCCTCGTCCAGGTCGAAGGGTTCGGTCGTGAACTCCACTCTCAATCGCACGCGCTCAACCTAACGCGCAGGGCCGGTCTCCGGGCAGCCTCGGCCGGGCCCGGAGACCGCCGGCCACGGCCCCCTCTTGACAAGCCCGGACACCCGACGGCACTCTTCCGTTAAGCAGAAATGAACTTCCGTAATGCGGAATATGAGAACGGAAGGGAGCGCGGCCCTGATGCCGGCTTTTGAATCGAGCACAGCCGCAGACCAGCGCTTCGACGTCAACCTGTCGATCCTCTTCACCGAACTCCCGCTCCTGGAGCGCCCCGCGGCCGCCGCCGCGGCCGGCTTCACCGCGGTCGAGCTGTGGTGGCCTTGGATCGACACCCCCACCCCGGAGCGCTCCGAGCTCGACGCCGTGAAGAAGGCGATCGAGGACGCCGGCGTCCGGCTCACGGGCCTGAACTTCTACGCCGGGCGGCTGCCCGGCCCGGACCGCGGCGCCCTGTCCGTCCCCGGCGAGGAGTCCGAGCGGTTCCGCGCCAACATCGACGTGGCCGCCGACTTCGCCCGGTCCCTGGGCTGCACGGCGCTCAACGCGCTGTACGGCAACCGCGTGGCGGGCGTCGACCCGGCCGAACAGGACGCGCTCGCCCTGGAGAACCTGGCGCTCGCGGCCCGCGCCGCCGACCGGATCGGCGCGATCCTGCTGATCGAGGCGCTGAACCAGCCCGAGTCGCCGCTGTACCCGCTGGTCAGCGCACCGGCCGCGCTCGGCGTCGTGGACTGCGTCAACCAGGCGACCGGGCTCGGGAACGCGAAGTTCCTGATGGACCTGTACCACCTGGCCATGAACGGCGAGGACCTGCCGTCGGTCATCGAGCGGTACGCCGCGAAGACCGGCCACGTGCAGATCGCCGACAACCCCGGCCGCGGCGCCCCCGGGACGGGTTCGCTCCCGCTGGAGGAGCTGCTCGGCCTGCTGCGGAAGGCCGGATACGACGGCTGGGTGGGCCTGGAGTACAAGCCGGGAGACCGTCCGAGCGCGGAGGCCTTCGAGTGGCTGCCGCGCGAAGCGCGCGCGGCGCGCTGAACACCCCTGACTTCGCACGGCAGCTGAGAGAGGCACCCTCACATGAGCAACCTGGCAGATTCCTCCCGCCCGACCCGCCCGGCGATCGCCTGGATCGGCCTCGGCATCATGGGCTCCCCGATGTCCGAGAACCTGATCAAGGCGGGTTATCAGGTCACCGGTCACACCCTGGAGCAGGAGAAGCTGGACCGCCTGAGCGCCGCCGGCGGCACCGCGGCCGGCTCGATCGCCGAGGCCGTCCGGGACGCCGACGTGGTCATCACGATGGTGCCCGCCTCCCCGCAGGTCGAGGCCATCGCCTACGGCTCGGACGGCATCCTGGAGAACGCGCGGTCCGGCGCCCTGCTGATCGACATGTCCTCGATCACCCCGCAGACCTCCGTGGACCTGGCCGAGGCCGCGAAGGACAAGGGCATCCGCGTGCTCGACGCCCCGGTCTCCGGTGGTGAGGCCGGCGCCGTCGAGGCCGTACTGTCGATCATGGTCGGTGGCGAGCAGGCCGACTTCGACGAGGCCAAGCCGATTTTCGAGGCCCTGGGCAGGACCATCGTGCTGTGCGGCCCGCACGGCTCGGGTCAGACCGTGAAGGCCGCCAACCAGCTGATCGTGGCCGTGAACATCCAGGCGTGCGCCGAGGCCGTGGTCTTCCTGGAGAAGTCCGGCGTGGACCTGACGGCCGCGCTCGACGTCCTGGGCGGCGGCCTGGCCGGCTCGACCGTGCTGACCCGCAAGAAGGACAACTTCCTGGGCCGGGACTTCACGCCGGGATTCCGCATCGACCTGCATCACAAGGACATGGGCATCGTCACCGACGCCGCCCGCAACGTCGGCGCGGCCCTGCCGGTCGGCGCGGTGGTCGCCCAGCTGATCGCCTCGCTGCGCGCCCAGGGCGACGGCGGGCTGGACCACTCGGCCCTGCTGCGGGCGGTCGAGCGCCTCTCGGGCGCTCGGCTGTAGAGAGCTCCGGGCCGTGGCGCCGCCGACACCTGTTCTGTCGCGCCCGGGCGGCGCCGCGGCCCGGAACCCACTTCAACAAACTGTTGACGCACCGATCGCCCCCTCCTAGGCTCCGCGAAGCGGAAACACGTTTCCGCTGCCCCTCGTACGGAAGGTCCTCGATGTCGCAGCGCGTGCTCACGACAGAGTCCGGCGCCCCGATCGCCGACAACCAGAATTCCGCCTCCGCCGGCATCGGCGGCCCGCTCCTCCTCCAGGACCAGCACCTGCTGGAGAAGCTGGCACGCTTCAACCGCGAGCGCATCCCGGAGCGTGTGGTGCACGCCCGCGGCTCGGGCGCCTTCGGCCGCTTCGAGGTGACCGACGACGTCACGGGCTACACCCACGCCGACTTCCTCGGCGAGATCGGCAGACGCACCGAGGTGTTCGTGCGCTTCTCCACCGTGGCCGACTCCCTCGGCGGCGCGGACGCGGTGCGCGACCCGCGCGGCTTCGCGGTGAAGTTCTACACCGAGGAGGGCAACTACGACCTCGTCGGCAACAACACCCCGGTGTTCTTCATCAAGGACCCCCTCAAATTCCCCGACTTCATCCACTCGCAGAAGCGCGACCCCTTCACCGGTCGCACCGAGCCGGACAACGTCTGGGACTTCTGGGCGCACTCCCCCGAGGCCACCCACCAGGTGACCTGGCTGATGGGCGACCGCGGCATCCCGGCGTCGTACCGCCACATGAACGGCTACGGCTCGCACACCTACCAGTGGACGAACGGCGAGGGCGAGGCGTTCTTCGTCAAGTACCACTTCAAGACGGACCAGGGCATCCGCTGCCTCACCGGCGAGCAGGCCGCGGAGCTCACCGGCAAGGACCCGAACTCGCACCAGACCGACCTGCTCCAGGCCATCGAGCGAGGTGTCCACCCGTCCTGGACCCTGTACGTCCAGATCATGCCGGTGGCCGAGGCGGCGGACTACCGCTTCAACCCGTTCGACCTGACCAAGATCTGGTCGCACCGGGACCACCCGCTCCAGCGGGTCGGCCGCCTGGTCCTGGACCGCAACCCGGACAACGTGTTCGCCGAGGTCGAGCAGGCCGCGTTCGCCCCGAACAACTTCGTGCCGGGCATCGGCCCGTCGCCGGACAAGATGCTTCAGGGCCGGCTGTTCGCCTACGCCGACGCCCACCGCTACCGTCTGGGCGTCAACCACACCCAGCTCGCGGTGAACACCCCGAAGGCCGTGCCCGGCGGTGCGAACAACTACGGCCGCGACGGTCTCATGGCGTCCAACCCCCAGGGCAGGCACGCCAGGAACTACGAGCCCAACTCCTACGACGGCCCGGTCGAGACCGGCCGCCCGCTCTCCGCCCCGCTGGCCGTCACCGGCCACACGGGCACCCACGAGGCCGTGCGGCACACCAAGGACGACGACTTCTTCCAGGCCGGCGAGCTGTACCGGCTGATGGCCGAGGAGGAGAAGCAGCGGCTCGTCGCGAACATCGCCGGCGGCCTGTCCCAGGTCTCCCGCAACGACGTGATCGAGAAGAACCTCGCGCACTTCCACGCCGCCGACCCCCGAGTACGGCAAGCGGGTGGAGGAGGCGGTACGCGCCCTGCGCGAGGACTGAACCCCCATGAGCCGCGTCCGGCGCCCTGACGGGGAGGTCGGGCCCCGGACGCGTACGCCCCGCGCGGGCGCCGGCCGACCCGGAGGAGGGGTGGCCGGCCGGCGACGCGCGGTCAGGTGGGGACCGCGGCGGCGTGCGAGCCAGTGCGGTGGTGAAGGTCCCGGGACGCCTTCCCGGCCAGAGGGAAGGCGTCCACGGCACCGTCGCACCCGCCGCGGTCCCGGCCGAACCGCCTCGCGCGGCGAGGCTCCTCTCCCCCGGCTCCGTCCGGCGGCGCGAACGTCCTGTCGCGCCCAGCCTCGCGCCGTCGGACGGTCACCACCGCATGCCCCACCGGGCCGAGGGCGCCGGACGCGGACGGTCCCCGCGTCCGGCGCCCTTCGGCGCGCCACCGCGACGCGTCCCGCCCCCGGGTGCGGAGCGGCCCCCCGCGCAGGACGCTGAAGGCATGGACCACCTCACGCAGCATCCGCACATCGTGGTGCATCCGCCGGCCCTGGACGGCTCCCGGCGGGTCACCGAGGGCGACGTGACCCTCGGGCTCGCGTCCCACCTGGACGACGTCATCGAGATTCTCCGGCTGGCCGACCTGGACCGTATCGAGGTCGAGGAGAGCGACCTCATCGACTGGCAGGGCGGCGGCCCCGACGACTGGCCGGGCCTGTCGGAGCACGAGGACCTCTGAGTCCGCACGGCCCGTCCCGGTCGCGTACGGCAGGGGACGTAGGCCCACTACGGCATGCTCAAATCAACCTCTGAAACCGGCTCGGAAGGTATCGGGCGGCCCCGCGTGCGGGCAGATTTCCTCACACGGGGCCCGCCGGCACGGGGGCGGCGGGCCCCGTCCTACGGCGGGGGCTCGCTCATGGACAATGCCGACAGCGCCGCGACGGACCGGCCGGCGCCGCATGAGATCGCCTTTCTGCGCGGAGGCCGCCGCGCCGCCCTCACCGTCGCCGTCACCACCCTGCAACTGAGCGGCAGCGTCCGCCCCGGACGCGGGGGCACGCTGCGCGTCAGGAGACCGCTCGACGACACGGAGGCTGATCTCCCCGCCCTGACCCGGGCGGTGCACGCCTGCCTTCTGCACCGTCCCGCGAATCTGCGGGAGTTGCTGGTCCAGGAGGCCGTCGCCCTCGCGCTCGTCGATCTGCGGTACGACCTCGCGGCCGCCGGACTGGCGCCCGTCCTCCTGCCCGGCAGCACCCGGGCCGGCCGGCGGCTCCTGAGGACCTTGCGGGCCCGGCACCCGCTGCCCGCGAGCCGCGCGGGCCTGTCGCCCGAGGACCGGCTGCTCGCCGTCGCCCTGTACGGCGACCGGGCGCTGACCATGCTCATGCCCCGCTTCGCACAGGAGGGCGGGTTCGCCCGGCGGCGCGCGAAGGCCGCCGAGCGCAAGCGGGAGTACGGGCAGTCCTGGGGCAGCGGCGGGGGCTTCGGCTGCGGCGCCGTGTGAAGGCCCCGCGGACCGTCGAAGCGGGGTGGCGGCGCGACGAGAGGCGACACGGCAAGGGGTGGGCCGTCGGAGGGACGGCCCACCCCTTGCCGGTGTTCCGGTGCGTCAGGCCTTCAGCGTCCTGATCGCCGTCGGCGCGTGGCCGGGCTCGGTGGCGAGCTCCTCGAACTCGACGACGTCGCGGATGTCGTTGGTGCCCGACATGGAGATGTTGGTGACCCGCTCCAGGATCGCCTCCACGACCACCGGCACCCGGAACTCGGCGGCGAGCTTCTTGGCCTCCTCGAAGGCGGCGCCCAGTTCGTTCGGGTCGGTCACCCGGATCGCCTTGCAGCCCAGGCCCTCGGCGACCTTGACGTGGTCGACGCCGTAGATGCCGAGCTCCGGCGAGTTGATGTTCTCGAACTCCAGCTTGACCTGGAAGTCGATGTCGAACGCCCGCTGCGCCTGACGGATCAGGCCCAGGTAGGAGTTGTTGACGAGGACGTGGACGTAGGGGATGTTGTGCTGCGCGCCGACGGCCAGCTCCTCCAGCATGAACTGGAAGTCGTAGTCGCCGGAGAGCGCGACCACCGGGGACTCCGGGTCGGCCTTGGCGACGCCCAGGGCGGCCGGGACGGTCCAGCCGAGCGGGCCGGCCTGACCGCAGTTGATCCAGTGCCGCGGCCGGTAGACGTGCAGCATCTGGGCGCCGGCGATCTGCGAGAGACCGATGGTGGAGACATAGCGGGTCTCGGGGCCGAAGGCCTTGTTCATCTCCTCGTAGACACGCTGCGGCTTGATCGGGATGTCGTCGAAGTGCGTACGGCGCAGAAGGGTGGCCTTCCTCTCCTGCGCGGCGGCGGCCCAGGCGGAGCGGTCGGGCAGCCGGCCCGCCGCCTTCAGCTCCCTGGCCACCTCGACGAACAGCGCCAGCGCGGCCCCGGCGTCGGAGG
Organism: Streptomyces sp. NPDC003393; assembly: GCF_053589015.1. NCBI lineage: Bacteria > Bacillati > Actinomycetota > Actinomycetes > Kitasatosporales > Streptomycetaceae > Streptomyces > Streptomyces sp. NPDC003393. The sequence goes on along the minus strand of NZ_JBSFRB010000030.1, from coordinate 94,711 downwards.
CGAGGCCGTAGTCGGGGGCGAAGATCCTGCCGATCTGGGTGGGTTCGATGTCGACGTGGACGAACGTCCGGCCGGCGGTGTAGACGTCGAGCCTGCCGGTGTGGCGGTTGGCCCAGCGGTTGCCGATGCCGAGGACGAAGTCGGACTCCAGGAAGGTCGCGTTGCCGTAGCGGTGCGAGGTCTGCAGGCCCACCATGCCGGCGTTCAGCTCGTGGTCGTCGGGCAGGACGCCCCAGCCCATCAGGGTCGGCACGACCGGGGTGCCGGTCAGCTCGGCGAACTCCACGAGAAGGTCGGCGGCGTCGGCGTTGATGACGCCGCCGCCGGCCACGATCAGCGGCCGCTCGGAGGCGTTGAGCAGGGCGACGGCCTTCTCGATCTGGACGCGGGTCGCGGCCGGCCGGTAGACGGGCAGCGGCTCGTAGGTCTCGGGGTCGAACTCGATCTCCGTCGTCTGGACGTCGATCGGCAGGTCGATCAGGACCGGGCCGGGGCGGCCGGAGCGCATCAGGTGGAAGGCCTGCTGGAAGACGCCGGGGACCTGCGCGGCCTCCAGGACGGTGACCGCCATCTTGGTCACCGGCTTGGCGATGGAGGCGATGTCGACCGCCTGGAAGTCCTCCTTGTGGATCACGGCGGTCGGGGCCTGGCCGGTGATGCACAGGATCGGGACGGAGTCACCGATGGCCGAGTACAGACCCGTGATCATGTCGGTGCCGGCCGGGCCGGAGGTACCGATGCAGACACCGATGTTTCCGGGGTGCGTACGGGTGTAGCCCTCGGCCATGTGCGAGGCGCCCTCGACGTGGCGGGCGAGGGTGTGGGTGATGCCGCCGGAGGCCTTGAGCGCCGCGTAGAAGGGGTTGATCGCCGCGCCCGGCACACCGAACGCGTCGGTGACGCCCTCGCGCTTGAGGATCTCAACTGCCGCTCGGGCAGCGGTCATACGAGCCATCGAGTACTCCTGCTTCGGCTGTCTTGTGCTGTCTCGGCTGCCGGATTCGCACTCCCGTCGCGCCCTGCGGTGAGCTCTTCCGTACTTCCGTATAGCGGAAAGTAGTTTCTACGATCTGGAAGCAATGTAGGGGGGTGCGTGAAACGCGTCAAGAGAGAGCAAGAAGGAGCCCGCCACAGTGCGAACCGCCGGACAGCCGGGGGCCGGCCGGAGCACCATGGGACGGCTTCCTCGACGGCCGGCCTCGGGGCGGACTCGCGGACGGCCTCGAACGCGACCTCGATGCGACGCCTTGGAGTTGGGTCATGCCCGAGAGCGTGCCGGTGCGCTGCCCGGCCTGCCGGCGCGAACACGTCCGCCGCGGCCACGACCGGTGGCCCCCGCCCGAACTGGCCTGCCCCTGTGGCACGACCCTGCGCATCCCGCCGGGCGGAGCCGGTACGGAAGGGACCGGGGACCGAGCGGGGATGGGGAGCGGGGCGCGCTCCGGGGACCAGGCCGCCCCGGGTCACGGCGAGCGCGCGCGGCAGCGAGGAGAGCGGGCGGAGCGCGGCGACAGCGCCACGCGCGAGCCCGGGACGGCGCACCGCTCCGGCGCCGGACGCCGCGACACGGCCGGGCGGCGCCCTGCCACCGGGAGGCGCGGGGTGTTCCGGCCCGTGAGGATCCGTACCGCGCGGGACGCGGTGACCGATGCCGCGCTGTATCTGCGGTGGCTGGGCTACGAGGGCGTCCGGCGTGCGGACCAGCGGCCCCCGTCCGGGGTCGGGCTGGCCGCCCGGGGGCTGGTGGCCCATGTGGACCCCGCTGTGCGGCCGGCCTCGCTGCGGGATGTGGAGTGCCTGTGGCTGACGGCCATGACGGAGTCCGCCGGCGGCGTGTACTTCTCGCTCACCGGCTACAGCGAGCAGGCCCGCGCCCGCGCGGACGAGCTGGGCGTCGCGTTGTTCGTCCTGGCGCGGGACGGCGTCCCACGGCCGCTGAACGACCCGGCCGACGCGCTCGGCGGCGGTCCCGGTGCCTGAGGCCTGTCCGGGTGGCCGCCGCCCGCACGCGGGTTCACGTCCCGTCAGGCGCCGTAGGCGTCCCGCAGTTCCACCTTGCGGACCTTCCCGGACACCGTCATCGGGAAGGAGTCCAGGATCTGCAGCCGGCTCGGGATCTTGTAGTGGGCCAGCCGGCCCGCGCAGAAGGCCCGCAGCTCCTGGAGTGTCGGCGGTTCCTCCGCGTCGAGCGGGATGACGCAGGCGAGCACCTCCTCGCCGTACGTCTCGTGCGGTACGCCGACGACCTGGACGTCGCGGATCTTCGGGTGGCCGTAGAGGAACTCCTCTATCTCGCGGGGATAGATGTTCTCGCCCCCGCGGATGATCATGTCCTTGATGCGGCCGACGATCTCGACGTACCCGTCCTCGCGCATCGTCGCGAGGTCCCCGGTGTGCATCCAGCGGCCCGGGTCGATGGCCTCGGCGGTCTTCGCGGGCTCCTCCCAGTAGCCGAGCATCACGCTGTAGCCACGGGTGCACAACTCGCCCGCCGTGCCGCGGGGCTGGGTCGTCCCGGTGGCCGGGTCGACCACCTTGACCTCGATGTGCGGCAGTACCCGGCCGACGGTGCCGGTGCGGTGTTCGAGGTCGTCGTCCATGCGGGTCTGGAGGGAGACCGGGGAGGTCTCGGTCATGCCGTAGCAGATGGAGACCTGCTCCATGTGCATCTCGGCGACCACCCGCTTCATCACCTCCACCGGGCAGGGCGAGCCCGCCATGATGCCGGTGCGCAGGCTGGACAGGTCGTAGGCCGCGAAGTCGGGGAGGCCCAGCTCGGCGATGAACATCGTCGGGACGCCGTACAGCGACGTGCACCGCTCCTGCTGGACGGCGTCCAGGGTGGCCTTCGCGTCGAAGGACGGCGCCGGGATGACCATGCACGCGCCGTGCGAGGTGGCCGCCAGGTTGCCCATCACCATGCCGAAGCAGTGGTAGAAGGGCACCGGGATGCAGATCCGGTCCTGCTCGGTGTAGGCGATCGCCTCACCCACGAAATAGCCGTTGTTGAGAATGTTGTGGTGGGAGAGGGTGGCCCCTTTCGGGAAGCCCGTCGTGCCCGAGGTGTACTGGATGTTGATGGGGTCGTCGCAGGACAGGGCCTCGTGGGAGACGTCCGTGGTGGCGCGGGAGAGGAGTGCCTGCCAGCTCGGGTCGCCGATGTACACGACCTCGCGCAGCGCGGGGCACCTCCCGCGGACCTCGTCGACCATCGCCCGGTAGTCGCTCGTCCTGTGGCTGACGGAGGCGAAGAGGAGCGAGATGCCGGACTGGTTGAGGACGTACTCGACCTCATGGGTGCGGTAGGCCGGGTTGATGTTGACCATGATCGCGCCGATGCGGGCGGTGGCGTACTGGACCAGCACCCACTCCGGGCAGTTGACCGCCCAGATGCCGACCCGGTCCCCCTTGCGAACGCCGCTCGCGGCCAGCGCCCGCGCCAGTTCCTCGACGTCCGCCCCGAACCGTGCGTACGTCCAGCGTCTGCCGGACGCCACGTCGACCAGCGCCTCACGGTCCGGCCAGGTCGCGACGGCCCGGTCGAGGTTGGCGCCGATGGTGTCCCCGAGCAGGACGGTCTCGCTCGTTCCGTGGGTGTACGACAGCTCGGCGCTCACCGGAAGTCCTCCTCGCGGTACTCGTTGTCCGAACCCTTGGCGGTGGCCTCGCGCAACTCGATGCGGCGGATCTTGCCGGAGACGGTCTTCGGAAGGTCGCCGAACTCCAGGCGGCGGAGGCGCTTGTAGGGGGCCAGGACCTGCCGGGAGTGCTCGAAGAGCACCTTCGCGGTGTCGGGGCCGGGCTGCCAGCCCTCCGCCAGCACGATGTAGGCCTTGGGCACGGCCAGACGCAGCGCGTCGGGCGCGGGCACGACCGCGGCCTCGGCGACCGCCTCGTGCTCCAGCAGCGCGCTCTCCAGCTCGAACGGGCTGATCTTGTAGTCGGAGGCCTTGAAGACGTCGTCGGAGCGTCCGATGTACGTCAGATACCCGTCCTCGTCCCGCGAGGCGACGTCTCCGGTGCGGTAGTAGCCGCCCGCCATCGCCTCGGCCGTGCGGTCGGCGTCGCCGTGGTAGCCGGCCATCAGGCCGACGGGCCGTACGGACAGATCGAGCGCGATCTCGCCCTCCGTCGCCCCCGGGGCGCCGGTCACCGGGTCGAGCAGTTCCACCCGGAAGCCGGGGCTGGGCCGTCCCATGGAGCCCGTCTTGAGCGGCTGGCCGGGGCTGTTGGAGACCTGTACGGCCGTCTCGGTCTGCCCGAAGCCGTCCCGGATGGTCACCCCCCAGGCCCGGCGGACCTGCTCGATGACCTCCGGGTTGAGCGGCTCGCCGGCGGCCACCGCCTCGCGCGGCGGGGTGGCGAGCCGGCTCAGGTCGGACTGGATGAGCATGCGCCACACCGTCGGCGGGGCGCAGAAGGTGGTGACGCCGGCGCGGTCCATCTCGGCCATCAGCCGGGTCGCGTCGAAGCGGGTGTAGTTGTGGATGAAGACGGTCGCCTCCCCGTTCCACGGGGCGAACAGGTTGGACCAGGCGTGCTTGGCCCAGCCCGGCGAGGAGATGTTCAGGTGCACGTCGCCCGGCTTCAGGCCGACCCAGTACATGGTCGCCAGGTGCCCGACCGGGTACGAGGTGTGGGTGTGCTCGACCAGTTTGGGGCGGGCGGTGGTGCCCGACGTGAAGTAGAGCATCAGCGGGTCGTCGGCGAGGGTGGGGCCGTCGGGCACGAACGCGGCCGGGGCGGCGTAGGCGTCCTCGTACGGCTCCCAGCCCGGCCGGGGCGTGCCGCCGACCGAGATCCGGGTGTAGGAGCCGGGCACGTCCGCGAACTTGGCGGTGTCCTCGGCGCGTACGATCACGTGCCCGACCCGGCCGCGCTCGACGCGGTCGCGCAGGTCGGCGGGGCCGAGCAGCGGGGTGGCGGGGATGACGACGGCCCGCAGCTTCATCGCGGCGAGGGCGGTCTCCCACAGCTCCGCCTGGTTGCCGAGCATGACGAGGATGCGGTCCTCGGCGGCGACGCCGCGTGCGCGCAACCAGTTCGCGGCCCGGTCGGAGCGCTCGGACATCTCGGCGAAGGAGAGCCGGGTCTCGGTGCCGTCCTCCTCGACGATGTGCAGGGCGGTGCGGTCGTTCCCGTCGGCGACGACGTCGAACCAGTCCAGCGCCCAGTTGAAGTGCTCCGGGCGGGGCCACTCGAAGCCGGCGCAGGCGGTGGCGTAGTCCTCGCGGTGTTCCAGCAGGAAGTCCCGGGCCCTGCGGAAGGTCTCCGTCGCCGTCGTCATCTGTCCTCCATGGGTGGTCCCGGGTTGGCTCCGGACCATTGCGGGGCGGCTCTGTCACATCGTGTAATCCGTGATGCGGGTCTCACCACCCCCGAACGGGGGTGTGGTGGGCACAGGTCCGTGACGAAAGGGCGAGCAGGTGACGGCGAACGCGTCCGGGGCGGCGGAGATACGGGGTGCGCTGGTGCGGCTGCGGCGCACGACGGGCCTTCCGGTCGCCTTCGGCGGCCTGGTCGAGCCGGGCCGGCCGCGGATACGGATCAGCGAGCTGACCGGCACGGCGACGCTCGCGCTCAGCGCGCTGGCGGTGACCTCCGGCAACGGGCTCGGCGGCAAGGCGGTCGCGCTGGCCCGGCCGTGCGCGGTGACGGACTACTCGCTGTCCCGGCAGATCAGTCACGAGTACGACGCGGCGGTGGCGACGGAGGGGCTGCGCTCGGTGCTGGCGGTGCCGGTGGTGGTACGGCGCCGGGTGCGCGGTGTGCTGTACGGCGCCCTGCGCACGGCTCAGCCGCTCGGCGACCGGACGCTCGGCGCGGCGGTGGCGGTGGCGCGGGACGTGGAGCAGGCGCTGGTGGTGCGGGAGGAGGCGCGGGACCTGCTGGCGGCGGTGCGCCCGGATCCGGCGGACGGGGATGCGGCGGGCGGCGCGGCCTGGGAGCAGGTCCGCGAGGCCCACGCGGCGCTGCGCGCCCTGGCCCCGAGGATCACGGACCCGGCGCTGCGCGCGGAGCTCCTCGACGCCTGCGGCCTGCTCACCTCCGCCGCGGCGCCGGCTTCGGCCCGGGCTCCCGTCCCACCGGAGGGCGTGATGCTGGCCCCTCGGGAACTGGACGTTCTGACGTGCGTGGCCGCGGGCGCCACGAACGCCACGGCCGCCGCCCGCCTGGGACTCGGCCCGGAGACGGTGAAGAGCTACCTGCGCTCGGCCATGCGCAAGCTCGGCGCCCACACCCGCGGCGAGGCCGTGGCCAGGGCGCGCCGGGCGGGCGTGCTGCCGTAGGGCCCGGGCCGTGCGGCGTGCCGCCGTCGTGCCCGGGGCCGTCTGCCGCGCCGGGCGGCTTCCGTGACCGGCCGGCGGGAGAGGTCCGGCGGGAGACCTCCCGAGCGCCGTGAGCGCGGTACCTTCGAGGGGGCGCGCCCACGGGTCGGGTATTCAATCGAGTGCGGTTTGAATTCGGTTCTGCCAGGAGTGCTGTTATTTCCCTCACCATGCCGGGACTCCGAAATTCAACGGTGGGTTGCCTAGTATTTGGCCCGGACACGACACGAGGGGAGCGGTGACCGTGCGACGGGACTTCAAGGGCCCTGCGGGCTGCCGCTCAGAGCTGGTCATCGGCCAGGAGGAGCCGTCCGCGGCGGCGCGCGAGCAGCTCGGGCGCGGTGGCAGTGTGCTGCTGCACGGGCCGGCCGGAATAGGAAAGTCGACCGTGCTGCGGGCATTGGCCACCGAATATGCCCCGCCGGCCCGCACCGTGTTGCGCTGCTCCGCCACCGAGTCCGAATCGCACCTGCCGTTCCTGGCGCTGGCCGACCTCTTCGGACTGGTCCTGGACGAGGTGGCCGGCAGCATGCCCGCCGCGCAGCGCACCGCGCTGGAGTCGGCGCTCACCGGCCGCGGCGAGTCCACCCTCCAGCGCGACGGACTCGCCCTGCGTTTGGCGGTGCTGTCCGTGCTGCGCGCGCTCGCCGCGAAGGGCCCCGTCCTGATCGTCGCCGACGACCTCCAGTGGCTGGACTCGGCCAGCTCGGAGCTGCTCGGCTTCGCCGCCCGCCGGCTGGGCGAGGCCCCGGTGCAGATGCTGTGCGCGGTGCGCACCGAGGACGAGGAGTACGACCGCCACCTGCGCACCTGCCCACCGGACACCCTCTCGGTGCGCCTCGGCCCGCTCTCGCGCGGGCAGGTCTCCGCCCTGCTCGACCAGCGCGGCTACACCGGCCTGCCGCGTTCCACGGTCCGTGAGATCCACCGCACCAGCGGCGGCAACCCCCTGTTCGCCCAGGAACTGGGCCGTGCCCTGGCCGAGAACCCCACGCCGCCCCGGCCGGGCGAGCCGCTGCCGGTGCCCACCTCGCTGCGCGCCCTGGTGCTCAGCCGCCTGGAGATGCTCTCCGCCGACGCCCGCCGCACCCTCCTCGTGGCCAGCGCCGGCGCGCGTCCCACCCCGGCGCTGCTGCACGCGGCCGGCCGGGAGAACGCCGAGGCCGAGTGCGCCCAGGCCGCCGAACTGGGGCTGCTGGCCACCGAGCCGGAGGGCCCGGCCGTACGCTTCGCGCACCCGCTGATATCGGCCGCGCTGTACGCGGAGGCGCCTGCACAGGAACGCCGCGCCGCGCACGCCGCCCTGTCCACCGCCGCCTCCGACCCCATCGAGCGCGCCCGCCATCTGGCCCTGGCCACCACGGGCACCGACCCGGACGTGGCCGCCCGGCTCGCCGGGGCCGCCGTGCTGGCCCGGGACCGCGGTGCCCCGTCGGTGGCGGCCTCGCTGGGGCTGCTGGCCGCCCGGCACACCCCTGCCGACGGCACCCCGGGTCCGGACGAGCGCCGACTCAGGGCGGCCGAGGACGCCATCACGGCCGGCGAGGTGGACCTCGCCCGGGACACCGCCCGCGAGGTGCTGGCCCGGGCCACCGTGCCCGCCCAGCGGGTGCGGGCCTGGATGGTCGTGATCGAGTCGGCCGGGCAGGCACTCGGCGACGTGGACGCCGCCTTCCCGCAGGCGCTGGCCGATGCCGGGGACGACCCGGGGCTGCTCGCCCTGGTCCGCTACCAGTTGGCCTGGCGCGCCCTGGTCGTGGAGGGCGACTTCGCGGAGGCTCGCCAGGAGGCCGCGCACGCCGCCGAACTGGCCTCGCGCGGCCGGGACCGGCGCACCGAACTGATGGCACTGGCCTTCCAGGCCTCCACCGAGACCCTGATGGGGCACCCGGACGCCCCGGCCACCATCGGGCGCGCGCTGAAGGAGCCTCAGGACCCTTACGTCGCCTGCCACCACAACGGCGTCGGCGCCGCCCGGTTCCGCTGGCTGCTGATGAGTGACCAGCTGGCCGAGGCGCGGGCGACCATCAGCGCCCTGCTGCGCGAGGTGCGGCGGCGCGGCATGGTCGAGAGCGAGGTGCACTTCCTGCGTCTGCTCGCCGAGACCGAACTGCGCGCCGGGCACTGCGGCCGGGCCCTGGACCTGGCCCGGGAGAGCCTGCGGCTGGCCCGGGACACCGGCATCGGCGAGGGCCCCACCGCGATGCTGGCCTGCTTCGCCGAGGCCTCCGGCGGCGACACGGGCCGGGCCCTGGCACTGGCCCGGGAGGCGGTCCGGCACGCCGAGGAGGACGGCGACCAGATGTACCTCTCGCGCGCCCTGGCCGCCCTGGGCCACGCCCAGTTCGTCGCCGGGGACCCCCAGGCCGCCGTGGCGTCGCTGAGCCGGGTGCGGGAGCTGGAGCAAGGGCTCGGCGTCACCGACCCAGCGCGCGGCCGCTGGCACGGCGACCTCGCCGAGGCACTGGTGCTGGTCGGCCGTCCGGACGAGGCGCAGCAGGTCGTCGACGTCGCGCGCAAGCAGGCGCGGCGGCTGGGCCGGGAGAGCGTGCTGGCCGTCCTGGACCGGTCCGAGGCGCTGGTGCGCGCGGCCCGGGGCGAGACCGAGGCCGCCGCCACCCAGCTGACGTCCGCGCAGGACCGGCTGGCGAAGCTGGGCACCGGCCTGGAGGAGGCGCGGGCCGCCTTCGCGCTGGCCCGGCTGCGCACCCGGCGGCCGGACCCGACGTCGTACGAGGAGGCGGCGCGGCTGTTCCGGCGCTGCCGCGCGCTGCCCTGGCTGCGCCGGGTGGAGGACGCCGCCACCCGTCCGGCGCAGCCGGACGCCACCCCCGCGGAACCGGACGGGCCGGCCGTGCTGGACGGTCTGGCCGCGATGGAGCGTCAGGTCGCCGCGCTCGTCATGGAGGGCGCGACCAACCGGGAGATCGCCGGACGGCTGTTCGTCAGTGTGAAGACGGTCGAGGCCACCCTGACCCGGGTCTACCGCAAACTGGGGATCCGTTCCCGGGTCGACATCGTCCGATTGGCGGCGGGCCGGCGCGCGAAGTGAGCGCGGCCCGGGTTGACTGACCGCACGGATCCGGTGAGGGCCCCGGGCCGGGGCGACCGAGGGTTTTCCCTGCCCAACTCCCCCTAGGGGGTTCCCTCATTGGAGGCGGGTGCGCCCGACCCTAGCGTGAGGGACGTGCCGCTCGCCCGGGCACACGGGAGTCCGCACACCGGATCGTCGGACGTCCGTGCTCCACCCCACCCGTGCGAACCCCCACCGGCCTGCCCCAAGAGGAGACGCATGTTCGGCCCCACCCGCGCCAGACGGGCGCGCGGCAGACGGACCGCCGCCCCGTTCGCGGCCTGCGCCGCCGGCGCCGCGACCGTGCTGCTCGCCGCTCCCGGCGCCGAGGCGGCCGCCCGCCCCGCGCACGACGTCCCCCAGCCGATCGTCGGCGGCACGCCCACCACGACGACCGCGTACCCGTTCGTCATGCAGGTCACGGACGCGTCCGGCAGGCAGTTCTGCGGCGGCACCCTGGTGGCGGCCCGGAAGGTCGTCACTGCGGCCCACTGCATGGCCGGCGAATCCACCGGCGGTGTACGGGTGGTCGGCGGGCGCACCTACCGCGACGGCACCGACGGCACGGTGAGCGAGGTCAGCGACATCTGGATCGACCCGGACTTCACCGACTCCGCGAGCGGCGACGACGTGGCCGTCCTGACGCTGACGGAGGCGATGCCGTACGCCACCGCGGCGTACGTCTCCCCCACCGACACGGACGTGTACGCGGCCGGCACCACCGCCCGCATCCTCGGCTGGGGCACCACCTCGGAGAGCGGCGCCGTCTCCGACCAGCTGCGGACCGCGACCGTGCCGGTCGTGTCCGACACCGACTGCACGAGCGCCTACGGCTCCGACTTCGTCGCGAGCGAGATGGTTTGCGCCGGACACTCCTCCGGCGGCACAGACACCTGCCAGGGCGACAGCGGCGGTCCCCTGCTAGTCGGGGGCGTCCTGGCAGGGATCACTTCCTGGGGCAACGGCTGTGCCAAGGCGGGCCATCCGGGTGTCTACACCCGGCTGACCGCCTTCTCCACGCTGGTCACGGCACAGATCGGCTCCTGAAGGCCCCCGAGGACCCCTCGGGTGAATGCCAGGGGGCGTTGCGAGCCACCACGAGCGGCCCGCAACGCCCCCTCTCCACAGCGGTGTTCGGCGCTCAGCGGCCGGCGTCCGGCTTCCCGGTCCCGGACGGGGCCGGTGCTCGCCCCACGACGGAGCCGAACCGGACGTCGTACGGCGCACCCGGATGCATGACGGACAGCATCCGCCGTCCCTCCTCGGTCACGTCCCGGCGCTGGTGCGCGGTCAGCTCGCCGAACGCCTCGACGACCAGGGCGTCGTCCGTCAGCCGCCACACCCCGGCCAGGAAGCCGTCGACGAGGAGGGCGCGGTGGGCCTGGTTGCCCGTCATGGCGCGGCCCTTGTACCGCGGGGGGACGACGCGGGCGCGATCGGCGTGGGACAGGAGCAGGTTGTCGTACTCGGGCAGGAAACGGGGCGGGGCCGGGGTGTCCGGACCGGGGCGGGGAGCGTCGGGGAGGTCGAAGAGTTCGGCGCCGTTCTCGTCGCGGAACGTGACCAGCCTCGGGCGGAGGCGTGCGAAGGCGTCGCGCAGCCGGGTCAGGCCCGCCCAGGTCTGCATGTCCTTCACCGAGGCCGGGCCGAACGCGCCGAGATAGCGCAGGACGGCCTCCTCGATGGCGGGCGTCTCCCCGGCGGGCCGGCCGAACCAGCGTTCGGCGGTGGTCAGGGACACCTGGCCGCTGCGGCCCCACAGTCCGCGCGGGGTCACCTGGACGAGCGGCAGCAGACAGCGGGCGGCGATGCCGAGGGCCTGCGGGTCGGCGTCCGGCCAGGTCGCCGACAGCGCCTCGCGCAGTTGCCCCATCGTGCGCGGCTCGGTCTCGACCAGGTCGCGGGCGAGCGCCGCGAGCCGCTTCAGGTCGACGCCCGCGAGCCCCCGGCGGAACAGGGCGAGTTCGCGCTCGCGGGCGGGCTGGACGAGGAGGCGCAGGGAGTGGCAGTCGTCAGCGGTGTGGGTGTGGATGGTCGAGCGCACGGTGACGATGCGGCCGACCTGGCGGCCCGCCATCAGCCGGGACAGCTCCTCGGGTGCGAAGCCGTCGAGCCGGGCGGCCAGGGCGTAGTACGGCGGTCGGACGTTCTGCGCCTGGAGGCCGACGAGATGCCGCACGGCGGCCCCGGCGTCCAGCGTGGAGCGGGCCAGCAGCAACTGCCGGGCCAGGGTGGCCCGGTTGAGCGCGCGGACCCCCAGCACGGGGGCCGTCGGCGCATTCTTCGTACGGCGCGTCGTGGCGGTCGTCGGCCTCTTGGTCATGCCAGCACGGTAACGCCGATCGAGGACAGGTTCTGTCCTCTTGCCGGAACGTCCACCAGGGCTTCGGGGCACCGGCGACAGGATTGCGGATCCGCCGGCCGGTCCGCCGCGCCGTCAGTCAGCCTTCCGGATGTCCGCCAAGGTCGACTCCGGTTCCTCCGTGGCCGCGAGGTCACCGAGGCTCACCATGCCGACGGGGCAGCCGCCGTGCTCGACGACGGGCAGCCGGCGCACGGCGTACTGGCGCATCAGCTCCGCCGCGTGATCGGTGGTGTCGTCGGGCGACAGGGTGACGACGGGGGGCCTGGTGCAGACCGCCCCGGCGGTGGTGGTGTGCGGGTCGCTGCCGTAGGCCACGGCCCGGGTCACGATGTCGCGGTCGGTGAGGACGCCGAACAGGTCGCAGTCGTACGACACCAGGACATCGCCCACGTTCTGTTCGCGCATCACGCGAGCGGCTTTCTCCAGCGTGGTCATGGGCTCGACGGCCACCGCGCCGGGAGACATCACATCGCGCACTCGGTGAGTCATGGGGTACCTCCCGCAACGGGTCCACGGACGGCCTGCTGCCCGCCGCGTAGCCAGAAAGGGCGGTCCCAAACCGGCCACCCGGGCCGTCCACCACCCGGGCAGGCCCCCTGAGCCTGCCCGCGGGCCCCTCGCCGGCCGCTCATCCCGCCGGCTCCGGCTCCGGCGCGGGGCCCGCCAGCCAGCCGGTCCAGTGGTGGACGGCGACCTCGATCACCGGTCCGTCCGGCGGGGCCTGCCGGTACTGCGGGTACTTGCGGCGCAGCCCGGCGAGGGCGGCCTCGTACCGCTCCCGGGCCCCGGTGTCCGGCGTGTCCGGGGGCACGATCCGGGCGTCGCCGTCGGCGCGGGCCCACCACAGGCGGTCCCAGTCCTCGTCGAAACCGTCGGCGAGCAGGCAGACGGCCGGGTCGGCCTCGATGTTGCGCAGCCTCTTGAGGCGCCTCGTGCGCTTCGGCTTGCGGTCGACGGCCGTCACGATGCGGTCGGCGCCGTCGGTGGCGAACACCACCGGCACCAGGTGCGGGCGCCCGGCCCCGTCCACCGTGGCCAGCCGGGCCACCCGGGCGGCCGCGAAGCGCCGCCGCGCCTGGTCGGGGTCCATCCGTGGCACGGGCCTCCCTCCCCTCCTCGTTGCCGTGTCGGTGTCCGTGACCGGGTCGGTGTCACCGAACCGTGACCGTGTCCGCCCGCCGCGCCGGGTACCCGTTCCGGAGCCGACCGGCCACACAATGGGCGGCAGGGGCCGGTGGGGCACCCGACGAAGGGAGAGGCATGCCGTGGCTTGCGGTTCCGCTGTGGGACGTGGGCAACGGGCAGGGCCTGCGCCAACTGGCCGAGCTCGGGCTCGCACTCCTGCTGTCGAGCCTGATCGGCTGGGAGCGGGAGGCCCAGCAGAAGAGCGCGGGTCTGCGCACCCACACCCTGGTCGGGGTCGCCAGCGCGCTGATGATGGAGGTGTCGCAGCACGGCTTCACCAGTGTGCTCGGCCTGCCGGACGTGTCCTTCGACCCGTCCCGGGTGGCCTCCCAGATCGTCTCCGGCATCGGCTTCATCGGCGCCGGTCTGATCTTCGTCCGGCGCAGCGCGGTGCGGGGGCTGACCACCGCCGCCACCATCTGGCTGACCTGCGCGGTCGGCATGGCCTGCGGGGGCTCACTGCCGATCCTCGCCCTGGCCACCACCGCGCTGCACTTCCTCGTCGCGCGCGGCTATCCGCACATCGCGGCGCGGTTCACCGGCGGCGGGGTGCCCGGCACGGTCGAGGTGCGGCTGACGTATCTGACCGGCCGGGCGCTGCTGCCACGGCTGCTGGAGGCCTGCACCCAGCGCGGCTTTCGCATCCTGGAGGTCAGGGCCGACCGGCTGCCCGGCCGCACGGAGGCCGCCGCGCGGGTGCTGCTGCGCCTGGAGGGCACCGCCGACGCGGCACAACTGGCCTCCGAACTCTTCCACGACGAGGGGGTCATCGACGTGCGGCTCGGGCTGGGCGAGGAGGAGGACGACAGCTGAGGGCTGCCCCCGTCCAGCGGCTCGCGCCCGGGCGGTCGTATGTGGTGCATGGCATCGGGGCGGCCGGGCACCCGGGTCGCACTGTGCACCGGCGACAGGACGAGCCGCGGACTCTGCTGACGGGGTGGTTCAGCTTCCCGGACGGGGAGGCGACCGCCGGGGACGTTCTGGCGCTGCACCGGGTGGAGGACGTGCTGCGGCGGACCGGACCGGCGTACGACGTCGCCTGGAGCCCCGGGTTCCGGCCCGGCGGGCTGCATCTGGAGGACGTGCGGCCCGAGCGGTACGGGCGGCTGGTGTTCGTGTGCGGGCCGCTGCACGGACCGCAGATCGAGCGGTTGCACCGCAGGTTCGCGCACTGCGTGCGGGTCGCCGTGGGCGTCTCGGTGATCGACCCGGGCAGCCCGGCCGTCACCGGCTTCCATCGCGTGCTCGCCCGCGACACCCCGGCGGCGGACCCCGCCCTGGACCTGGCGGCGGGCGCCCCCGCCCTGCCGGCGCGGCCGGTGGTCGGCGTGGTCCTCACCCACGGGCAGCACGAGTACGGGCCGGCCCGCCGCCACGACAAAGTCGCCCGGGAGGTGACCGCCTGGCTGCACGGCCGGGACTGCGCGCGACTGGAGCTGGAGACCCGGCTCGACACCCGCGACTGGCGGCTGTGCGCCACCCCCGCCCAGCTCCAGTCGGTCCTGGTCCGCCTGGATCTGGTGGTCACCGACCGGCTGCACGGGATGGTGCTCGCGCTGCGGGCCGGCACGCCCGCGCTGGCCGTGGACCCCGTCGCCGGCGGCGCGAAGGTGACCGCCCAGGCACGTGCCTGCGGCTGGCCCGCGCTGGTGCCTGCGGAACGGCTGGCCACCACCGAGCTGGACCGCTGGTGGGACTGGTGCCTGACGTCCGGCCGGGCGGCGGCGCGGCGGCTGTGCGAGGCGTTCGCGGCGGACGCCGGGCGGGACGGCGCGGAGGGTCTGCCGGCGGCACTGCGGCCGCCGCGCTCCGGTTAGCACGGGGACGCGCGGGCACTCGGAGCGGGACGCGGCAGGTAGCCCGGTCCCTGTAGGAGCAACAGTGTCGACAAGCCGACTCCCCGATCACGAACAGCGGATACTGGACGAGATTGAGCGCGCCCTGAGCCGTGACCGCCGACTGGTCCGGCGGCTGCGCGCCTCGCGCCGCCGGGGCCCGGACCTGGCCCAAGTGGCCTTCCGGGTGGCGCGGTACGCGCCCCGGCGGTGGACGGTGGTGGCCCTGCTGGCCGTCTCCGTCGCCCTGATGACGGCGGGCATCGTCACCTCGGACCCCGGGGTGATCTGGGCGTTCGCCGTGGTGTACCCGGTGGCGTTGTACGCCGTCTTCCGGCTGCTGTGCCGGCGATCACGAACGTCCTGAGCGAGATCCTCCCGGACGTGGTCCGCACCGGGACGGGACGCCCTCCCGTTCCGGTGCCTCCCGTCCCGGTGCGACGTCAGCCTGTGTAACGGCGGGCCCTCGACCGGCGCTGGCTGTCCTCCAGGAGCCGCAGCCGCCCCTCCACCTCCGGCGGCAGCACGCGCCGCTCGCGCAGCACCCAGGGCAGCGCGGCCGCCGCCGCGGCGAAGGCGCGCAGGGACGCCCTGTCGCGGGGCACGGTGCGGGCCAGGTGCAGGGTGCGGCGCAGCGCGGGCCCCGCCGGCCGGCGCAGCCAGGTGAACCACAGGGTGTTGCGGATGCCGTCCCGTCGGCGACGGGTGGAGTCCCGCACGGCGCTCGGACGGTGATGGATCGTCAGCTGTTCGGCGTAGGTCAGCCACCAGCCGTCGGCGGCCAGGTCCGCGGCCAGCAGTTCCTCCTCTCCGCCGAGCCACAGCCGTGGGTGGAAGCCGCCCGCCCGCCGGAAGGCGTCGGTGCGCAGCACGGTCGCCGCGGCGAGGAACGAGCCGAGCGCCGGTCCGGGCAGCCAACACGGCCCGAGGATCGGAGAGTTGCGCAGCTCCTCGACGATCGGGTCCTCGGTGCCGTCGGGTTCGACGAGGATACGGGCGGTGACGCAGCCGAGCGCGGCGTGCCGGTCCAGGAGGTCGGCGGCGCCCGACAGCGCGCCGGGCGCCCACCAGGAGTCGTCGTCGCAGAAGGCCACGTACGGGGTCCGGACCTGACGTACGGCCAGGTTGCGGCCGACCGCGCCGAGGTTGCGGCCGGGGCGCAGCAGCCGTACCCGCGGGTGGTGGTGGGCCACCGCGGCGGAGGTGCCGTCGGTGGAGCCGTTGTCGGTGACGATCACCTCGGGCTGTTCGGGGAGCCTGGCGAGGCGGTCGAGGGTGCGCAGGAGTTCGGGGCGCCGGTTGTGGGTGATGACCACGACGGTGGTGCGCGGATCGGTCATCGGGGGCCTCCGCGGTCCGCGTCGAGCAGGTGGGCGGCGCGCTCGAGGTACGGAGGCAGGGCGCGGCGGGCGCGGAGGGCGGCGGGCAGGCGGGTGAGCGTCTCGTGCAGGGCACGCCGGGCCTGCGGGTCGTGGCGGGCGTCGGCGGCCAGGGCGCGGGTACGGGCGAGGGCGTGCGGCAGGGGCCGGCGCAGCCAGGCCGTGAGGAGTTCGTTGCGGCGCATGACCGCGGGGCGGTCGGCGCGCGGGCCGGGTGCCGGATGGTGGTGGGCGACGAGGTCGGGGCAGTGGGTGACGCCCCAGCCGCGCGCGGCGAGGTCGTAGGCGAGCAGGGTCTCCTCGGCGCCGAAGAAGAGCAGCGGGTGGAAGCCGCCGGCGTCGAGGTAGGCGGTGCGGCGGACGACCGAGGCGCAGGCGAGGAAGCCGAGGACCTGGGTGCCGGGCAGATCGGTGGCCTCGCCGAGCGGGGAGTCGGCGAGCACCTTGTTCAGCGGGTCGGGTTCCTGCTCGGGGCCGACGAGGGTGCGGGCGGCGATCAGGCCGAGCCGGGGGTGGTCGTCGAAGAGGCGGGCGGCCCGAGCCAGGGCGCCGGGAGCCCACCAGGAGTCGTCGTCGCTGAAGGCCACGCAGGGGGTGCGCAGGGCGCGTACGCCGTGCGTGCGGGCGAGGGCACCGCGGTTGAACGGCAGCGGCAGGACCCTCACCTGTGGGAAGTCGCGGGCGAGCAGCGCGCGGGTGTCGTCCGTGGAAGCGTTGTCCGCGACGACGATCTCCGGGTGTTCGGGAAGGACGAGCAGGTGGCGGAGGGTGGCGGCGAGGCCTGCGGAGCGATCGCGGGTGGCGATGACCACGCCGACGGGTGCGTGTTCCATGGGGCTGGTCCACCTAGGTCAGTTCGTCGGCTCGGGAAGCGCGTCGAAGGCGTCCAGGACCTCTTCGACACCGATCCCGAGCAACGCGGGGTCGGGGCGGCGGCCGTGCGGGTCGCCCTCCGGGCCGTGCCACAGGGCGCGGTGGCGGGGGTCGTCGGGGGGCGGCCCCCAGCGGCCGGGCCGGACCGGGCCGCACAGCGTGAGCGACGGGGTGGCGTGGGCGACGGCGAGGTGCGCGATGCCGGTGTCGCCGCTGACGACGGCACGGGCGTGGGCGACCAGTGCGGAGAACCGTGCGAGGGGCAGGCCGCCGAAGACGTCGGTGTCGGCGAGCCGGGCCCTCTTGGCGAGGCCGGCGACGAGGTCGCCCTCGTCCGCTCCCCCGGTGACGACGACCCGGTGCCCGCGGGCGCGCAGGGCCTCGGCGACGGCCGCGAACCGGTGGACCGGCCAGCGACGGGCCGGCGATCCGGCGCCGGGGTGCAGCACGACCGTGCCGGGGGCCGGGGAGCGGGTGCTGGACGGCGGCAGCCGCAGGTCGGTGGGGTCGGCGCGGACGCCGTACCACCGCAGCAGCCGGCACCAGCGGTCCCGTTCGTGCTCGTCGGCGTACCAGGCCGGGCCCTCGACGCCGGGTGTCTCCGGATGCGCGAAGGCGAGCAGCCGCCCGGGGCCCAGACCGGCGAGGAGCCGGTGGCTGGGCGGCCCGTTGCCGTGCAGGTCGACGGCCACCTCGGGGGGCGGGCCGGTCCAGTCGAGGGCGCTCGGTACGGCCCGTCCGGGCGCGGAGGCGGGCAGCAGCCGGTCCACGGCCCCCGTCGCCGCCGCGAGCGGCCCGAGCCCGGCGGGCGCGGCCAGCACGATCTCATGTCCGGGAAACCCCCGCCGCAGCCCCCGCAACGCCGGAATCCCGGCCAGCAGATCCCCGAGACCGAGCGCCCGAAGCACCAGCAGCCGCCGGCTTCCGACGGTGCGGGTCCCGGCCGCCGCACCGGGCTCGTTCTCCTCGGACCCTCCCGCGGGTTCGCCGCCGGCCGCCGGCCCACCGGCGCCGCTCCCACCCGCCGGCCCGCACGCGCCGGACCCGCGCGCAGGCTCACGACCGGCCACCGGCCCGCTCGCGCCGCCCGCGCCCGCCGGTGCCGGGCGCCGCGGGACGTCCCCGCGCCCGGTCCGGACCGCCTCGGGTCGCGCCTCCGGCGTCTTCTCGGGCGTGGGCCGCGCGGCGCCGCGCAGGTCCCCGTGCGGCCCGGTCGGCGGGTGTGCCGCCGCGGGCGGCTCACAAGGGGCTCCGGTCATCGCGCGCCCTCCGCCGCCCTGGCCATCAGGGCCGTCGAGGAGCGGCCGTCGAGGTAGGGGAGCAGGACGGCCTGGCCGCCCCACGCGTCCAGGAGCGCCGCTTCGGGAAGTTCGGCGCCGGTGTAGTCGCCGCCCTTGACCCAGACGTCGGGGCGGAGTTCGGCGAGGAGGCGTTCGGGCGTGCCCTCGTCGAAGACGGCGACGGCGTCGACACAGGCCAGGGCGCGCAGCACCCGGACACGGTCGGCGAGCGGGTTGACCGGCCGGCCCTCGCCCTTGCGGCGGCGTACGGAGGTGTCGGAGTTGACGCAGACGACCAGGCAGTCGCCGATCCGCCGGGCGGCCTGGAGCAGGCCGACGTGTCCGGCGTGCAGCAGGTCGAAGCAGCCCCCCGTGGCGACGACGGTGCCGCCGGCCGCCCGGACCTCGGCGACCAGTCCGGCCGGGTCGTCCGGGGCGCCCGCCAGGGGCACGGTGTCGGCGGCGCGCGGGGGGCCGAGCAGACCGGCGGCCCCGCCGGCGCCCACGAAGGCGGTGGCTGCGGTGACGGCGCCCTCCACGGCCTCCCCGACGAGCGCGCCGTCCGCGAGTTGCCCGGCCGCGGTGGCGGCGAAGCGGTCGCCGGCGCCGCACGGGTCGCCGTGGTGGGCGGCGGGCACCGGCACCAGAAGGGGGTGTTCGCCGTACGACAGCAGAGCGCCGCGTGCGCCGAGGGTCACCGTGACCGCGGCGACGCGCCAGTGCCGCACGAGCGCGCACGCCTCGTGGGCGACGTCGTGCAGTTCGCTCCGGGGCGCGTCACCGCCGCCGTCGTTCCGGTCCGCGCTCAGCGTGGCCGTGAAACCGTGGGCCTCCGCGCGGGCCGGGGTGACCAGGCGGGTGCCCGCCACGGGCGGGCCTCCGCGCGGGTGCGGGTCCCAGACCTCCGGGGGGCGCCGGCACAGCTCGGACCGCAGGGTGTCCGCCGTGCCCCGGCCGTAGTCGGAGACGAGGACGGCGGAGGCGGCGGCGAGCACGGCGCGGGCCTCGTCGGTGGCCTCACGGGCGCGGCCGACGCCGTGGTCGAGGCGGACGACCGGCCGGCCCTGGGCCAGGACGCGGGTCTTCTGCGGCACCTCGCCGTTCATCGGGAGCGGAACGACCGTCACCAAGGGGTCGAGGAGCCGGCGCAGCTCCCGGCCGGCCGCGCCGTCGTCCAGAGCGGTGATCAGGGTGACGTCGCGGCCGTCGCGGGCGGCCAGGTACGCGGCGAGGGCGGCGCCGCCCGGCCGTACCCGTTGCGCGCAGTCGGCGACGACCGGGACGGGCGCGTCGGGCGCCAGCCGGTCGGCGTGCCCGGTCAGGTCGCGGTCCAGCAGGGCGTCGCCGACCACCACCAGGGGGGCCTTGTCCGTCATGTCACCTCCCGCCCCGTGCGAGTGCGGCGTCGAACGCCGCGCAGACCATGTGCACCGCGACCAGGTGGAGTTCCTGCACGGTGGCCGTGGAGGCCCCGGCCGCGCAGAGCGCCTCGTCGCTGCCCGCGCTGAGCGGGTTGGGCGCCGGCCCGGTCAGCGCCCACACACGCAGGCCGGCGGCGCGGCCCGCGTCGGCGGCGGACAGCAGGTTGGCGCTGGCGCCGCTGGTCGACAGCAGCATCAGGACGTCGCCGGGGCGGCCGTGGGCGCGCACCTGGCGGGCGAACACCTCGTCCACGCCGTAGTCGTTGGCGATGGCGGTGGTGCTGGAGGTGTCGGCGTGCAGGGCGATCGCGGAGAACGGCGGTCGGTCGTCGCGGTAGCGGCCGACGAGTTCGGCGGTGAGGTGCTGGGCCTGGGCGGCGCTGCCGCCGTTGCCCGCGGCCAGCAGCCGTCCCCCGCCGCCGAGGACGGCGGCAAGCCGTTCGCCCCAGCGCTCGGTGATGTGCGCGCAGCGCCGGAACCGTCCGAGGGCGGTGAGGAGTTCGTCGCAGTGCCCGGCGACGGCCGGTGTGTCGACGCTCATGACGTCACCTCCGGGAAGTCGGTGGCCATCACGCCACCTCCGAGTCCAGTGCGCCCTCGGCGGCGCCCGTGGCCCGCCGGTAGACCTGTTCCGCGCCGTCGGCGACGCGCCGCCAGGTGAAGCGGGCCAGGACGCGTTCCCGGCCGGCCGTTCCGTAGCGCAGGCGCAGCCGGTCGCCGCCGAGCAGTTCACGGGCCGCGGCGGCGACGGCGACGGGATCGCCCGCCCTGACCAGCCGGCCGGTGCGCCCGTCGGCCACCGAGTCGCGGTGGCCGCCGACGTCCGTGGCGAGAACGGGCACCGCGCACGCCATCGCCTCCAGCGGCACGATCCCGAACGGCTCGTACACCGGTGTGCACAGCACCAGGTCGGCGCCGCGCATCAGCGCGGGCATGGCGGCCGGGTCGACGGCGCCGAGCAGCCGTACCCGGTCGGCGACGCCCTCGGCCACGGCGAGTTTCAGCAGCCGTTCGGCCTCCGGTTCGGTGTGCAGCAGTTCGGCCGGCGGGCCGCCGGCGACGAGGAGTTCGGTGTGCGGGATCCGGGTGAGGGCGCGGATCGCCAGGTCGTAGCCCTTGCGGGGGACCAGCCGGCCGCAGGCGAGCAGCCGGTGGCGCTGGGCGCGGACGGGCGCGGGGGCGGTGGCGGGATCGGCGCCGGGGTGGAAGTGGGCGGCGTCGACACCGCAGGGCACGACGGACACCCGGCGCGGGGATATGCCCATGTCGGCGAGTTCGTGGACCTCGTCGGTGCAGGTGGCCAGGACGCGTTCGCAGGCGCGGCCGATCTGCCGCTCGACGCCGACGCGTTCGGCCGGGCTGGTGTCGGCGCGGCCCTGGTGGCGGCGCTTGACGGTGCCGAGGGCGTGGAAGGTCTGCACGACGGGGACGCCGTGCGGGCCGGCGCCGAGCAGGGAGGCCATGCCGGACATCCAGAAGTGGGCGTGCACCACGTCGGGCCGCCGTCGGCGCCAGACGCGCGCGAGGTACGCGCCGAAGGACGGCATGTGCTCGAACAGGGCGTCCTTGGGCAGGGACGCGGGTGGTCCGGCCGGTACGTGCTCGACCACGGCGCCGCCGGGCAGCGGCACCCGGTCGGGCAGGCCGGGGTCGTCGCGCCGGGTGTAGACCGTGACGTCGTGTCCGCGGCGCGCCAGTTCCTCGGTGAGCCGGGCGACGTACACGTTCTGGCCGCCGGCGTCGACCCCGCCGAGCTCGGCGAGCGGGCTCGCGTGCTCGGACACCATGGCGATCCTCATCGGGTCACCTCCTTCAGCAGCCGCTCCCAGTCGTCCAGGAAGCGGGTCAGCCCGTAGCGGGCGAGCGCGGCGGTCCGCGCCCGTTCGCCGACCGCGCGGGCGTGCGCCGGGTCGGCGACGAACTCCCGTACGGTGTCGATCAGTACGTCGATCCGGTTGGAGACCACGCCGGCGCCCGGCGGCACCGCCTCGGTGACCTCGGTGGTGGCCAGGGCGACCACCGGCATCCCGAGGTGCATCGCCTCCAGCAGGGACAGCCCGAGAGAGGTCCAGCGGACCGGGTGGAGGTACAGGCGGCGCCGGGCCATGGCCAGGTGGAGCTCGCGCTGGACCAGCTCGTGCGAACGGCAGCGCCCCGGCGGCAGGCCGAGCCGGCCGGCGAGCCCGTCGGTGCCCATGCCGAAGACGTCCAGCGGGGCAGCCCGCGCGAAGGCGGGCAGCAGGTCGGTGCCGGTCGTACGGCCGCGCCGGACGGGCTCGTTGACGACGACCGCCGCGTGCGGCAGCTCCCCGGTCCACAGCGGGCCGGGGTCGACGATGCCGTGCTCGATGACGGCGGTCTCGGCGCCCGCGGCGTCCCACATCAGCCGGTTGAAGTGGGTGACGTGCACGAGCGGCACGTCACGGGGCAGCTCGGCGACGGGATGCCGGGTGTCGGGGACGTCCCCGTGGGGGGCGTTGTGCTCCAGGTACACCATCGGCGGGCGGCGCCCCAGCCAGCGCCGTACCAGGTCGTACTCGTGCGGGCGTTGCAGGACGACGAGGTCGACGTCGGCGTCCCGCAGTCGCTCCGGCGGGAGCTCGATCACCGACTCGGGCCAGTCGAAGGTGCGGGCGCGGCCCAGGCCGTCGGGTCCCCGGCCGGGAGTGACGGGCACGAGGTAGGTGTGCGGGCCCTGGACGAACGCGGTGGTCCAGGAGCCGTGCACGTGCCAGATGAGGATCCTCATGTCGTCATCACCTTCTCCACGGCGACGAGCACGTCGTGCGCGGTCACCGACTCCAGGCAGGGGTGTCCGGGCACCGGGCAGGTCCGGGCGCGGCTGCCGGCGCAGGGCGCGTCCTGGTTGCCGAGCAGCACGTACGGCACTCCGTGGGGCCGCCAGCGCTCGGCGGGCACGACCGGCGCGAACAGGGAGACGACGGGGGTGCCGACGGCGGCGGCCAGGTGCGCGGGGCCGGTGTTGCCGGTGACGACCGCGTCCGCGCCCGCCAGGACGCCGGAGAGTTCGGCGGCTCCGGTGCGGCCGCCGAGGTCGAGCCCGTGCCCGCCGGCCACCTGCGAGGTCAGGTCCTTCTCCCCCGGGCCGCCGGTGACCACCACCCGGTGTCCGGCCGTGGCCAGTTCGCGCACGGCCTGCGCGCAGCGCTCCGGGCTCCAGGCGCGTGCGGGCACGCTGGCGCCCGGGTGCAGTACGACGTACGGCTCGGGGCCGGTCAGCCCCGTGGTGTCCGGCGGGGGCAGCACCCGGAGCCGTCCTTCGTCGGCGCGCGGGAAGCCTGCGGCGCCCGCGAGGTCGAGCGCGGCCTCGGCCTCATGGGCGTGCGGGGCGCGCCGGTGGCGTACGTCGAGCAGGGAGCCGGGGTAGTCCACGCTGTCCGCGGCGATGTGCGGTACGCCGGCCAGGCGCAGCAGCAGCGCGGTGGGCAGCGGGGACTGGTGATGGGACGTCAGCACGAGGGCGGTGTCTGCGTCGAGGGAGGCGAGGGTGTCGAGCACCTTGTCGGTCTCGGCGCGGTCGACGGGCGGCGGCTCGAAGGAGGCCCAGGGCGCGTCCCAGACGAGGATCTCGTCGACGCCGGGCAGCAGCCGGGCGGCGGGTTCGCCGCGCGGCCCGCACAGGAGGGTGACCTGTTCGGCGCGGGCGGCCACGGCGCGGACGGCGGGCCCGGCGAGCAGCACGTCGCCGAAGCTGTCGAGTCGGGTGACCAGAGCCTTCATCGTGGCCTCCGGGTCCTCATCGCGGCCTCCGTCCGGCTCGTCGGGACGCAGGGCGTCCGGGGCCGGTGGCGGCGTGGGCGGCCTCGGCGGGGCGTTGGCCGGCCAGGTCGCGGCCCCACGGCGGACCGGTGAGCACGGCGTGCACCGCCGTCAGCAGGTCCGGGGCCACATGGTCGGCGGCGGCCGTCTCCTGGGGGCGGGTGACCGGGGTGGGGACGAGGATGCCGTGGGCGCCCGCGCGGCGGGCGGCCTCCATGTCGGCGCCGATGTCGCCGATCACGGCGACGGTGCCGGGCGGGGTGCCCATCCGCCCGGCCGCCCGGAGGATCAGGCCCGGCCGCGGCTTGCGGCAGGGGCAGCCGTCGTCGGGGCCGTGCGGGCAGACGGCCCACGTGTCGAAGGGGCCGAGGAGTTCGTCTACGCGCTGGTCGACGCGGCGGACGTCCGCGGTGGCGATCAGCCCACGGGCCACGCCGGACTGGTTGGTGACGACACCGGTTCCGATGCCGTTGACGCGCAGCAGCTCCACCGCCTCGCGGGCGCCCTCGACCGGGCGGACCCGTTCCGGGTCGCCGTTGTAGGGGACGTCCTCGACGAGGGTGCCGTCGCGGTCGAACAGCACGGCCCTGACCGCGTGCACGGCTCTGTCCGGCTGCCCGGACCTGACCGCGTCCACCGGCCTGACCGGGTGCACCGGCCTGATCGGGTCCGCCCACCTGATCGGGTTCACGGGGCAACCCCCTGCCAGGCGCGGGCCGCCCGGTGGCGCCACATCCCGCTCAGCCAGTGCCAGCTCGCGGCGGGCGGGATGAGAACACTGGTGACGGCCATGGTGGTCACCTCGTACCGGGTGCGCGGGCCGGGCGCGATCCGCGCCCAGGCGAACTCCGCGGTGCCCGCCGCCCAGCCGAGCGCGGCGACGGCGGCGGCCCGTCGCCGCCCGGACGCGGCCAGCGCGCAGGCGGCCACGCCCGCCGCGGTGACGGCGAGGTGGGAGCGGATGCGTCCGCGCGGGGCGACCGCCTTGTGCCACCAGTCGGGGCCGTGCAGACGCAGCATCAGCGCGTCGTCGGCGTTGCCGCGTTGGGCGCGCAGCGACACCCAGCGGTCGGCGGGACGGACGGGGTGGCGGGTGGTGCGGCGGCCCTGGCGGATGCGCCAGCCCGCGTCGAGGACGCGCAGCGCCAGGTCGGCGTCCTCGCGGAAGGCGCGCCGGAAGCGTTCGTCGAAGCCGGCGACCTGCTTGAGGGCGTCCGTGCGGTAGGCCATGTCGGCGGTGATCCAGCGGGCCCGCGCGAGAGCGGCGGTGCCCCGTTCCCAGTCGGTGGGCCGGCGCTCCCCGGGCAGGGGGACGGCGATCACGCCCTGGACGGCCGCGGTGTCCGGATTCGCCTCGGCCAGGTCCTGGACCAGTTGGTCGCACCAGTGTGGGCCGACCTGCACGTCGTCGTCGAGGAAGGCCACCCAGGGCGTGGTGACCGCGCGCAGCCCGGTGTTGCGGGCCGCCGCGGGTCCCCGGCCGCCGCTGGTGAGCACGGTGGTCCGGGCGCTCAGGTCGCCGAGTACGCTCAACGGGTGCTCCAGGGCCCCGGGTTCGGCATTTGGCCGGTCGTCGACCAGCACGATCTCGTCCGGCTGGGGGCCGTGCGCGGCGGCCAGCGCGGCCAGGCAGTCGGCCAGGGTCTCTCGCGCCAGGGTGGGGACCACCACGGCGTAGGCGGGTCCGGTGGCGCGGGGACCGGCCGTGGCGTCGCGGCGGCTCACGCGTACGCCCTTGCCCTGCGCACCGCGTACGGGCCGATCGCCAGCAGGTCGACGGGCGCGGAGCCGAAGCACTCCAGCGCGTCGCGCGGGTCGTCGACCATGGGCCGGCCGGCGGTGTTGAGGCTGGTGTTGACGACGACGGGCAGTCCGGTGCGCCGCTCGAAGCCGCGCAGCATCCGGGCGACCAGCGGTTCCTGCCGCTCGTCGACGGTCTGGATGCGGGCGGTGCCGTCGACGTGCACCACGGCGGGGACGCGGTCGCGCCAGTCGCGGTGGACGTCGTGCACGAAGAGCATGTACGGGCTCGGCAGCGGCCCTCGGAAGAGTTCGTGGGCGCGTTCGGCGAGCACCATGGGCGCGACGGGCCGGAACTCCTCGCGGCCCTTGACCCGGTTGAGCCGCTCCAGGTTCTCCGGGCGGCCCGGGTGGGCGAGCAGGGAGCGGTGGCCGAGGGCGCGCGGGCCGTACTCGCTGCGCCCCTGGAACCAGGCGACGATGCCGTCGCGGGCCAGTTCCTCGGCGACCGTCTCGGCGATGTCTCCGGGCCGCTCGTAGGGCACCCCGGCCTGCTCCAGCCATCCGCGCAGCTCCTCGTCGCTCCAGCTCCGTCCGAGGTCGGCGCCGGGCATGGGGGCGAGGACCTCGCCTTCGCTCGCGGCCAGGTAGAGGGCGCCGCCGAGCGCGGTGCCGGCGTCCCCGGCGGCCGGCTGGACCCACAGGTGCCGGTAGGGGCCCCGTGCGGCGATCACCGCGTTGGCCACGCAGTTGAGGGCGACCCCGCCGGCCATGGTGAGCGCGTCGCCGCCCGCCTCGCCGTACAGCCAGTGCACGAGTTCGAGGAGCACCTCCTCCAGGACCGCCTGGCCGCTGGCGGCGAGGTCGGCGTGTTCCTGGGTCCAGGGCTCGTGCGGGGCGCGCGGCGGGGCGAGGGCGGCCCAGTCGACGCCGTGGGCGCGGAAGCCGCCGTCGCCGTCGGCGTGGACGTGCGGGCGCAGCCGGGGCAGGAAGCGGGGCTTGCCGTAGGAGGCCAGCGCCATGACCTTGTACTCGTCGCTGCTGCGCAGGAAGCCGAGGTGGGCGGTGAGCTCCTCGTAGACCAGGCCCAGGGAGTCGGGCAGGGCCTGCGCGGCGAGCGTGTCGAGCTTGCCGTCCTGGAAGCGGCCGACGAGGTGGGAGGCGGCCTCGCCGCGGCCGTCGAGGACGAGGACGGCACTGTCGGGGTGCGGGGAGGCGGGCCCGGCGGAGGCGGCGTGCGCGATGTGGTGCGGGACGAAGACCACCTTGGCGGGGTCGAGCCCGGGCAGTGCCTCGGCGAGGAACTCGGGGGCCCGGCGCGCGTACTCCAGGCGCAGCGGGTCCCAGGGGTCGAACAAACCCATGTCGGCGGCCGGGCGGGCCAGGGCGGGGTCGAAGGAGTAGGTGACGGCGTCCAGTTCGCCGGGCCGGACGCCCGACTGCTCCAGGCACCAGCGGGCGGAGAGTTCCGGCAGTTCCCACGCGGAGAACGGCACCGGGCGTTTGCCGTGCTTGCGTCGGCTGAAGCGCTCCTCCTCGGCGGCCGCGACCGTGCGGCCGTCGACGACGAGGGCGGCGGCCGGGTCGTGGAACAGGGCGTTGACACCAAGGATGCGCATGGGGTGGGCTCCGTCCCGTTCGGCGATGTTTCAGCGGGTGGGACCGCTCGGTGGCGCCGTGCACTTCGGGGTTCTGGGTGCCGCGACCCAGCTGTCTCAAACACATGAAGTCAACTGATGCCGGGAAAAGCCGGATTTTCGCGATATGCAATCCTTCGCGTGCACAGCGTGACGACGGCGGGCCGGGACGGCGCGGTACGGTTCGGGACACCGCGGTCTACCGGTGACGCGGCGGTTCAGGCGGCGGCCGCCCGCGCGAACCAGCCGATGGTGCGTTCCAGCCCCGCGCTCCAGGGCACGCGCGGCTGCCAGCCGAGCCGCTCCCGGGCGAGCCGGGTGTCGGGCCGGCGCCGGCCGGGGTCGTCGACGGGCCGGTCGACGAACCGGATGCGGGAGGCGGAGCCGGTGAGCTCCACGATCCGCCGGGCCAGTTCCAGCACGGTGATCTCGTCGCCGCCACCGATGTTCACCGGGCCGGTCTCCGCGGCGGCGGCGAGCGCGAGGATGCCGTCCACCGTGTCGTCGATGTAGCACAGCGACCGGGTCTGGCTGCCGTCCCCGGCGACGGTGAGGGGCGCGCCGTCCAGCGCCTGGGTGATGAAGGTGGGTACGGCACGGCCGTCGCCGGTGCGCATCCGAGGGCCGTAGGTGTTGAAGATGCGGACGATGGCGGCGTCGGTGCCGCGGGCCGCCCGGTGCGCGGTGACCAGCGCCTCGGCGAAGCGCTTGGACTCGTCGTAGACGCTGCGCGGGCCGACCGGGTTGACGTTGCCCCAGTAGCTCTCGCGCTGCGGGTGCTCCAGCGGGTCGCCGTAGACCTCGGAGGTGGAGGCGAGCAGGAAGCGGGCGCCGTCGGCGCGGGCGCGCTCCAGGGCGTTGCGGGTGCCGATGCTGCCGGCGTCGAGGGTCTGCAACGGCAGCCGCAGATAGTCGGCGGGCGAGGCCGGGCAGGCGAAGTGCAGCACCAGGTCGAAGCGGCCGGGCAGGCCGCGCAGGGCGCCGGGGTCGGTGGCGTCCGCGCGGACGAAGCGGAAGCCGCGCCGCCGCTCCAGCTCGGCGATGTTCGCGTGGGCGCCGGTGGACAGGTCGTCCAGGCACAGCACACCGGTGCCGGCGTCCAGCAGCCGCGCACACAGATGGGATCCCACGAAGCCGGCTCCCCCGGTCACCAGCGCCCGGCGCCAGTCGCGTCCGCTCACGGGGCTCTCCTCCCTCTCGCCATCACTCGCGTGTCGGCTGAGTAACCCCGTGGCCCTACGGACACACATCGGCCCCCACCGGCCGACGGACGCACATCGACTACTTGTTCGACTCCACCGCGTCCCGCGTCCGCTCGGTGGTGAGGTCGCGCCGGTAGCCCATCCCCGGCAGCCCGCCGGGCACGGTCGTCCCTCCCACGGGAACGAACCCGTTGCGGGTGAGCACGGTCATGGAGGCCCGGTTGCCGAGGCTGGTGACCGCGGTGAGCGTGTGCAGCCCGTACGTCCCGGCGGCCAGGCGGCACACCTCCCGCACGGCGGCCGTCGCGACGCCACGGCCGGCCGCGTGCTCACCGATCCGGTAGCCGAGCTCGGCCGACCCGTCGGCGACGTCGACGAGATTGACGCGGCCCAGCAGCACGCCCCGTTCGTCCACGGCGACGTGGAAGTGGCAGACACCGGCGTCCTGTTCGGCGAGCCGGGCCCGCAGGTAGGCGGCGAAGTCCGCGAAGTACGCGTCGCCGCGGTCGGGGACGAAACGGGCGAAGTACCTCCGGTTCTCCCGTTCGAAGGCCAGCAGGGCATCCGCGTGGTCGGGCCGCAGCCGCTGGAGGATCAGCATGGCCGCGAGCATACGGCCGGCCGAGTGGACCGCCGCACGAACCTGCCGGTGCGGGGCTCCGGTTGCCTACGATCATCGCGTGGTCGACTTCTTCCTCGAACGTACGGCACCGCTCCCCCTCGACGAGGCCTGGCGGCGGCTCACGCGATGGCACCGCCACGGCGACGGGGTCCCGCTGACCCGCGTCACCGTGGTCACCCCCGGACCGACCCGTGAGGGCACGCGGCTCGTGGCCCGTTCGGGGTTCGGTCCGCTCGGTTTCGACGACCGCATGGAGGTGACGGTGTGGCAGCCGCCGGCCGGTGCCGAGCCCGGCCGGTGCCGGCTGGAGAAGCGGGGCCGGCTGATCCGGGGCTGGGCGGAGCTCGAGGTCCGTCCGGGACCCGGCGGCCGTGCCCGGGTGCTGTGGCGGGAGGAGCTGCGGGTGCGCTTCCTCCCGTCCGTCTTCGATCCGCTCCTGGAACGGTCGGCGCGCACGGTCTTCGGACGTACGGTGAACAAGCTGCTGCGGCAGACGTGACAGCCGTGGCGGCCCGTGCACCCGGGTGGTCCGTCAGAGCGGCGGCCCGTGCACCCGAGTCGCCCGTCGCAGCGGCGGCCCGTGCACCCGAGTCGCCCGTCGCCGCGGCGGTCCGTGCACCGGGGGGTGCGGAGCGTCTCAGGCCACGGAGCCGATCCGGTCCGCCGGGGACGCTGTCCGGTCGTGGTGGATCGGGGTGCGGGCGCCGGTGAGCGGGACGCCGCTGCCGCCGCGCCGGGCGGCGACGATCTCCGCCGCGATGGACAGGGCCGTCTCCTCGGGGGTGCGGGCGCCGAGGTCCAGGCCGATCGGGGACCTGAGCCGGGCCAGCTCCAGCTCGGTGACGCCGGCCTCCCGCAGGCGTTCGTTGCGGTCGAGGTGGGTGCGGCGGGAGCCCATCGCGCCGACGTACGCCACCGGCAGCCGCAACGCCAGTTCGAGCAGGGGAACGTCGAACTTCGCGTCGTGGGTCAGGACGCAGAGGACCGTACGGCCGTCCACGTCCGTGTGCTTCAGGTACCGGTGCGGCCACTCGACGACGATCTCGTCGGCCTCCGGGAAGCGCGCCCGGGTGGCGAAGACGGGCCGGGCGTCGCACACCGTGACGTGGTAGCCGAGGAACTTGCCGGTGCGCACCAGTGCCGAGGCGAAGTCGATCGCACCGAAGACGATCATCCGGGGCGGCGGCACCGAGGACTCGACGAGCACGGTGAGCGGTGCACCGCAGCGGGAACCCTGCTCGCCGATCTCCAGGGTGCCGGTGCGGCCGGCGTCCAGGAACGCGGACGTCTCCGCGGCCACGGTGCGGTCGAGTTCCGGATGGGCGCCGAAGCCGCCCTCGTGGGAGCCGTCGGGGCCCACCAGCAGGGCGCGGCCCATGAGTTCGGGCGGTCCGGACACGATCCGCGCCACGGCCGCCGCCTCCCCCCGGGCGGCGGCGGCCAGTGCGGCCGCGAGCACCGGCCGGGCCGGAGAGCCCGCCCGTACCGGCGCGACCAGGATGTCGATGACGCCGCCGCAGGTCAGGCCGACGGCGAAGGCGTCCTCGTCGCTGTACCCGAAGCTCTCCAGGACGGACTCGCCGTCCTCCAGCGCCCGTTGGCACAGCTCGTAGACCGCTCCCTCCACACAGCCGCCGGAGACCGAGCCGGCCGCCGTTCCCTCGCTGTCGACGGCGAGGGCCGCGCCCGGTTGCCGGGGCGCGCTGCCGCCGACCGCGACCACCGTGGCCACGGCGAAGTCACGGCCCTGCTCGACCCACCGGTTCAGCTCCTCGGCGATGTCCAGCATCTGTCGGTCTCCTTGAGCAGCGTCGGTACGAAGGGAGTTGCAGGGCGGGTCAGTGCACGCCCAGCCAGCTCTCGACGGGGTTCAGGGCGAAGTAGACGAGGAAGATCACCGACAGCCCCCACATGAAGGCGCCGATCTCCCGGGCCTTGCCCTGAGCGATCTCGATGATCGTGTACGAGACCACGCCGGCGGCGACACCGGGCGTGATGGAGTACGTGAACGGCATGATCACCACGGTCAGGAAGACGGGGACGGCCGTGGCGCGGTCGCCCCAGTCGACGTGCCGGGCGTTCATCATCATCATCGCGCCGATCACGACGAGGGCCGCGGAGGCGACCTCGGACGGGACGATCGCGGTGATCGGGGTGAAGAACAGACAGGCCGCGAAGAACAGGCCCGTGACGACGGAGGAGAAGCCCGTGCGGGCGCCTTCCCCGACGCCCGTCGCGGACTCGACGAAGACGGACTGACCGGAGCCGCCGACCACACCGCCGACGACACCGCCGGCGCCGTCGATGAACAGGGCCTTGGACAGGCCCGGCATACGGCCCTGGTCGTCGGCGAGGTTCGCCTCGGTGCCGACACCGATGATGGTGGCCATGGCGTCGAAGAACCCGGCGAGGACCAGGGTGAAGACGATCACCGTGATCGTCATGACGCCCACGTCGCCCCAGCCGCTGAACGACACATGGCCCAGGAGCGAGAAGTCGGGCATCGACACGGGGCTGCCGTGCAGTTCGGGGGCGCCGTTCACCCACTGCTCGGCGTCGATGACACCGGCGGCGTTCAGGATCGCCGCGACGACGGTGCCGCCCACGATGCCGATGAGGATGGCGCCGGGGACGTCGCGGGCCTGGAGGGCGAAGATCAGCAGGAGGGTACCGGCGAAGAGGAGGACCGGCCAGCCGGACAGCTCCCCGCCGGGGCCGAGGATGACGGGCCCGCCGCCGGGGGACGGATTGCGGCCGACGAAGCCGGACTTGACCAGCCCGATGAAGGCGATGAACAGGCCGATGCCCATGGTGATGCCGTGCTTGAGCGGCAGCGGGATCGCGTTCATGATCATCTCGCGGAGGCCGGTGACGACCAGCAGCATGATCACGGCACCGTAGGCCACGCACATGCCCATGGCCTGGGGCCACGTCATCTGGGGTGCGACCTGGGTGGCGATGACACCCGACACGGACAGGCCGGCGGCCAGGGCGAGCGGCACCTTGCCGGCGATCCCCATGAGCAGGGTGGTGAACGCCGCGCCGAGCGCGGTCGCGGTGATCAGGGCCTTCTGGCCCAGGGTGTCCCCCGCCACGTCCTTGCCGGACAGGATGACGGGGTTGAGCAGCAGGATGTACGCCATCGCCATGAAGGTGGTGACGCCACCGCGCACTTCACGCGCGACGGTGGATCCCCGCTGGGATATGTGGAAGTACCGGTCGAGCCAGGACCGTCCCGCCGGGACGCGGCTGCCCGCGCCCGCGTCTTCGGCGGTGGTCCTCGGCTCCACTGACTGCTGGGTCATGGGGCCATCTCCCAAGGTTCATAGGGACACCCGTGTGGAAACCCTCCGGTCACGGGATTGGGGAATGGACGACCCGGGGGACGGCCCGAGACGAACCTCACTGCTGGTACTTCAAGACCGCGAGCGGAGCGGAGCTCGAAGAGTGGGGAGTGCTCCGGGCGGCGGGCGGAGTGTGATGTTCCGTGCGCCGCCCGGAGGGTTTCGCGGTTCCTCGCTCACACCGTGCCGGTGAGGTGCTCCGGCCGGACGGGTGTGCGCGGGAGTTCCAGCCCGGTCGCGTCCCGGATCGCCGCGAGGACGGCCGGCGTGGACGACAGGGTGGGGGCCTCGCCGATGCCGCGCAGCCCGTACGGGGCGTGCTCGTCGGCGAGTTCGAGCACGTCGACCGGGATGGTCGGCGTGTCGAGGATGGTGGGGAGCAGGTAGTCCGTGAAGGAGGGGTTGCGGACCTTCGCCGTCCGCGGGTCGACGATGATCTCCTCCATGACGGCGATGCCCAGGCCCTGGGTGGTGCCGCCCTGGATCTGCCCGACGACGGAGAGCGGGTTCAGCGCCTTGCCGACGTCCTGGGCGCAGGCCAGTTCGACCACCTTCACCAGGCCGAGTTCGGTGTCCACCTCGACGACGGCGCGGTGCGCGGCGAAGGAGTACTGCACGTGGCCGTCGCCCTGGCCGGTGCGCAGGTCGAACGGCTCGGTCGGCCGGTGCCGCCACTCCTCCTCGACCTCCACGGCCTCGCCCTCCAGGACGTCCACCAGGCCGGCGAGGACCTCGCCGCCGTCGGTGACGACCTTGCCGCCCTCCAGGAGCAGTTCGGCGGTGGCCCAGGCGGGGTGGTAGGAGCCGAACTTGCGGCGGCCGATCTCCAGCACCCGCTCGCGGACGAGTTCGCAGGCGTTCTTCACGGCGCCGCCGGTGACGTACGTCTGGCGGGAGGCGGAGGTCGAACCGGCCGATCCCACCTGGGTGTCGGCGGGGTGGATGGTCACCTGCGCGACGCCCAGTTCGGTGCGGGCGATCTGCGCGTGGACGGTGACACCGCCCTGGCCGACCTCGGCCATGGCCGTGTGCACGGTGGCGACGGGCTCGCCGCCGACGACCTCCATGCGCACCCGGGCGGTGGAGTAGTCGTCGAAGCCCTCGGAGAAACCGACGTTCTTGATGCCGACCGCGTAGCCGACGCCCCGTACGACGCTCTCGCCGTGCGTGGTGTTGGACAGACCGCCCGGCAGCTGCCGCACGTCGGGGCCCTCGGAGCTCTCCCACTGGCGCTCGGGCGGCATGGGCATCGCCTTGACGCGGCGCAGGAGTTCGGCGACCGGGGCCGGGGAGTCGACGACCTGCCCGGTCGGCATGACCGTGCCCTGGCTCATGGCGTTGAGCTGCCGGAACTCCACCCGGTCCATGCCGACGGCGTCGGCGAGCTTGTCCATCTGCGCCTCGTAGGCGAAGCACGCCTGGACCGCACCGAAGCCGCGCATGGCGCCGCAGGGCGGGTTGTTGCTGTAGAGCGCGAGCGCCTCGATCTCGACGTCGTCGACCTCGTAGGGGCCGATGGACAGCGACGCGGCGTTGCCGACCACCGCCGGGGAGGCGGAGGCGTACGCGCCGCCGTCCAGCACGATGCGGCACTTGACGTGGGTGAGCCTGCCGTCCTGGGTGGCGCCGTGCTCGTAGTGCAGCCGGGCCGGGTGGCGGTGGACGTGTCCGAAGAAGGATTCGAACCGGTTGTAGACGATCTTGACGGGCTTGCCGGTGCGCAGCGCCAGCAGACAGGCGTGGATCTGCATGGACAGATCCTCGCGGCCGCCGAATGCGCCGCCGACGCCGGCCAGGGTCATCCGCACCTTGTCCTCGGGCAGGCCGAGCACGGGCGCGATCTGGCGCAGGTCGGAGTGGAGCCACTGGGTGGCGATGTAGAGGTGGACGCCGCCGTCCTCCTCCGGCACCGCCAGGCCCGACTCCGGGCCGAGGAAGGCCTGGTCCTGCATCCCGAAGACGTAGTCGCCCGTGACGACGAAGTCGGCGCGCCTCGCGGCCTCGTCGGCGTTGCCGCGGACGATCGGCTGGCGGTGCACGATGTTGGGGTGCGGGACATGGCCGGCGTGGTGGTCGGTGCGGTTCTGGTGGACGAGGACGGCGCCGGGGGCCGTCGCGGAGGCCTCGTCGGTGATGACGCGCAGTTCCCGGTACTCCACCTTGATCTTGGCGGCGGCGCGGCGCGCGGTCTCCGGGTGGTCGGCGGCGACGATCGCGACCGGCTCGCCGTGGTGACGGACCTTGCCGTGCGCCAGGACCGGGGTGTCCCGGATCTCCAGGCCGTAGTGCGTGACCTCGGCCGGCAGGTCGTCGTACGTCATGACGGCGTGGACGCCGGCCAGGGCGAGCGCCTCGGAGGTGTCGATCGAGACGATCTCGGCGTGGGCGACGGTGGAGCGCAGGATCTGGCCCCACAGCATGTCCTCGTGCCACATGTCGGACGAGTACGCGAACTCGCCGGTGACCTTGAGGGTGCCGTCCGGGCGGAGCGTGGACTCGCCGATGCCGCCCTTGGTCCGCGAACCTTGTGTGATCTTCGTAGGTGCGCCGTTGGCCGGCATGTCAGACCCCCTCGGACTGCCGGGCGGCCGCCAGACGGACCGCGTCCATGATCTTCTCGTAGCCCGTGCAGCGGCACAGGTTGCCCGACAGCGCCTCGCGGATGTCCTCGTCGGTCGGGTTCGGGTTGCGCTCCAGCATCTCGTCGGCGGCGACCAGCAGACCGGGGGTGCAGAAGCCGCACTGGACGGCGCCGGCGTCGATGAACGCCTGCTGCACGGGGGAGAGTTCGGCGCCCTCGCCGGTCTGCGAGTCGGTGCCCTCGGCCTTCCATCGCCTGGCCTCGTCGAGCGAGGCGCTCTTCGTGCCGCAGGCGTCCGCGCCGCACGCGCGCTGCTTGGCGTACTCCGCCAGGCCCTCGACGGTGACGACCTCGCGGCCCTCGACCTGGCCGGCCGCGACCAGGCAGGAGCAGACCGGCACGCCGTCCAGGCGGACCGTGCACGAGCCGCACTCGCCCTGCTCGCAGGCGTTCTTGGAGCCGGGCAGCCCCAGACGCTCGCGCAGGACGTACAGCAGGGACTCGCCCTCCCAGACGTCGTCGGCCTCCTGCGGGCGTCCGTTGACGGTGAAGTTGACGCGCATCACGCAGCTCCCTAAGATGCGTCGCGGGTGCCGCGGTACGACTCCCAGGTCCAGGTGAGCGTCCGGCGGGCCATGACGCCGACCGCGTGGCGGCGGTAGCTCGCGGTGCCCCGGACGTCGTCGATCGGGTTGCAGGCCGCGGAGCACAGCTCGGCGAACTGGCTGGCGACCGACGGGGTGATGATCTTTTTGTCGTCCCAGAATCCGCCCTCTTCCAGGGCCGCGTTCAGGAACTCCTCGGCGGCGCGGGCGCGCACGGGGGTGGGGGCGGCCGAGCCGATGCCGGTGCGGACCGTGCGGGTCCCGGGGTGCAGGGCGAGACCGAAGGCGCACACCGCGATCACCATGGCGTTGCGGGTGCCGACCTTGGAGTACTGCTGCGGGCCGTCGGCCTTCTTGATGTGCAGGGCGCGGATCAGCTCGTCGGGCTCCAGCGCGTTGCGCTTCACACCGGTGTAGAAGTCGTCGATGGGGATCCGGCGGGAACCGCGCGCCGCCGACTCGACCTCGACCTCGGCGCCCGCCGCCAGCAGGGCGGGGTGGGCGTCGCCGGCCGGAGAGGCCGTGCCGAGGTTGCCGCCGACACCGCCGCGGTTGCGGATCTGCGGGGAGGCGACCGTGTGCGAGGCGAGCGCGAGTCCGGGCAGCTCGGCACGGAGGTCTTCCATGATCCTGGTGTAGGGCACCGAGGCGCCCAGCCGCACGTTCTCCTCGCCGACCTCCCACTCGTAGAGGTCGCCGACGCGGTTCAGGTCGAGGAGGTACTCGGGCCGTCGGTGGTCGAAGTTGATCTCGACCATCACGTCGGTGCCACCCGCAATCGGCACAGCGGTGGGGTGCTCGGCCTTCGCGGCGAGCGCCTCCTCCCAACTGGCGGGGCGAAGGAAGTCCATGACCGGCTCTCTTCTTCGTCTCGTGGGTCGTACAGATCGAGCCAATCCGTGTGCGGCGGGCCAGGCTCGTTCCTCTGTGTTCACGTGGAGTGCGGTCAGTACACCGTCGACTGCTCCGCCGGAGTCAGTCACCGAAAACATGAAGGGTTTGGCTGGCCAGCGCGGACATCTTGTAGATTCGTATGAACGGAGGCCATCGGCAACCTCTTGGTTTCCCCTGGAAACAGAGGCCACGGTCCCGCCCGCGGCGGAGCTGCCGTCCGGCCGCACACCGGGTCGGCGCCACCCGCCGTCCGGCCGCACCGGCCGGGCCCTCGCCCACAGGATTCATCGTAGTTTTCGAGACAAGGAACGGCGGCGACGAGAATGCGGCTGCGCGCACTACTGGACACCGATGCGCTGGGCCTGAAGCTGCTCGGCGGCGAGGAGGAGCTCGACCGCACCGTCCGGGGCGTGATGACCACCGATCTGCGCGACCCCAGCCGCTATCTGTCCGGCGGTGAGCTGGTGCTGACCGGCCTGGCCTGGCGGCGCGGCCCGGCCGACTCGGAGCCGTTCGTACGGATCCTGGTGCAGGCCGGCGTCGCCGCGCTGGCCGCCGGCGAGGCCGAGCTGGGCGATGTGCCCGACGACCTGGTGCTGGCCTGCGCCCAGCACCGGCTGCCGCTGTTCGCGGTGAACGAGTCGGTCGCGTTCGCGACGATCACCGAGCACGTCGTACGACAGGTCTCCGGCGAGCGGGCCGGGGACCTCGCGGCCGTGGTGGACCGGCACCGCCGGATGATGACCTCCGGGCCGGCCGGCGGCGGCCCGGACGTGGTCCTGGACCTGCTGGGCTCGGATCTGGATCTGCGGGCGTGGCTGCTCTCCCCCGCCGGCCGGCTGATCGCCGGCCCCAAGGCGGCCGGTCCCGCCCTGTCCGCGGGCGTGTGCGCCAAGCTCGCCGCCGAGCACCTGGCGGCCGGCCGTACCGGCCGGCGCGGCCCGCACCGCGTCACGCTCGACGGGACGACGTACTCCCTGTTCCCCATCCGCAGCTGGGGGCACCGCCCGGCGGAAGCCAAGGACGGCCGCTCCCCGCAGGCCGCGCGCGACGTGCGCGAGACGGTGCTGTCGGAGTGGCTGCTGGCGGTGGAGGCGGACGCGGGCGACTGGCCGGAGGAGCGGCTCGACCTGCTGCATGGCGTCACCCAGCTGATCGCGGTCGAACGGGACCGCAGGGACGCGGCCCGCACGGTGCGCCGCCGGCTCGCCCAGGAGGTCCTGGAGCTGGTCCAGACGGGCGCGCCGCCCGCCGAGATCGCCGCCCGGCTCCGGGTCGCGGCGCCCGTGCTGCTGCCCGGCCTCGGCGCGGCCCCGCAGTGGCAGGTCGTGGTGGCCCGCGTCGAGTGGGACGACGCGCCGGGCGTGCCGGACGGCCCCGCCGGGGTCTCGGCCGACGGGTCCGGCGGGCGCGGCACGGGCGGCACCGTCGACTCCGGTCCGGTGGCCCAGTCGCTGCTGGAGGAGATCCTGGTGGACCCGCACAGCACCGGACCCGAGCCGTCCGACCGGATAGCTGTCGCCCACACCGGCGGCGAGGCCATCGCCCTGGTGCCGCTCCCCGCCGTCTCCGGTGAGCACGACGGCTCGGAGTCCGGGATTCTCGCCGACGCGCTCCTGGAGGCCGTACGGGACCCGCTGTCGGCCGGTCTCGACGGCGACGGGCGGCTCACCCTGGGCGTCAGCGCGGCCGTGCACTCGGCCGAGGGGCTGCGCGGGGCGTTGGAGGAGGCCCGGCACGCCCGCCGGGTCGCGGCGGCCCGCCCGGGACGCGTCTGCGCGGCCGGCCACCAGGAACTGGCCTCCCACGTCCTGCTGCTGCCCTTCGTCCCCGACGACGTGCGCCGCGCCTTCACCGCCCGTCTCCTGGACCCGCTGAGGGACTACGACCGCCGGCACCGCGCCGAGCTGATCCCGACCCTGGAGGCGTTCCTCGACTGCGACGGCTCCTGGACCCGCTGCGCGACCCGTCTCCACCTGCACGTCAACACGCTGCGTTACCGGGTCGGGCGGATCGAGCAGTTGACGGGACGTGACCTTTCGCGCCTGGAGGACAAGCTCGACTTCTTCCTCGCCCTGCGCATGAGCTGAGGTCAGAGCGGTCGGCGGCGGCCGGCGCCGCCGCCGACGACGCACCAGGACTTTGTGAAATCCTTCACCCACCCTCTTGGCCGGGCCGCGGAATTCGTGCTGAGATGCCGCCACCACTCAAGGCTCGAAGGCGTGCTCGGGGAGGGCAACGTGGCGCATACCGCCATGTCTGGTAACGGAACGACCCCAGGTGACGATCCAGTCCAGACCGCGGTATGGCGGCTGCGCTCACGCGCGTGCTGGGCCGACGCGGCGGCGCTGGTGCCGTCGGACACGGCCGCCGCCGCGCTCCAGCGCACCGTGCTGCTGGTGGAACGCTGCCTGTACACGGAGTCCGGCTGGCAGGAGGCCGAGGACGCGCTGCGCACCGCGGAGGCGCTCGCGCACTCCGACGAGGAGCGGGGCGCGGCCGCTTGTGAACGCGGGTACTTGGCCTACTCGGCCACGCTGCACGGCGTACGGGACCGCGCCGACGAGGCGCGCTCCGCGCTCGGCCGGGCGGCGGCGCTGATCCCTCCGGGGGCTCCCGGGCGGGCGCTGCTGGACTTCCGGCGCGGACTGATCGCCGAGAACCTGACGCGCTCCCCGCAGGCCGCACGCGCCGCCTACCGCCGCGCCCACGCGGCCGCCACCGCCCACGCCGACCCGCTGCTGCTCTCCTCCACGTGGCGCCACCTGGCCGGGCTGGCCCTGCGGGAGGGGGAGTTGGCCGAGGCGCGGCACGGTTTCGCCGAGTCCCTGCGCATCCGCGAGGAGCTCGGCTACCTCGTCGGCACCGCCCCGGCTCTGGTGTCCCTCGCCGACACGGAGTCGGAACCGGAGGCGTCCCGCCTGCGCGAGGAGGCCCGGCGTCTGTTCCGGCTGCTGGGGGGCGTACCGACCTGGCTGGCCCGCCAGTTGACACCACCGGCGGCGGGGGCGGCGACGGCCTGAGCGGGCCCGGATCGGGCCCGGATCCCCTCCGCTCGGGCGAGCCCGCCCGCCGGCTCGCCCGCCGTGGCGGTGGCCGTGGGCGGGGTGGCGGAGGGGTACGGGTCGCCCGCCCCGGCGCCGCCGTCCTCAGCCGGCGGCAGCGAAGTGTTCGCGCACGAGCAGGTGCACCGCGTCGGTCTCCCGCGCGATCAGCGCGTCGAGCAGGGCCGTGTGCTGGGCGGCGTCCGCCACCAGCCCCGCCCGCGTGGGGCGGCCCGAGCCGCCGGCCGGGGGCCACTGGGCGCGGCGGTGCAGATCCCCGGCGATCCGCACGAGCTGTTCGTTGCCGGCCAGGGAGAGCATCGCGCGGTGGAAGGCGCGGTCGGTCTCGCCGTAGGTGGCCCGGCACCCCGACGACGCGGCGCGCACGGTGGCCTCGGCGAGCGGCCGCAGCTCGGCCCAGCGCTCGACGGACACGGTGCGGGCCAGCCGCAGCAGCACCGGCACCTCGACGAGGGCCCGCACCTCGGCCAGTTCGGCGAGTTCACGGGCGTCGCGTTCGACGATCCGGAAGCCGCGGTTGGGCACGACCTCGACGGCGCCCTCCAGCGCCAGCTGCTGCATCGCCTCGCGCACCGGGGTCGCGGAGACCCCGAACCGCTCGCCGAGCGCGGGCGCCGAGTAGACCTCGCCGGGCCGCAGTTCCCCCACGACCAGTGCGGCGCGCAGGGCGTCGAGGATCTGCCCGCGTACCGAGGAGCGCCGGACGGCGGGGCGGGGCGGCGGGACGGGCCGCTCGCCGTGCGTGTGCTCCCCCCGGGCGCCCTCGACCGCCGGGGTCTCCCGGTCCCGAGGTACGTCCGCGGCCGGGGTCTCCCGCTCCCGCCGCACGTCCGCCGCCTGCGGCTGCCGGGGGACCCGCATCGGGCCGGCGGCCGGCGGGAACCACGGTGTGCCGGCCCCGGTGGTCCCGGCGGAGTCCTGCGCGCCCTGCTTCACGGTCCTCCTCCGGGCTTGTAGGTGCTTGGGGTCATTACGGCGGGTTGTTACTCGCCCGTCAAGCACCTTAGGCGCAACTGATGGCGGGGTCACATTCCGGGCAAGTGAAGTAAGGTAAGCCTTGCCTTCAGTCGCCCCTTCAGTCGAGTGCGGATCGGTGGTCCGGCATGCCTGTCTCCCCGTCGGCCACATCGGACGCCTACGCCCGCCTCACCGCGGTGCACCCGGGCCTGGCGGTGACGGTGCTGGGCCCCGGCGAGCGGGCCCCCCGGGGCGGCGGCTGGGTCACGGCGGCCGCCCTCGCCCGGGGCGGCCCCGCCCTGGACGCCTTCCTGGCCTGGGACGACGCCCAGGTGCTGCGCGACTACGGAGTGCGGGCCCGCCCGGACGTGGTGGCGAGCTTCGGACTGCACCGGTACGCCTGGCCCGCCTGCCTGCTGGTCACCGTGCCGTGGTTCCTGCACCGCCGCGTGCCCCGCCTCCCCGTGACCCACGTCTCCTACGACCGCACCGCCGGCCGGATGGCCGTACGCCCCACCGCCTTCGCCTGCCTGCCGGACGACCCGGCGGCGGCGCGTC
This sequence comes from Streptomyces sp. NPDC003393, assembly GCF_053589015.1. Classification (NCBI taxonomy): domain Bacteria; kingdom Bacillati; phylum Actinomycetota; class Actinomycetes; order Kitasatosporales; family Streptomycetaceae; genus Streptomyces; species Streptomyces sp. NPDC003393. The sequence continues at coordinate 53,986 of NZ_JBSFRB010000030.1, read as the reverse complement.
CCGGCGCCCTCGTGGTGCCCGACGAGGAGGCGCTGCGGGTCGAGGTGCGGGCGGCCGTCGCCGAGCACCTGGAGCCCGTCCTCGCGGCCTTCGGACCGCGCATGCGGCGGCGCGGGCGGGCCCTGTGGGGCACGGCGACCGACGAGATCGTCGAGGGCCTGTGGTACGTCGCCCGTCTGCTCGGGGAGGAGGGGCGGGCGATGCGCGAGCTGGAACTGCTGCTTCCGGGTGCGACCCGGCCGTACGCCGGCTCCGCGGCGTTCCGTGAACTCACCGGCCCGGACGGCGAGGCGGTGCCCACCCGGGACCGGGTCGGCTGCTGCATGTTCTACACCGTGCGTCCCGAGGACACCTGCGCCACCTGCCCGCGCACCCGCGACACGGAACGGGTCGCCGAACGGGCCACCGCGTCGGCCGCGTAAGGCTTCTGAGTCACTGTCAGCGGATCGGCCGGGCCACCCGCCCCACCCCGGCACGTCCGCCCCGATCCCGTAAGATCATCCACCGTCGGACACCCGCATGGGCTTTGGGCATTCACAACTTCCTCACCTGTCGCGCGCACTTTCCGCGGAACCACCCGTACGGGTAGTCTTATTCGAACTCAACTCCCGCCCCTCACGCGGCAGTTCGAGCAGAACGCCGTCCTCGGGCATCCCCTTGCACCTTCCAGGCGGCCTCTTGCCCCGAAACCCCCTGAGGGCCGACGGGATTGGGCCACTATGGCGGGCGTTACGCCCTATCCCCATGCAAGGGACCCCAGATGAGATTGACCGAGATATCGCTGAACTGGCTGCTTCCGGGCGCCGTGCTGCTCCTGGGCGTGCTGGCGGCGGTGGCGGTGCTCGCGCGCGGCAAGCGGTCCGACGGGAACGCCAGTGCCGACGACTCGTGGGAGCGCAGCGAGGAGCGCCGCAGGCGCAAGGAGGCCATCTACGGCACGGCCTCCTACATTCTGCTGTTCTGCTGTGCGGCGGTCGCCGCCGCGCTCTCCTTCCACGGGCTGGTCGGCTTCGGCGAGCAGAACCTCGGACTGACCGACGGCTGGCAGTACCTGGTGCCGTTCGGCCTGGACGGCGCGGCCATGTTCTGCTCCGTGCTCGCGGTGCGCGAGGCCAGCCACGGTGACGCGGCCCTCGGCTCCCGGATACTGGTGTGGATGTTCGCCGCCGCCGCGGCCTGGTTCAACTGGGTGCACGCGCCCAGGGGTGTCGCCCACGCGGGCGCCCCGCAGTTCTTCGCCGGTATGTCCCTGTCCGCGGCCGTCCTCTTCGACCGCGCGCTGAAGCAGACCCGCCGGGCCGCCCTGCGCGAACAGGGCCTGGTGCCGCGTCCGCTGCCGCAGATCCGGATCGTCCGCTGGCTCCGGGCGCCCCGGGAGACCTACCGCGCCTGGTCGCTGATGCTCCTGGAGGGCGTGCGCAGCCTGGACGAGGCGGTCGAGGAGGTGCGCGAGGACAGGCGCCTGAAGGAGGAGAGGCGCCGGCTGCGGCGCGAGCAGGAGCGCGTCGAGCGCGCCCAGCTCAAGGCGATCAGCCGAGGCCACCGCGGCTTCGTCGGCCGGGGCGGGCGGCAGAACGAGACGCAGGCCCTGGAGCCGGGTCCCTCCCAGGTCGGCGCGGAGCCTGCCATAGCGGCGGCGGAGCCGCTGCCGGTGCGCGCCCGGCCCTCCCTCCAGCCGGTCCGCAAGGCCTCTGACCCCATCCCCGTGGACCTCACCGCGGAGGACGACACGATGGCCCTGCCGCGTCTGGACTCGCTGGAGCGCAAGCTCAAGGACCTGGAGCAGCAGTTCGGCTGAGAACTCTTGACAGAGCGGCGCTTCCTGAGCTCATGCCCTTGATCGAGGCCGTCCCGCCGGTGCGGGGCCGACGCGGACGGCCCCGCCGACGGCCGGGACACCTCTACGCCGACCGCGGCTACGACCACTGGTCACCAGCACCCTCGCCGCCCAACGACACAAACAGGTGTCCATCTCATGGGGGAAGGTTCAGTCGGCGTGTCTTCGTGGGCTGCGGCAATGTCCTGGTGCGAGCACCTTTGAAGCCGCCGCGGTAGCGGGCCTCACGCCCGTTGCGGGACGGCGGACGAGCTCAGAGCTGGGTTTCGCCGCCGTCCACGGCCAGCTCGATGCCGGTGGTGTACGTGGCGTCGAAGGCGAGGAATGCGGCCGCCTCGGCGAACTCTTCGACGGTGCCGTAGCGCTTCATGGGGTTGCTCGCGGTCCGCTCCGCCCTGAACTGGTCGGCGGCTTCTCCGGACAGGTTCATCGTTTCGAGAATCCCCGAGTCGATGGGGCCCGGGCTGATCGCATTGACACGGATTCCCCGCGGAAGCAGCTCGCGGGAGAAGGTGCGGGCCATCGAGCGCAGCGCCGCCTTGCCGGCCGCGTAGACACTGGTGTCCACCATGCCGATGACGTTCGCGATCGAGGTGGTGAGGACGATGCCGGCGTTGGCGCTCAGCAGCGGGGCGAGCTTCTGCACAGTGAAGAAGGCGCCCTTGACGTTGATCGCGAACAGCTCGTCGTACGCGTCCTCGGTCGTCGACTCGAGGGGCGTGAGGGGTGAGATGCCGGCGTTGACGAACAAAGCCTCGATCGAGCCGAGCTCGCTCTTCACCCGGCCGGCGAGCATATCCAGGTCGGACATCGTGGCCACATCCGCCCGGACGGCCACGATATTCTCGCCGAGCCGCTCGCGTGCCGCATCGAGCTTGGCCTGAGAACGGCCGGTGATCACCACGCGGGCTCCGCCGTGCACCAGCAGCTCCGCCAGCGCGAGCCCCATGCCGCTGCTGCCACCCGTGATCGCCACATTCTTGTCGCTGTACTTACCCATGACCGAGGTTGCTCCGTTCCGTCATCAAAAACATGTCGATATATCTGGATGTCGCTGTTCACGAGGCGAATCAGCCGAGGGTCTCGATCTTCATGTCGCCTGTGGTGACTGTGCGGATGTGATCGCTGGCGAGCAGGCCGTGCGGATTGCCGAGGTCGATGGCGCTGATCTCGTCGAGGCGGGCCAGCTGGGAAGGAGTGAGGTCGACCTGCAGGGCACCCAGGTTGTCCTCCAGCTGCCCGATGGTGCGGGCGCCGATGATGGGTGCCGTCACGCCCGGGGCGTTCAGGGTCCAGGCCAGCGCGACCTGGGCGGGTGTGCGGCCCAGCTCGGAGGCCACCTCCTTCACCGCATCGGCAATGGCAAGGTTGCGGTCGGTGACCCATCCCAGGGCGACGTTGAGGCTCTTGCGGTTGCCGGCGGTTTCGCCGACGACGGAGCCCGCCGGCTTCTGGTCCTCCCGGCTGTACTTGCCGGTGAGCACCCCGCCGCCCAACGGGGAGAAGGGGACCACGCCGAGTCCCATCTCGCGTGCCATCGGGATCAGGTCACGCTCCGCGGTGCGCTCGATCAGGCTGTACTCGGTCTCCAGCGCGACCAGTGGCGACCAGCCGCGCAGGTCGGCGATCGCCTGCATGCGCGACACCTGCCAGGCCGGGGCGCTGGAGATCGCCACGTACAGCACCTTGCCCTGCCTCACCAGGTCGTCCAGGCCGCGCAGGATCTCCTCCACCGGCGTCCTGAAGTCCCATACGTTCACGTAGAGCAGATCGATGTAGTCGGTGTTCAGCCGCCGCAGACTGGCTTCCACCGACGCCCGCATGCTCTTGCGGTGGGTACCCCCGGAATTCGGGTCACCGGGCCGGCGCAGCGTCGAGTACTTCGTCGCCAGCACCATCTTGTCGCGGTTGGTGCGGGCGAATTCGCCGAGCAGTCGCTCGGAGCTGCCGTTGGTGTAGGTGCTGGCGGTGTCGAAGAAGTTGCCGCCGAGCTCGGTGTAGCGGTCGAAGAGCTTGCGCGCCTCGTCGCGCTCGGCGCCCCAGCCCCACTCGGTGCCGAAGGTCGCCGTTCCCAGCGCCAGCGGTGAGACCCGTAGCCCGGAACGGCCCAGCAGCCGGTAAGTGTCGAGAGTGAGTGCCATCGTGTTCTCCTGTGAGGTGTGGTTCGTGGCGTTCGAGAGGTGCGGATCGGTGGTCGGCTCGCCCGGGTTTCAGGCGCCGAGCCCGTAGCCGCCGGCCACGGTGATGTCCTGGCCGGTGATGTAGCTGGCGGCGTCCGAGGCGAGGAAGGCGACTGCTTCCGCGACCTCCTGGCTGGATCCGAAGCGCTCGAAGGGGATCTTCGATCGCATGGCGTCCCGGCCGCTCCCGGACACCCCCAGCTTGTCGAGCAGCGGGGTGTCGGTGGCCCCGGGGCTCACGGCGTTGACGCGAATCCTGCGCGGGGCCAGTTCGAGCGCGAGCGAGGGCAGCATGGCCAGCAGCGCGCCGCGTGTCGCCGCCCCCACCGTGGCGCCAGGGGTGCCGCGACGGGATCCGATGCCGACGGTCAGCACGATCGAGCCGCCGTCGTTCATGAGGGGAAGGGCCTTTTGGAGGGTGAAGTACTGGCCCTTGAAGTTGAGGTCGGCGTGCTCGTCGAACGATTCCTCCGTCACCTCGGCAACCGGTGCCGGACGGAAGATCCCGGCGTTGAGGAAGAGCAGGTCCAGCGATCCGAACCGCGCCGACACCGCTGACATCAGGGCGTCGGTCTCGGAGAGCACGCGCCCGTCGGATCGGACGACGAGCACGTCGTCGGGGAGCTCGGACCTTGCTCGTGCGAGGGAATCGGGGTTCTGTCCGGTGACCGCGACCTGGTAGCCGCGGGCGTGCAGCAGCTCGGCCGCCGCTCTGCCGATCCCGGTCGTTCCTCCGGTGATGAGAGCTGTAGGCATGGCAAACCTTTCGTCGCTGAGCGATGGGAGAGACCCCCGTAATCGGGGAACTCCCCGGTTGTCTCACCGTACACTGAACCGGGGACATCCCCGAATCGTTCCCGAGCCCCATCCGACACTCACGATCGCGAAGGTCATGACACCTCCACGCAGCACCCTGCGCGCCGACGCGCAGCGCAACCGCGAGCAGCTGATCGCCACGGCCGCCGAAGCCTTCGCGTCCGGACGCGCGATCTCGCTGGACGCGATCGCCAAACGCGCGGGAGTGGGGAACGCCACCCTGTACCGGCACTTCCCCACCCGAGAGGATCTGGTCGAAGAGGTCTACCGGGACCAGATCCGGCCCTTGCGCGAAGATGCCCGCACCCTGCTGGCCACCAAGCCGCCCGCGCAGGCCCTCCACGCGTGGATGCTCCGATTCGCCGACTGGGCCGGTGAACGACGCGGCATCTGCGAGGCCCTGGTCGCCATGAGCGCTTCCGGCCGCTTCGGCACCGGACCGGTCTGCGACGAGGTCCAGCAGGTCCTGGCGATGGTGCTGGAGGCCGGCGCCACAGCAGGAGAACTGCGCAGCGACATCGAGCCGGTCGAGGTAGGCGGCATCCTCGCCGGTCTGCTCTCCGTGGCCGGTGCACCCGAGCAGCGCCCTCAGCTGAACCGCATGCTGGACGTCGTGGTCGACGGACTCAGGCCTCGCTGAAGGGCTGTGCCGCGATCCGCGGTGGATCAGCGCGCGGCGTCGGATGCTCGGGGCACCTCCCACGCCGTTCAGGCAGTGGGGGAGCATCGCACGGTGGAGGGACATCCGCATACTGGGCGTATGCGGACGTTCCGACGACGCGGCGAGGTGCCGTAGCCGGCGTCGCGCGCCCGCCGGGGATCACGGGCAGCCCTTGGGGCCTGTCGGCGGATCGGGGCGTGGTTGAGCGGCGGGGCCGATCGACCCGGGTGATCGGGGGCCGGCCGCGGCCCCCGCCTCCTGGGGTGCGGGGCGGAGGAGGGCGCCGACGCGAGGAGCCCCGGCGCCGGCTGGTGTCACGCCGCCTGGGCCCCGAGTTCGAACCACACCGACTTGCCCTCCTTGTGCGGCAGGACGCCCCAGGCGTCGGCGAGGGACTGCACCAGGACCAGACCCCTGCCGTGGGTGTCCTCGCCCGCGACCGGTACCCGCGGCCGCGGTGTGCGGGCCACGAAGTCCCGTACCTCCACCCGCAGTCCGCGCGAGGAGACCGTCGCCGTCAGGATCGCGTCGTCGTCGGTGTGGACGAGCGCGTTGGTGACCAGTTCGCTGGTGAGCAGCTCCGCCACCTCGGAGGTGTCCGGCCGCCCCCAGTGGCGCAGCAGCTCGCGCAGCGCCCGGCGCGCCTCCGACACGGCCCGCAGGTCGGCCCGGCCCAGGCGCCGCCTCAACTGCGACGCCGGTATGCGCTCGGCGGCGCCGGCGGCCTCTTCCCCCACCGTCTCTCCCGAGGAGGCCCCGACCGTCACGGGACCGCCCCCTCGTGTCTGACTCTTCATCTCCCCCGCCCGCGTGCCGATGTCGGTTCCCCTCCAGCTCGAACACGTTCACGGGAATCCATGCCCCGTAGGACACGCGGCAGTCATGTCGAATCGTCAACGACCATATGTTCGGCCACGGTCGCGCGAATCCGGCCCGGAGGGCGGCGCCCGCCCGCGGACCGGCCGTCTCGGAAACGGCCGCCCCAGGACGCCGGGTCCTACGGCCGCGGTACGTTGCGCAGATTGGAGCGGGCCATCTGCACCATCCGGCCCACCCCGCCCGCCAGCACGATCTTCGAGGCCGACAGGGCGAACCCGGACACCATCTCCGCGCTGATCTTCGGCGGGATGGACAGCGCGTTGGGGTCGGTGACGACGTCGACGAGGGCCGGCCCCTTGTGCCGGAAGGCGTCCTTCAACGCTCCGGCGAGCTCCTTGGGTTTCTCGACCCGGACTCCATGGGCGCCGCAGGCGCGCGCCACGGCGGCGAAGTCGGGGTTCTTGATCGTCGTCCCGTACGAGGGCAGGCCCGCGACGAGCATCTCCAGTTCCACCATGCCGAGCGAGGAGTTGTCGAACAGGACGACCTTCACCGGCAGGCCGTGCTGGACCAGGGTCAGGAAGTCGCCCATCAGCATGGAGAACCCGCCGTCGCCGGACATCGAGATCACCTGCCGGCGGCGGTCGGTGAACTGCGCGCCGATCGCCATCGGCAGCGCGTTGGCCATCGAGCCGTGCGAGAAGGAGCCGATGATCCGGCGGCGTCCGTTGGGCGAGATGTAGCGGGCGCCCCAGACGTTGCACATTCCGGTGTCGATGGTGAACACCGCGTCGTCGTCGGCTACTTCGTCCAGCACGGCGGCCACGTACTCGGGGTGGATCGGGACGTGCTTGTCGACCTTCCTCGTGTACGCCTTGACGACCCCCTCCAGCGCGTCGGCGTGCTTCTTGAGCATCCGGTCCAGAAAGCGCCGGTTCGTCTTCTCCCGTACGCGCGGGATCAGGCAGCGCAGGGTCTCCCGCACATCCCCCCACACGGCCAGGTCGAGCTTGGACCGTCGGCCGAGGACCTCCGGCCGCACATCGACCTGGGCGATCCTCACGTCGTCCGGCAGGAACGCGTTGTACGGGAAGTCGGTGCCGAGCAGGATCAGCAGGTCGCACTCGTGAGTGGCCTCGTAGGCGGCGCCGTAGCCGAGCAGGCCACTCATCCCGACGTCGAAGGGGTTGTCGTACTGGATGAACTCCTTGCCGCGCAGGGCGTGCCCCACCGGTGACTTGACCTTCCCGGCGAACTCCATCACCTCGGCGTGCGCTCCCGCGGTGCCACTGCCGCAGAACAGGGTGACCTTGCCGGCCTGGTCGACCATCCGGGCGAGCCGATCGATCTCGGCGTCGGAGGGCCGGACGGTCGGCCGGGAGGTGACGATGGCGGTCTCGGCGGCCTTCTCGGGGGCGGGCTCGGCGGCGATGTCACCGGGCAGCGCCACCACGCTGACCCCGCTGCGGCCGACGGCGTGCTGGATGGCGGTGTCCAGCAGCCGCGGCATCTGCCGCGCGCTGGAGATCAGCTCGCTGTAGTGGCTGCACTCCTGGAACAGCCGGTCGGGATGGGTCTCCTGGAAGTACCCCAGACCGATCTCGCTGGAGGGGATGTGCGAGGCGAGGGCGAGGACCGGGGCCATGGAGCGGTGGGCGTCGTACAGGCCGTTGATGAGGTGCAGGTTGCCAGGGCCGCAGGAGCCGGCACAGGCCGCGAGCCGCCCGGTGATCTGGGCTTCGGCGCCGGCCGCGAAGGCCGCGGTCTCCTCGTGCCGTACGGTGACCCAGTCGATGGCGGCGTTGCGGCGGACCGCGTCGACAACCGGGTTGAGGCTGTCCCCGACGACGCCGTACAGCCGCTCGACCCCGGCGCGGACGAGGATGTCGACGAACTGCTCTGCGACGTTCTGCTTGGCCATGGTTCTCGGATGCCCTTCGGTCTGCCGCGGATCGTGCGGTCTCCTGCGGGTCCTCTGGGTCCATGAATTCACAGACTCCGCGCTCACGCCTCCCAAACGGCCGCGGCCGTGCGATCGTCGGCGTATCCCTTGACCCGCACCTGTGTGTCCGCCAGGAACGCGGCGAGGCCGGGCACGGGGGGAACGGACGTGGTGGCGACGGGCACGGAGGGCACGGCCCACCGCCGGGCGAGACGCGCGCGCAACTCGGCCTCGCCGCGCAGGGGGTCGGCCAGGCCCGCCGTACACATCAGCAGCGTGTCACCCGGGTGGGCCATGGAGGCGCGGAAGCGGAAGGGTTCGCGGGGCGGCTCCAGGGCGGGGGCGTGCGGGCCGGCGACGGGCGTGACACCGAGGTCCATGGTGAGCCGGTCGCCCTCCGGGGTCTCGGCGGGCCCCGACAGCGGTCCCGAAGGCCACGGCGACCCGGGCGGGCCGGGCGGCCCGGGAACGTCCGGCTCGAGGTCCTGCCACTCGCCGTCGCGCAGCCGGAACAGCCCGCCCGCGCCGACGCCGAAGAAGACGCGCGCACGGCACGCGGGGTCGGCGGGCAGCAGCAGACAGCGCAGGGTGGCCGCGTACTCCTCGGGTTCGATGCCCTGTTCGGCGGCGGCGGCCCGGAGTCTGCCGAGGCTGCGGTCGGTGAGGCGGTGCAGGCCCGACTTGAGTTCGCCGCGCCGGGCGGCCCGGATGTCCTCGGCCAGCCGGGCGTGGCTGCGGCCCACGGCCCGCGCGATCCACCGGCACACGTCGGCCGCCGCGCGGTGCGCGGCCGGTGCGGCACGGGCGCCGGTCGCCATCGCGACGAGGACCAGCGCCCGCTCCCCCTGGCCGAAGCGCGCGGTGAGCAGCGCGTCCCGGCGCGGCTCGCCCCGGTAGCGGGGAGAGTCCCCCCGGATGGACACGGCCCGCAGCGTGCAGGTCCCGTAACGGGCCCCGTCCAGCACGGTGTCCGGCACCAGGTCGTCGAGCTCGTCCGGGTCCGCCGCCGGAAGCGCGGTGGGTTCGGCGTCGTAGGTGGGCGGCCGGGACCCCACGTGGGCGACGGTGAGTGGCGCGGGAGCGTCCGGGCCGGGGGCGGTCGGGGACTCGGACGGGAGGGGGTCCGAGAGGGCGAAGTCCGCCAAGTCCGGGTCGGGGCCGGGGTCGAAGCCCAGGTCGAGATCTGTGTCGAGGTCCGGGTCGACATCTGTGTCGAGGTCTGTGTCGCGATCGGATTCGGGAGCGGGAGCGGTGCCGTTGCCCGGGGCGGCGCCGGCTTCCGTCTCGGCGCCGGTGTCCCTCTCGGCGCCGGTGTCGAGGGGCTCGGGTGCCGGGTCCGCCGAGGGGGGCCACGACCGGTCCCCCGGGGTCCGCTCCCACCAGTCCGGGGCGGGACCAGGCATGCCGGGGGCGTCCGTGACCGGGCGCTGCGGGGGCGGTGGCGCGTCCGGCCGATCCGGCGCCGCGGTGGAGGCCGGCGCGTCGGGCGGTGCGTCGGTCGGCAGAGCGGCTGGTGGGGCGGTGCGCGGTGCGGGTACGGTCGCCGGCCGTACCGGCTCGCGGGGGCCGTCCTCGGGCACCGCCGGAGCCTCGGGCCCCTCGGGCGGCAGCCGGTCGTCGGTCCACTCGCCGGTCCCGGCGGCGGTTCGTTCGCGGGGCCCGTCGCCGGCCCGGCCGCCGCCTTCGGCGTCCGCCTCCGGGTCCGCTCGGGTGTCCCTCCGGTCCTCCGAGGGCGGTCGGCCGCTCCGTGCGGTTCCCGGCGTCCGCCCCAGGGTTCCGGACGCCGAGGCGAAGCGGTCGTCCAGGGAATCCGGCGCGGCCGTGGGACCGGTGTCGGCCGTGGAGTCGTCGTACAGCTGTGCCCACCAGTCGTCCTCGCGACCGGTGGGCCTTCCCCCCTGCTGACTCATGCCGCCAATTGTCCACCGCACAGGCCCGTTGAAAACGGGGCAAGCGGAAAATCCGGCCGGTGGCGGGCCGTGAACGGCCCGCCGGGTGACACCTCGAACACGCACCCGAAGAGCACGTCCGGAGAAAAGCCGCCGGACGGTCCCACCCCCCACGGGAGAACCGCCCGGCGACACCAGGTGACCCGGAAGGCGGGTCACGGTCCGGACGGCCGAAACGCCGCCGTTCGACGCGCCCCGCGAGCGCGGCCCGCGGGGTCGGTATCGAGGCGGCATCCGCCCGGTCCGGCCGCGGCCCACCCCTCCCGGCCGCGGCCGCCCCGCGTCGGCCCGCCGGGCGCCGCTCGTGTCCGAGCAGGCCAGGCCCTGCCGGCCGAACACCGGGACGCCGCCGGACGCTTCGGTCCCGTCACCTTGCCAGGATCACCGGGAGTACGGCGATGATGTTCGGCGGCGGGTTTGCGCCGTGGCTGTTTTCCGCCACAGCCGACACGCGCCGCTGTCGGGTGTGCCGGAGGTCTGGAAAGGGAGGGTCGGCAACTGATGCTGGCAGCGATAGGTCTGGACGAGAGGCACGAGTCGGCGTACCGGGCCCTGGTGTCCGTGGGCGCGTCCGACGTGCCCGATCTGGCGCGGCGGCTGCTGCTGGCCGAGCACGAGACCGAACGGGCCCTGCGCCGCCTGGAACGGCACGGACTCGCGGCCCAGTCCTCCGCCCGGCCCGGCCGCTGGGTCGCCGCGCCGCCCGCGGTGGCACTCGGCGCGCTGCTCACCCAGCAGCGGCACGAACTGGAGAAGGCGGAACTGGCCGCCGCGCTGCTCGCCGAGGAGTACCGGGCGGCGGCCGCCGAGCCCGCCGTGCACGATCTGGTCGAGGTGGTCACCGGCGCCTCCGCGGTCGCGCAGCGCTTCCTCCAACTCCAGCTCGGCGCCGCGGAGGAGGTGTGCGCCCTGGTCACCGGCAACCCGGTGGTCGTGTCCGGAACGGAGAACGAGGCCGAGGAGCAGGCGGCCGGACGCGGCGTGAGCTACCGGGTGGTGGTCGAGCGCGCGGTGCTGGACCTGCCCGACGGCATCACACAGCTGACCGCCGCGCTCGGCCGTGACGAACAGGTCCGGGTCGTCGACCGGGTGCCGACGAAGCTGGTGGTCGCCGACAGGACGCTCGCGATGGTGCCGCTCACCGCGCGCACCGCCGATCCCGCGGCGCTCGTCGTGCACGCCAGCGGGCTGCTGGAGCTGCTGTCCGAACTGTTCGAGTCGGTGTGGCGGGACGCGCTGCCGCTGCGGCTCGGCGCCCACGGGATCACCGAGGAGCGCCTGGACGGCCCCGACGCCACCGACCTGGAGGTGCTGTCCCTCCTCCTGGCCGGCCTGACCGACGCGAGCGTCGCCAAACAGCTCGACCTGGGTCTGAGGACCGTACAGCGCCGGGTGAAGCGGCTGATGGAACTGACCGGGGTCACCACGCGGCTGCAACTGGGCTGGCAGGCCTACGAGCGCGGCTGGGTGTCCCGGGAGCGCCACTGAGTCCCCCCGGGACGCCCCTGATTCAAGGGGCGAGCGCGCCCTCCAGAGCGAGCAGCCGCACCTTCCGCTCCAGGCCGCCCGCGTACCCGGTCAGCGAACCGTCCGCGCCGATCACCCGGTGGCAGGGGCGCAGCAGCAGCAGCGGGTTGGCCCCGATGGCACCCCCGACGGCCCGTACGGCGGCCCGGGAGGCGCCGATCCGGGCGGCGATCGCTCCGTACGTCGTGGTCGCCCCGTAGGGGACGCTGTCGAGGGCGGCCCACACCCGCTCCTGGAACGCGGTGCCACGGGCGCGCAGCGGCAGGGAGAACTCCTCCAGTTCCCCGGCGAAGTAGGCCCGCAACTGCTCCTCGGCGGCGCGGAACCGCCCGGGGTCGTGCACCCAGTCGTCCCGCACCGTGCGGCCGCCCTTCTGGTCCGGCACGGACAGGGAGGTGAGCGCGCCGGTTGCGTCCGCGGTGAGGAGCAGCGGTCCGAGGGGGCTGTCGAGCCGTGTCCAGTACGTCGTCGTGGGCAGGTCGGCCGGCGTGGTCGTGGTCATTGTCCCGGTCGTTCTCCTGGTCGTCGTCGCGGTCGTACGCGTGGTCGCGGTCGTTCGCCTGGTCGTTGCCGCGGTCGTACGCGTGGTCGTTGCCGCGGTCGTGGTCGTCGGCTCGGGAGCCGTCCCGGTCGCTGCGGTGTTCATGCTGTCCTCGACTCCCTTGCGGTGAGCAGGTGTTGCGCGGCGTACGAGCGCCAGGGGGCCCAGCGGTCGGAGGCGGGCACGCCGGGCGGGGCCACGTCGGGGTCGCCCAGCGCGCGGGTGCGGATGGCGACGAGCGCGGTGGTGTCCAGCCCGGGCAGGGCGCGCAGCGCGCGGTGCGCCCCCTCCCGGTCGGCACCCGGATCCAGCCGTAGGGTGCCGTCGGCGAGGGCCGTGGCGAGGGCGCCCAGCGTGCCCTGCGGCCCGGCACCGGCGAGGGCGGCCGGCTCGGGGAACAGGTGGGTGAGGGTGCCGCACGGTGCGTCGAGCGCCTTCCCACGGCGCCGTACCAGTTCCTCCGCGGCCCTCGGGTGCAGCAGCGCCCGTACCGCCGCCTCGTCCGGGTCGGCGGCGCCCGGTGAGCGGAGTCCCGGGCGGGCCGCGACCAGCGGGGCCAGCCGCGGGTCCGCGCCGAGCCGCTCGTCCACGGCGTAGGGGTCGGCGTCCAGGTCGAACAGCCGTCGCAGCCGCTGCACGGCCGTCGTCAGGTCGCGCGGGTCGGTCAGGTGCAGCCGGGCCTCCAGCCAGCCGCCGGGGTGCGCCACGGAGCCCGCCCGCGGACCGCCGGGCCGTTCGTCGACGGCGACGATCCCGGTGCCGTAGGGCAGGCGCAGGGTGCGCCGGAAGGTCCGGTCGCCGGGCGTGCCCCGCATCTCCTCGACACCGGGCACGGCCTCCCGCTGGAGCAGGTCGAAGACCGGACCGGCCTGGTAGGGGCCCCGGTGGGCGAGCCGCAGCGGGATCCCGGCGGTGGGCGCGGCGGCCCGGCGGTGCCGGGTCCGGGGCGCGGCGGCCCGCACCTCGCTCGGGGTCGCCGCGTACACGGTGCGGATGGTGTCGTTGAACTGCCGCACGCTGGCGAACCCGGCCGCGAACGCGATCTCGGTGACCGGCAGGCCGGTGGTCTGGAGCAGGACGCGCGCGGTGTGTGCCCGCTGCGCCCGGGCGAGGGCCACGGGACCGGCGCCGACCTCGGCGGTCAGCTGCCGCTGCACCTGCCGCGCGCTGTAGCCGAGCCGCGCGGCGAGTCCGGCGACGCCCTCCCGGTCGATGACGCCGTCCGCGATCAGCCGCATGGCGCGGCCGACGGCGTCGGCCCGGACGTTCCACTCGGCGGAGCCGGGCACCGCGTCGGGACGGCATCGGCGGCAGGCCCGGAAGCCCGCGGCCTGGGCGGCCGCGGCCGTGGTGAAGTACCGCACGTTGTGCCGCTTCGGGGTCACGGCCGGACAGCTGGGACGGCAGTAGATCCGGGTCGTCTCGACGGCGAAGAAGAACTCGCCGTCGAACCGTCCGTCCCGGCTGCGCACCGCCTCGTACCTGGTGTCCTCGTTCATCACGCTGTCCAGTGTCCGACCGCGGCGAGGGTGCACGCTGGCGGGAATCGGACATGACGCTGCTGCCGGGGGCGCCCAGAGGCCCGGGCGCCCCCGGGGCCGGACAAGGCTCACCGAGGGGCGGGACGGAAAATCACGGTCCCGTCAGTGCCATCGGCCCCGCTTCGCCTCCATCGCCGCCCGGCCCTGCGCGCCCTTGCGCTTCCAGTCCCGTTTGATCTCCGCGCGGACCCGCGCGTCGGTCTTGGCGACGATCCACTGGTTCTCGCGCACCAGCTTGCGGTAGCTCTCCAGCCGCCGCTCGGGCAGCTCACCGGAGTCGATGGCGGCGAGCACCGCGCAGCCGGGTTCGCTGCCGTGGGCGCAGTCGTGGAACCGGCACCGCTCGGCCAGTTCCTCGATCTCCGAGAACACCTGGCCGACCCCGCTCCCGGCGTCCCACAGCCCGACCCCGCGCAGCCCGGGCGTGTCGATCAGCACACCGCCGCCGGGCAGCGCGAGCAGGTTGCGGGTGGTGGTCGTGTGGCGGCCCTTGCCGTCCATGTCCCGGGTGGCCCGGACGTCCATCACCTCCTCGCCGAGCAAGGCGTTGGCGAGGGTCGACTTGCCGGCGCCGGACTGCCCGAGCAGCACGGAGGTGCCCTGCGAGACGGCGGCGACGAGCGTGTCGAGGCCGTCCCCGGTCAGGGCGCTGACCGGCAGCACCGTCACCCCGGGGGCCGTCGTCTCCACGTCCTGGACGAGGTACGACAGCCCCACCGCGTCCGGTACGAGGTCGGCCTTGGTCAGCACGACCATCGGCTGGGCGCCCGACTCCCAGGCCAGCGCCAGGAACCGTTCGACGCGGCCGAGGTCGATCTCGGTGGCCAGGGAGACCGCGACGATGGCGTGGTCGACGTTGGCGGCGAGGATCTGCCCCTCGGACCGCTTGGAGGAGGTGGACCGCACGAAGGCGGTGCGGCGCGGCAGCAGCGTGCGCACATACCGCGGATCGCCGCCGTCGGGGTCCACGGCGGCCCAGTCGCCCGTGCACACGACTTTCATCGGGTCACGGGGGACGACGAACTCCGTGTCCGCGCGCACCGTGCCGGCCGGCGTGACGAGATCGCACTGCCCCCGGTCGACCCGGACGACCCGGCCCGGCACCAGACCCCGCTGTGCGTACGGAGCGAACTCGGCTTCCCAGCCGGCGTCCCAGCCGTACGGGGCCAGCGGGTGCGACGAAGCCGAACAGGGCGAAGAAGAGGAGAGATTCAAGGGGAACCCTTCACAAGGGCGGCCCCGGCACAGCGCTCACAGGCGCGAAGAAGGATGACGAATGGTCAGCCGGAGACCGCGGAGGTGGAATGGATGCTCTTCTGGTCGCGGGCAACGCCCATCGCAAAGACAGCCATCGGTCACACCTCCCGTTCGTCGCACAGCCGGCAGCGGCGGCCGACGGCCGCCTGCGAAGCGGTCCTGACCTTAGAGCGGCACGCACGCGAGCGCCACCGAATTAACGGCCGCCGATCGCCGAACGGCCCGGGAACCGCCGGCGCGCCTCGGTGATCCACGGCGGGCGCCGGTCTGTGCTACGGTTTCGGGGTTGCAGTTGCGGTACCCATGAACCTATGTGCGCCTGATTGGAATGTTCCTTCAGGCGCATTATTTGTTTTTCCGGCATTTTCCGGATGGGGCCTCTGCCTACAGAAGGAGAAATGTCATGGCACAGGGAACCGTGAAGTGGTTCAACGCCGAAAAGGGTTTCGGCTTCATCCAGCAGGACGGCGGCGGCCCCGACGTCTTCGCTCACTACTCGAACATCCAGACCCAGGGCTTCCGTGAGCTCCAGGAGGGTCAGCGCGTCTCCTTCGACGTCACGCAGGGCCAGAAGGGCCCGCAGGCGGAGAACATCGTCCCCGCCTGATCGCCGGACGCGCATCCGCTCACCGTGGTCCGCACCGTCATGGTGCGGACCACGGTTTGTGCTGTTTCCAGGAAGGCAGACCACCGCATGTCCCGCATGCCCCAGAAGTCGAGGCGACGTGCCTCGTCGCCCCCGCCGCCCCCGTCGTCCGCAGCGTCACCGAGGGAGTTCCGGCTGCCGCGGAGCACCACGCCCGCGCTTCCCGCCGTGGAGGACTTCGCGGCTCTGGACATGCCCGCGGCGCTGCTGAAGACCCTCGCCGCGCAGGGCGTCGTCACCCCCTTCCCCATCCAGGCCGCGACGCTGCCCAACTCGCTCGCCGGCCGTGATCTGCTGGGTCGGGGACGTACCGGCTCCGGCAAGACCCTCGCGTTCGGGCTCGCACTCCTGGGCCGCACGGCGGGGCTGCGCGCCGAGTCCAAGGCGCCCCTCGCCCTGGTGCTCGTACCCACCCGTGAACTGGCCCAGCAGGTGACCGATGCGCTGGCCCCCTACGCGACGGCGGTCGGCCTTCGCATGGCCACCGTGGTCGGCGGGCTGTCCATCACCAAGCAGGCCCACACGCTCCGGCGCGGCGCCGAGGTACTCGTGGCGACTCCGGGCCGGCTCAACGATCTCGTGGAGCGCGGGGACTGCGTGCTCGGCGACGTACGCATCACGGTGCTGGACGAGGCCGACCAGATGACCGACATGGGCTTCCTGCCGCAGATCACCAGAGTGATCGAGCGCGTACGGCCCGACGGACAGCGCATGCTCTTCTCGGCCACCCTGGACCACAACATCGACCGCCTGGTGCAACGGTTCCTCACCGACCCCGTGGTGCACTCGGTGGACCCGTCCGCGGGAGCGGTGACCACCATGGAGCACCACGTGCTGCATGTGCAGGACGAGACCGACAAGAAGGCGGTCACCACGCGCATCGCCGCGCGTGACGGCCGGGTCATCCTCTTCCTCGACACCAAGCGGTCCGCCGACCGGCTCGCCAAACGGCTCCTGGCCGTCGGTGTCCGCGCGGCGGCACTGCACGGAGGCCGGTCCCAGCCGCAGCGCAACCGCACGCTGGATCAGTTCAAGCACGGCCAGGTCACCGCTCTGGTGGCGACGAACGTCGCGGCCCGCGGCATACACATCGACGACCTCGACCTCGTCGTGAACGTCGATCCCCCCACCGACCACAAGGACTACCTGCACCGGGGCGGCCGCACGGCCCGCGCCGGCGGCTCCGGCAGTGTGGTCACGCTGGTCCTGCCCGACCAGAAGCGGGACGTCACCCGGCTCCTGTCGGACGCGGGCATCCGCCCCCGGACGGCCCGCGTCAGGTCGAGCGACGCGGAACTGGCCACCATCACGGGCGCCCGCGAGCCCTCCGGCGTGCCCGTCACCATCGAAGTCCCCCAGCAGGCGACCCCGGCGGCGTCCCGACCGGACCGGAGGACCGGAAGCGGGACCGGCAAGCGGTCCGGCCGGCGACGCGGCACCGGCGGCGGGCCCGGCACGGCGACCGGTACCGCCGCCAGGACGGGGAGCCGGGGCTCGGGCCGCCGGTCCGCCGCCGGTGCGGCGGCAGCCGGTGACACCCTCGCGACCAGCGGGCGAGGCTCTGCCCGCCGGGCCGGATCGTCCGATGGTGCCGTCGACACCGGCGGACGCGGTTCCGGTCGCCGGGTCCCGGGGGGTTCGGCGGCCGGCACCGCGTCCGGCGAGCAGGGCCGCGGATCGCGCCGGCGAACGGCGGCCGGCGAGGCCGCCGGCACCGGCGGTCGCGGCTCCGACCGCCGAGGCGGGCGCCGCACCTCAGCCACCTAGTTGCTGTCCGGAAAGGTTCACCGGCTCGCGGCGCCCGGCACGACGCCGGACGAGGTCCGCCGCGTCGCCGGCGGCCGCCGATCCTCAGGACCGGGTCACCGGCCGGCTGTCGACGCCTGGTGTGCGTCCGCGCCCGTGCGGTGGCGTCCGTCGGCGGTGAGGGCGTGCAGGATCTCCTCGACGCTCTGCTTGGCGTCGCCGAAGAGCATGCCGCTGTTCTCGCGGAAGAACAGCGGGTTCTGTACGCCCGCGTAGCCGGAGGCCATGGAGCGCTTGAAGACGATGACCTGTTCCGCCTCCCAGACCCGCAGCACCGGCATGCCGGCGATCGGGCTGTCCGGATCCTCGGTCGCGGCGGGGTTGACGGTGTCGTTCGCGCCGATGACCAGGACGACCGACGTGTCGGCGAAGTCGTCGTTGATCTCGTCCATCTCCAGGACGATGTCGTACGGCACCTTGGCCTCCGCGAGCAGCACGTTCATGTGCCCGGGCAGGCGCCCGGCGACGGGGTGGACGCCGAAGCGGACCTCCACTCCCCTCTCCCGCAGCAGCCGCGTCAGTTCCGCCACCGGGTGCTGGGCCTGGGCGACGGCCATGCCGTAACCGGGGGTGATGATCACGGAGCGGGCCCGGGCGAGCATCTCGGCGGCCTCCGCGGCTCGCACCTCGCGGTGCTCGCCCTGCTCCTCCTCGCCGCCGGACGGCGCCTCGATGCCGAAGCCGCCGGCGATCACGGACAGGAAGGAACGATTCATCGCATGGCACATGATGTAGGACAGATAGGCGCCGGAGGAGCCGACCAGGGCGCCCGTGACGATGAGCAGGTTGTTGTCGAGGAGGAAGCCGGCCGCGGCGGCCGCCCAGCCGGAGTAGCTGTTCAGCATGGAGACGACGACGGGCATGTCGCCCCCGCCGATCGAGGCGACCAGGTGCCAGCCCAGGGCCAGTGCCAGGACGGTCACCGCGATCATCAGTGACAGGTCCGGGCTGATCGTGAACCAGACGGTGAGCGCGACGAACACGACGAGCGCGCCGATGTTGAGCGCGTTCTTGCCCGGCAGCATCAGCGGACGGGACTTGATGCGGGCGGAGAGCTTGAGGAACGCGACGATGGAGCCGGTGAAGGTGACGGCACCGATGAAGATGCCGATGAACACCTCGGCGTGGTGGATGCCCAGCAGGTCGGCGCCGATGCGGGTCTGCGCCGCGCCGTGCGCCTCCACCTCCAGGTAGCTGTTCCAGCCGACCAGCACCGCGGCGAGGCCGACGAAGCTGTGCAGCACCGCGATCAGTTCGGGCATCTGCGTCATCTCGACACGGCGGGCCCGCCACAGGCCGATCGCCGCTCCCAGCGCCATGGCCAGCACGATCAGGGCCACTGCTCCGGCGGTGATGCTCTGCGCCGCCAGCACGACCGTGGCGACCAGGGCGAGGGCCATGCCGGCGATGCCGTAGACGACGCCGGCGCGGGAGGTGCGGTGCTGGGAGAGGCCGGCCAGGCTGAGGATGAACAGCAGCGCGGCGACCAGGTCCGCAGCGTGGGAGGCTGTCAGGGAGGTCATCTCGGCTCAGCCTTTCGAGAACATGGACAGCATGCGGCGGGTGACGGCGAATCCTCCGAAGACGTTGACGCTCGTCAGGAGGATCGCGACGAAGGACAGCACGGTGACGATCGCTCTCTCGTGCCCGATCTGCAGCAGGGCGCCGATCACCACGATGCCGGAGATGGCGTTGGTCACCGACATCAGCGGTGTGTGCAGCGCGTGGTGCACCTTGCCGATGACGTAGTAGCCGATCACCACGGCCAGGGCGAACACCGTGAAGTTCCCGGCCAGTTGCGCGGGGGCGAAGGCGACCAGCAGAAACATGGCGAGCATGCCGAGCCCGATCAGGGCGAAGCGTGCCTTCGGCGTCAGCCCGCGTTGCCCGGACGGCTCGGGGTCCGGCTCGGCGGTCGGTGTCTTCGCGGCGGGGGCGGCCGACACGGACACGGGCGGCGGCGGCCAGGTGACGGTGCCGTCCCGCACCACGGTCACGGCCCGCTGCACCACGTCCTCGAAGTCGATCACCAGTCGGCCGTCCTTGCCCGGCGTGAGCAGCTTCAGCAGGTTCACCAGGTTGGTGCCGAACAGCTGCGAGGCCTGAGCGGGCAGCCGGGAGGCGAGGTCGGTGTAGCCGATGATGGTCACGCCGTTGTCGGTGACCACCGCGCGCCCCGGCACGGTGCCCTCGACGTTGCCGCCCTGGGCGGCGGCCATGTCGACGACGACGCTGCCCGGCTTCATGACGGCCACGTCCCGGGAGGTCAGCAGGCGGGGCGCCGGCCGGCCCGGGATCAGCGCGGTGGTGATCACGATGTCCACGTCCTGCGCCTGGGCGTGGTACAGGTCGGCGGCGGCACGGTCGTAGTCGGCCGAGGTCGCCCTGGCGTATCCGTCGGTGCTCGTCTCCTGGGCGACGTCCACCGGCAGGTACTCACCGCCGAGCGACTTGACCTGGTCGGCCACTTCCGGCCGCGGGTCGGTGGCCCGCACGACGGCGCCGAGGCTGGAGGCCGCACCGATCGCCGCCAGACCGGCCACGCCGGCGCCCGCGACGAGCACCTTCGCCGGCGGCACCTTGCCCGCCGCGGTGACCTGCCCGGTGAAGAACCGGCCGAAGACGTGCGCGGCCTCGATGACGGCCCGGTATCCGGCGATGTTCGCCATGGACGACAGCACGTCCATCGACTGCGCGCGCGAGATGCGCGGCACCGCGTCCAGCGCCAGCGCGCTGACGCGGGCGTCGGCGAGCTCCGTCAGCAGCTCGGGCCGCGCGCCGGGCGCCAGCAGACCCACCAGGACGGCGCCGGGTCGCAATCGGGTGATCTCCGAGTCGGAGGGGGCGTTCACCTTCAGGACGACGTCCGCGGTCCAGGCCTCGCCGATCTCGGCGCCGGCATCGACGTAGGCCTGGTCGCCGAAGCCGGAGGCCTCACCGGCCTCGGGTTCCACCACGACCTCGAAACCGAGGCCCAGCAGCTGACGCACTGTCGCGGGAGTCGCCGCGACACGGGTCTCCCCGGAGGCGGACTCGGTCACGACACCGATGCGCTGCGGTGGCTGGTGCGCGGGTTCACGTGAAGACATCTCTGGTGTTCTCTCCTCTGGGGAGGCTCTGACGGGGCATCCGCGGTCGGGCGTTTCGCCGGCCCGGTCCCCGGTGGGCACGGGCCGCAGGTGCATACCTACCCCGACCCTCGATGACCTCGAGCCCGTTTCAGGACAGGTCGTCGAAGAAGGCCGTACCCGCCTGCCCGGCGCGCCCCGGCCGGGCGTGGGCCGTCACGTCGTGGTGCAGGCGCGGCCGTCGAGGGTGAAGTCGGTCGGTGCTGAGTTGTGGTCGTGCCAGGAGGCGATGAAGCCGAAGGAGAGGGTGCCGCCGGCGGGGACGGTGCGGTCGTAGTCGGCGGCGGTGGCGGTGACGCGGGGACCGTCCTGGCGGACGGTGGCGTCCCACGACTGGGTGATCCGCTGGCCGTCGCCGAAGGTCCAGCTCGTCCGCCAGGTGTCCAGGGCCCGGGTGGTGGTGACGGTGACACGGGCGTGGAAGCCGCTGTTCCACTGGTCGGCCACGTCGTAGTGGACGGTGCAGGCCGGGGACGTGCTGCTGGACGGGTCGGGCGTGCCGGAGGGGCCGGAGGGGTCGCCGGAGCCGGTCGCGGCGGTGGACGACGAGGTGGCCTGGGGTTCCGGGTCCGGGTCGGCGTGGCCCGAGCCGGTCGCCGTGGCCCTCGGGGAGGACCGCCGGGTCGGCGACGCCGGGGCGGTGGACACGGCCGAGTCACCGGCCGAGTGCGGTGAGGGGTCCGCGGAGGGCAGGGTGAACGCGCCGTCCACGACCGGGCGGCCCTCCCCCTCGCCGCCGGCGGAGTCGTCCACCGAGCCGCCGAACGGCATCAGCGACACGGTCAGGGCCAGCGCCGACAGCGCGACCGCCGCCGCGAGCAGACTGCCGCGCACCATCCGGGCCCGGCCCCTGCCGGTCTCCGGCGGTTCGGCGCCCTCGGTGCCGGCACGCGGCGGCCCGAGGCGCACCTCGGCGGCCCGGCGACGGCGCTCCAGATAGGCGAGGCCGCCCCAGCCGATCACACCGCCGGCCAGGGCGGCGGGCAGCCCGCCGCCGTGCGGCCGGAGACAGGCCGCGGCCTCCGCGCACCGCACGCACGTGGCCAGGTGCCGGGACAGGTCCTCGGGCGCCTCGCCAGCGGGCGTGGAGCGGGTGACGGCGTCCAGCAGCCGGGCGTAGCGGCGGCAGTCGCCGTCCGTCGGGGTGTCGAGGTGGTTGCGTCGGCAGCGGTCCCGGAACAGGCCCCGGACCTGGTCCAGTTCCTCGGAGACGGTCGCCGGGTCGAGCCCGAGCCGACGGGCCACGACGACCAGGGGCAGCGCCTCCACCTCGGTCAGCCACAGCAGCGCGGCGTCCGCCTCCTGCAGATCCCGCAGTCCGCGCAGCGCCAAGGGGCGCAGCGGCGGCGGCCCCGGATAGCGGGCGGCCCGGTCGGAGCCGAGCCACAGCCGCAGATCCGGGTCGAGCCGGTCGCCGAGCCCGCCGGCCTCCCAGGAGGCGGCCGTGGTGCGTACCGCGGTCAGCATCAGCGGGATCGCGGGCAGCCGGGCCGTACGGCGGCCGCGGGACGCGCCGGCGTCGGCCGCGCGCACCTCGCGCAGCCCGAGGGAGAACGCCTCCGTGGCCAGTTCGTGCGCCTCGGCGGCCCCGGCCGTGCACAGGTCGGCGTAGGAGAGCACCGCGTCCCAGCACTCGGCCCACAACGCGGCCTCGGTGGCGTCCTTCGGGCTCGGCTGCTCGGGCATGGGTCTCCTGCGTCCACGGGCGAGGTCGACTGACCGTGTTCACAGTGGAGTTGGGGCGCGGCCTCGCGGCAGGGCCCGAGCTTCGCACGTCCCGGACACGGCTGACAAGCCGCGTATGGGATGACGGGCCGCGTGTTCGAAGCGGTGACGGCGCGCCACCGGCCCCGGGCGTGCCCCTCGCGTCCGGGAGACGGTCGGCGCCGCATCCGGCTCGCGGTGCCGGGAGACCGCACGGGCGCCCGTCCGCCGCCGGGCGCCGGTGGGTGCGCCGTCCGACCCCTTCCTACGCGCCCTTCGGCGCCGTCTCCTTCGCGCGCGCCGCGTCGTCCGCGGCGTCGGCCGCGGTGCCGTCCGCCGGCAGGCTGTCCATGAAGGAGCTGACCGAGAAGACGGCGCGGCCGGGTCCGGGCGGGCCGTAGCCGGGGGGCGAGGACAGGCCGAAGTCGTCCATGGTGGCGCGGTAGGCCTCCAGCAGCCGGATGTGGTACTCCAGCGGCGCGCCCTGCGGGTTGGCCTTGCCCAGCGGGGTGGTGGGCTCGGGGCACCACGTGGTGAAGCGGGGCGTGATGCCGTGCGACATGAAGAAGCGCAGGCCCTCGGTGGTGGAGGCGATGGCCTCGTCGACGGTGGTGAAACCGAACGGCTCGGCCATCTCCACGCCCGCGACGAAGTTGGGGATCACGTTGCGCGCCCCGAAGACGTCCGCGGAGTCCAGGATGCGGCGGTGCCACTCGTCACGGCCGACGTAGCGTTCCTTGCCGGGGCAGTACAGCTCGAACAGGCGCCGGTCCCACACCTCGAAGTTGGGGTGGTAGATCTGCACGCCGTAGTCCTTGAACCGCTGCACGTCGGCCTTGGGCAGCGCCTGCGCGACGACCTTGCCGATCCAGCGGCCGGGGAAGCGCTCCTCGATGGCCTTGGCGTAGTGGCCGTAGAAGTCGGCCTCGTCGCGGCCCGCCACCTTGGACGTGATCGCGCCGCCGGTCAGCGTGTACGCGGTGGACGCCTTCTGGGTGTCGTAGCGGTCGATGATCTCGAGGGCCTCGAGGACCTCCTCGACGTCCTTCACGCCCGTGTAGGGCCGGCCGGCGGCCTTGTGCTGGCGCCAGTTGTGGTTGATGTCGCAGTACTGGCACTCCTCCTTGGCGCCGAAGTACTGGCAGACCCGGAAGACGGTCAGGTAGATCAGGTAGCCCCACTGGATGGTGGGGGCCACCTCCATGACGGACTTCCCGTTGGCGAGGGTGTGCCGGTAGTACTCCGGCATGGGCGGCACCCCGACGTCGGCGATGCGGCGGCCGTCGAGGTAGAGGCCGAGCAGACCCTCGTCGTCGGCGGCTACCCGGTAGGGCGAGGCGGGATTCACCCGAACGGAGACGACGGTGCGCCGCAGGTCGTACGGCCCGCCGGTGAGGATGATCTCCTCCGGCGGGCGCCTGAGCGCGGCCTCGCCGAGTTCCGGCAGAGTGCCGTGGTCGAAGGAGAAGATGAAGTACGACTTCGGCTTGACCTCGCCGCTCTCGTTGTCGCTCAGCGCGGAGGGGTCGAAGGCCACCCCGCCCCGCAGCAGGTCCTCCTTGAAGACGGCCTCCCGCGGCACATGCGGAAAGCGCTCCATCAGATCCTCGACCAGCGCGGTACGGCTGCCCATCCGGTCTCTCCTCCTGGCTCGTGCGTACGACTCCTCACGGTATGCCCCCGCCCGCGGGGCGGCCGTGCCGGGTCCCCTCCGGCCCGTCGGCGGGGCGGGCACCGGGGGCCGGCGGGGCGGGTGCGCGGCGGTGCGAGGGGGCCAGGACGGGGGCCGGAGAATTAGTATGGTGGCTTGACAAAATAAGACGACATCACCGACCGTCGGGTAGGTTCCCTCGGCATACGGGCGCACGACGGGAGTCCGACGACAGACCTGGACGCCCCCGGGAGGGACGACGACATGAGCGGGACCGTGACCAACTGGGCGGGCAACATCGCCTACACCGCCGAGGAGGTCCGCCGGCCGGCCTCGGTCGAGGAGCTGCGGGCGGTGGTCGCCGGGAGCGCGGCGGTGCGCGCCCTGGGCAGCGGGCACTCCTTCAACGCGATCGCCGACCCGGGCGCCGGCGGCGTACTGCTCCGGACGGACGCGCTGCCGGCCGAGGTGGACGTCGACACGGCGGCCCGCACGGTTCGGGTCGGCGGCGGCGTCCGGTACGCGGAACTGGCCCGCCGGGTGCACGCGCACGGGCTGGCGCTGCCCAACATGGCGTCCCTGCCGCACATCTCGGTGGCCGGTTCGGTGGCGACCGGCACCCACGGCTCGGGGGTGGCCAACGGGCCGCTCTCGGTGGCGGTGCGCGAGGTCGAACTGGTCACGGCGGACGGCTCGACGGTGCGGATCGAGAAGGGCGACGCGCGGTTCGGCGGCGCCGTGACCTCCCTCGGCGCGCTCGGCGTGGTCACGGCACTCACCCTGGACCTGGAGCCGACCTACGAGGTCGAGCAGCACCTCTTCACCGAACTGCCTTTGGCGGGGCTGGACTTCGAGACGGTGGCGGGTGCCGCGTACAGCGTCAGCCTGTTCACCGACTGGCGGGATCCGGGCTTCCGGCAGGTCTGGCTCAAGCGGCGCACCGACCAGGCGCTGCCCGACTTCCCCTGGGCGGTGCCCGCCAAGGTCGCGCTGCATCCGGTGCCCGGGATGCCCGCGGAGAACTGCACCGAGCAGTTCGGCGTGCCGGGACCCTGGCACGAGCGACTGCCGCACTTCCGGGCGGAGTTCACCCCGAGCAGCGGCGCCGAGCTCCAGTCGGAGTACCTGCTGCCGCGCGCCTTCGCCATGGACGCCCTGCACGCCGTCGACCGGATCCGGGAGACGGTCGCCCCCGTCCTGCAGACCTGCGAGGTGCGCACGGTCGCTGCCGACGAGCAGTGGCTGAGCCCGAGCCACGGCCGGGACACGGTGGCGCTCCACTTCACCTGGGTGGAGGACACGGCGACCGTGCTGCCGGCGGTGCGACGGCTGGAAGAGGCCCTGGAGCCCTTCGACCCGCGACCGCACTGGGGCAAGGTGTTCACCGTGCCGGCCGCCGCGCTGCGCGCGCGGTATCCGCGTCTGGACGACTTCCGGGCGCTGGTGCGCGAGCTGGACCCGGCGGGGAAGTTCACCAACGGTTTCGTGGGGGACCTGCTCGGCCGAGGATGACCCGCCACGCCGCCCCGCGACTTCCTACAGCCCCTTTCGTAAGCCCTTGTCGAAAGGCCGCCGCAGACCATAGCCTTGCGGCGGTCTCGGCGAGGGATGGGGGCAGACGCAGTGAAGCGCACGTCACGGGACATTCGCACCGCCAACCGCTACGAGGTGCTGCGCCAGATCATCGCCCGGTCGCCCACGTCCCGCCAGGAACTGGCGGCCGCCACCGGGCTCAGCCTCGCCACGGTCGCCACGCTCGTCGGTGAGCTGCTCGACCTGCACATGATCACCGAGGTGGGGTTCGAGGACTCGGCGGGCGGCCGGCCGCGCGGCCTGGTGGCCGTCGACTCCGCGGGCGGCGCGCTGATCGGCGTGGACGTCGCGGAGACGTATGTCAGGGTCGAGCTGTTCGACCTGGCGTTGAACGTGCTCGCCCGCGCCGACGAGGACATGCGGCCCGGCGAGAGCCGCCCCGAGCAGGTGGTCGGCCACGTCGCCGCCGCCGTCGGCTCGGTGGTCGCGCAGGCCGGGGTCGAGAGCGCCCGGGTGCTGGGCGTCGGCGTGAGCGTGCCCGGCCAGGTGGACCGCGACACCGGCATCGCCGAGTACGCGCCCAACTGGGACTGGCACGACGTGCCGCTCCTCGACCTGCTCGCCGAGCACATCGCCTACCCGCTCCACCTGGACAACCCGCTGCGCGCCTGCGCGGTCGCCGAGCTGTGGTTCGGGGCCGCGCGCGGGCGGGGGGACGCGGTGGTGGTCAACCTCGGCACCGGAGTGGGTGCCGGGCTGGCACTGGGCGGCGGGCTGCACCGGGGCGTCAGCAACAGCGCCGGCGAGTGGGGCCACACCACGCTGGTGCTCGACGGCCGGCTGTGCCACTGCGGCAACCACGGCTGCGTGGAGACGTACGTCGGCGCTCCCGGCATCATGCTCAACCTGCGCGAGCTGAGCCCGCGGAGCCCGCTGCTGCACCCCGGGGACCAGACGGCCACCATCGACGCGCTGGCGCGGGGCGTCGCCGACGACGACCCGGTGGCCGTCAAGGTCGTCCGCGACACCGCCCGTTACCTCGGCGCGGCCATCGCCGACCTGGTGAACCTGCTCAATCCCGAGGTGGTCGTGCTCAGCAGCTGGGTCGCGGCCACGCTCGGCGAACCGCTGCTGCGCGAGGTGCGCGAGACGGTCGCCCAGCACGCGCTGAAACGGCCCTACGCCGCCACCGAGATCGTCCTGTCCCCGATCCCCACCGACCCCGTGTGCCTGGGCGCGGCCACGTTCGCGCTCGAAGCCGCGTTGCGGTCGGTCGGACAGCGGAACCGCAAGCGCACCACCGAATCCGCCAGGAGCCGCACCGCGCCGTCCTCCTGACGCGCACGGCCCGGCAGCGACACCCCTCTCCCGCGAGGGCCGCCACCGCTGCCCTCGCCCCTCCCCCCGGACCGGGCGCGGCAACCCTCCCCCACCTGGGCCTGCCACCCTCCCGTGGCCGAGGGCCGCCGGAACACCGACCCGGCGGCCCTCGAAGCGCCTACGCCGTCGGCGCGTTCGGTATCACGAACCGTCCGCAACGCTTCGAACCGACTTCGTCCAACCCCTTGCCGAAGCCTTAGTCGAAGAATAACGTCCCGCCACACCGCAGCCGCTATCGAGACAAGGACGTCAGCATGCCTGCATCGAGCAGCAACTGGGACCGTCGATCGATCCTCCGGGCCGCCGCGGGCCTGGCCGCCGCCGGCACGCTCGCCGCCTGCGGCAGCAA
This sequence comes from Streptomyces sp. NPDC003393, assembly GCF_053589015.1. NCBI lineage: Bacteria > Bacillati > Actinomycetota > Actinomycetes > Kitasatosporales > Streptomycetaceae > Streptomyces > Streptomyces sp. NPDC003393. Next base: position 26,719 of record NZ_JBSFRB010000030.1, on the reverse strand, counting down.
CAACGGCCGGGGCTCGGGCGGCGGGTCGGGCGAGAACCTCACCCAGATGTTCCACGCCTACGGCGAGGCGGGCACCGAGCAGGCGATCAAGCGGTACGCCGCCGCGTACAAGGGCGCGAAGGTGTCCACGCAGTGGATAACCGGGTCGAACTTCGAGAGCAAGCTCTTCGCGAGCCTGCTCACGAAGAACGCGCCGGACGTGTTCGAGTTCCACCCGCAGTACCAGCTCGTCAAGAGCGGGCAGGTGGCCGACCTGACCGACCTCATCGAGCCGGTCAAGGACGACTTCAACCAGGCGGACATCGCCTCGCACACGGTGGACGGCAAGATCTACGGCATCCGTATGATCGACGACCCGCAGTTCTTCTTCTACCGCAAGTCGCTGCTGGAGAAGGCGCACATCGAGCCGCCCACCACCTTGGACGAGCTGGTCGAGGCCGCGGCCGCGCTCACCACCGACAAGGTCAAGGGCGTCTTCCTCGGCAACGACCTGCACGCCGTCATCCAGCCGCTGTTCTACTCGGCCGGCACCGACACCCTCACCGACGACAACAAGATCGCCTACCACACGGACGGCGTCGTCGAGGGCCTGAAGAACCTGCGCAAGCTCTTCACCAGCGGCGACCTGCTGCTGGACGCCCCGGCCGACTACTGGGACCCGTCCGCGCTCAACCAGGGCCTGTGCGCCATCCAGTTCTGCGGCATGTGGGCCATGCCGCAGTTCCAGCAGACCCTCGGCGACGACCTCGGCATCATGCCCTTCCCGAAGGTCGGCGCCGGCGGCAGGCCCTCCGTCTACAACGGCGGCTGGTCGGTCTTCGTCAACGCCAAGAGCAGAGACGTCGACGCGGCCAAGGAGTACGTGAAGTGGCTGTGGATCGACCAGAAGAAGTACCAGGAGGACTGGGCCCTGTCCTACGGCTTCCACATCCCGCCGCGCACCTCCATCGCCCAGTCCGCCACCAAGCTGAAGTCGGGCCTGCCGGCGGAGGGCGTGCAGCTGTTCGAGGAGTGCGGCCACTTCGACCGGATCGGCTGGACCCAGGCCATGATCACCGCGACGGAGAACGTCTTCGCCGACTGCGTCCGCAAGGACGGTGATCCTCAGGCCGCTCTCGACAGGTGCGACAAGACGGTGAACGCCGAGCTGAAGAAGCTCTTCGGATAGACCGGCGGACGGATCACGACATGTCGACGACCACGACGCGCGACCTGGCGGACCCCGCCCCGGCCGAGGCCGCCCCGGCCAGGCCGCGGCGGGGGCTGCGGGGCAGCAGCACCTTCAACTTCTGGCTCTTCACCGGCCCGTTCCTCATCGGGCTGATGGTCTTCGTCTACGTTCCCATCGGCTGGAGCGTCTACCTCAGCTTCTTCGAGGCCCGGTTCACGGTCACGCCCAGCGACTTCATCGGCCTGGGCAACTACCGGGAGATCCTGACGGACGGCAACTTCACCGGCTCCCTCCTCACCTTCACCGTCTTCGCCCTCTTCATCGTGCCCACGACGTGGGCGCTCTCCCTGGGCCTGGCGCTGCTGGTGGACCGGCTGAGGGTCATGCGGGCGTTCTTCCGGTCGGTGTTCTTCCTTCCGACGGCGTGCAGTTACGTCGCCGCCTCGCTCATCTGGAAGATGTCGATCTTCAACGGGGTGCGCTTCGGCCTGGCGAACACCGTCCTCGGTGTGTTCGGTGTGGACGACACCGCCTGGCTCGCCGACCCCAGCCCGCCCTGGTACTGGCTGGTCATCGTCACCGCCCGGCTGTGGCTCCAGTCCGGCTTCTACATGATCCTCTTCCTGGCCGCGCTGCAGAACATCCCGCGGGAGCTGTACGAGGCGGCCGCCATCGACGGCGCGGCGCGTGGCCGGCAGACGTTTTGGTACATCACACTGCCGCAGCTGCGCGCCACCTCCACGGCCGTGATCCTGTTGCTGATCGTGGCCGCCTACCAGGCCTTCGACGAGTTCTTCAATCTGCTGTCCAAGACGACATGGGGACGTCCGCCCCTCGTCGAGCTCTACTACACCGCCCTCGGACAGGACCAGAACTACGGCAAGGGCAGCGCCGGCGCGGTGATCCTTACGCTGCTGATCTGCGTCGTCACCCTGTTCCAGGGCCGGATCATGGGTTTCGGACGAGGTGAGGAGTCCAAGTGACCACGACCGCACCCGAGGCCCGCCGGTCCCATCGCCCGAGGCGCGGCGGCGAGGTGATGAGCTCCTTCGGCCTCTACCTGGCCACCGCCGTCGCCGCCGTGCTGTTCCTCGTCCCCTTCTACATCCTGATCCGCAACGCCCTCTCCACCGATCCCGAGATCACGGGCGAGAACTGGACCTTCTTCCCCACCCCCATCCAGTGGGGCAACGTCACCGAGCCGTTCCGCGACATGACGGTCGACTTCGGCCGGTCGATGGTGAACTCACTGATCGTGGCCGTCCTGCACACGGCGGGCACCCTCTTCGTCTGCTCGTCGGCCGGCTACGGCCTGGCCCGCATCCCCTACCGGCACGCCGGCAAGGTCTTCTACGGCGTCCTGTTCACCCTGATGGTCCCGACCGCCGTCACCTTCGTGCCCAGCTTCGTGCTGGTGTCGTCGCTCGGCTGGGTGGACAGCTACCGGGGCCTGATCATCCCGGGCCTGTTCACCGGCTTCACGTGCTTCCTGTTCCGTCAGTACTTCCTCGGGTTCCCCAGGGAACTCGAGGAGGCGGCACGGGTGGACGGGCTGGGCTACTGGGGTGCCTACTGGCGCGTCGTCGTCCCGAACTCCCTGAACTTCTTCGCGGCCATCGCCACCATCACCTTCATCAACGGCTGGAACTCGTTCCTGTGGCCACTGGTCATCGGCCAGGACCCCGGCGCCTGGACCGTCCAGGTCGCACTGTCCTCGTACATGACCAACCAGACGGTGAACTACCACCTGATCTTCATGGCCACCGCCGTTTCCATCCTGCCCCTGCTGTTCGTCTTCCTCTTCCTCCAGCGCTGGCTGGTGCAGGGGATCGCGCAGACCGGTATCAAGGGCTGAGCTAGGAGTCCGATGTCTTTCCGCAGTCGTCCCACCGTCACCGCCCACATCGAGGACGTCTCGCCGGGTTCCGGGGTGCTGCCGCCCCGCGCCCGCTACGCGTCCTCGGACGCCATGTCACTGTCCTTGAACGGACGTTGGCGGTTCCGGCTGTCCCGGACGGCCGATGCCGAGGACGACTCCTTCGCCGAGCCCGGATACGACGCCGGGGACTGGGCGGAGATCACGGTCCCCGGCCACTGGGTCCTCCAGGGGCACGGCTCGCCCGTCTACACCAACCACCTCTACCCCTTCCCCGTCGACCCGCCCCACGTCCCCACCGAGAACCCGACCGGCGACCACCTGCGCCTCTTCGACCTGCCCGCGGACTGGCCCGCGGAGGGGGGCGCGACGCTGCGCTTCGACGGCGTCGAGTCCTGTGCCCGGGTCTGGCTCAACGGCGCGCCCCTGGGTGAGTTCAAGGGCTCGCGGCTGCCGCACGAGTTCGCGGTCGGGCAGTTGCTGAGGCCGGCCGGCAACGTGCTCGCGGTGCGCGTCCACCAGTGGTCGGCGGGCTCCTACCTGGAGGACCAGGACCAGTGGTGGCTGCCGGGCGTCTTCCGGGACGTCACCCTGCTGCACCGCCCGGCGGCCTGCGTCCAGGACTTCTTCGTGCACGCCTCCTACGACCACGCGACGGGCGAGGGCACGCTGAGTGTCGACTCGGACGTTGCCGGGCGGGTGACCGTGCCGGCCCTCGACATCGATGTCGCGACGGGCGAGCCGGCGACCGTGCCCGTCCGCCCGTGGACCGCCGAGACGCCGGTGCTCTACGACGGCGAGCTGGCCACGGGGGGCGAGCGGGTACCGCTGCGGATCGGCTTCCGCACCGTGGAGCTGTCGGACGGCCTGATCAAGGTCAACGGCCGCCCGGTGCTCTTCAAGGGCGTCAACCGGCACGAGTGGCACCCGGCGAAGGGCCGCGCACTGGACCTGGACACCATGCGCGAGGACGTGCTGCTGATGAAGCGGCACAACATCAACGCCGTCCGCACCTCCCACTACCCGCCGCACCCCGCCTTCCTGGACCTGTGCGACGAGTACGGACTGTGGGTGATCGACGAGTGCGACCTGGAGACCCACGGCTTCGTCGAACAGGACTGGCGGGACAACCCGGTGGACGACGACCGCTGGACCCCGGCACTGCTCGACCGCGCCGCCCGCATGGTCGAACGCGACAAGAACCACCCCTCGGTCGTCATGTGGTCCCTGGGCAACGAGGCCGGCACCGGCCGCGGCCTGACCGCCATGGCCGAGTGGATCCACGACCGGGACCCCTCCCGGCCGCTGCACTACGAGGGCGACCGCGACTGCCGCGACACGGACGTGTACTCGCGGATGTACGCCTTTCACGAGGAGGTCGAGCGGATCGGCGAGGGCCTGGACGGCGGCACGCACCGGCGCCGCGAACTCCCCTTCATCCTCTGCGAGTACGGCCATGCCATGGGCAACGGCCCCGGCGGACTCGCCGACTACCAGCGGCTGTTCGAGCGGTACGAGCGCCTCCAGGGCGGCTTCGTCTGGGAGTGGATCGACCACGGCATCGAGGACGGCCGCCACGGCTACGCCTACGGCGGCGACTTCGGCGAGGAACTGCACGACGGCAACTTCGTCTGCGACGGCCTGCTGTTCCCCGACCGCAGCCCCTCTCCCGGCCTGATCGAGTTCAAGAAGGTCATCGAGCCGGTCCGGATCGAGGACGGGGGCGAGGGATCCGGCTCCACCGTGCGCGTGACCAACCTCCAGGACTTCGCCGACCTGTCTGCGCTCGCCTTCGAGTGGTCGTACCAGGTGGAGGGCGAGACCGTGGCGGCCGGCGCCCTGTCCGTGCCGGTGCTCGCGCCGGGCGGGTCGGCCGACGTGAAGCTGCCGGAACCGCCCGGGGATCCGGACGGCGAGACGCACTGGACGGTCCGGGCGCTGCTGGCCTCGGACACCGCGTGGGCGCCGAAGGGGCACGTGGTGGCATGGGGCCAGGCGGCCGTGGCCCCGCGGACCCCGCCGACGATGCGGGCCACCGAGCGCCCGGTACGCCGGCCCGCCGGCGACCTGATCACCCTCGGCCCGGCGGTCTTCGACGCGCGAACGGGTGCGTTGCGGCGCGTCGGCGAGGTGGAGGTCACCGGGCTGCGGCTGGACGTGTGGCGGGCCCCCACCGATAACGACGAGGGCGCCGAGTGGCAGACCGGCGTCCGCTACGGCCCGCTGTGGCGGCGGCTCGGCCTGCACCGCATGCGGCACCGCCTGGACGCGGTGGAGGCGGGCCAGGACGCGCTGACGGTACGCACCCGGGTGGCTCCCGCCGCTCGGGAGCTGGGCCTGGCGACGGTGTACCGCTGGACGTCGGACGGCGAGAGGCTGCGGCTGACCGTCTCGGTGACACCCGAGGGCGACTGGACCGTGCCGCTGCCCCGGCTCGGCATCCGGTTCGGGCTGTCCGCCGCCGACGAGGTGCGGTGGTACGGCGGCGGTCCCGGCGAGGCGTATCCGGACACCCGGTCGGCGTCCCTGGTCGCCCGCTGGGCCGCCACGGTCGACGAGCTCCAGACGCCATACGTCCGCCCGCAGGAGAACGGTGCCCGGGCGGACGTCCGCTGGGCCCGGCTCGGCGGCCTGCGGATCGAGGGCGACCCCGAGTTCTGGCTGACGGCCCGCCGCTGGACCACCGAACACCTGGACGCGGCCCGCCACCTCACCGACCTCACCCCCGGCACCGCATCCGACAGCGGCTCCGCCGCGGGGGTGTGGGTCAACCTCGACCACGCCCAGCACGGCATCGGCTCGCAGTCCTGCGGCCCGGGCCCCCTGCCGCGGTACGTCCTGTGGGCGAAGCCCGCGGAGTTCTCGTACGTCTTCTCCGCGACGGGCTGACGGTCCCCCACCCGCCGCGGGGTACCGCCTCCTGCTGCCGAACGAGATACACTAGGCTGCAGCCTAGGATCTCTAGGCAGCAGGAGGAGGCGCCCGTGGGCCGAGCCGGTGTCAGTGTCGAGCGGCTGGTCGCGGCCGCCGCCGACATGGCCGACGAGGTGGGGTTCGAGAACGTCACCCTGTCCGCGCTGGCGCGCGGTTTCGGGGTGAAGGACGCCAGTCTCTACTCGCACGTCAGGAACCTGAAGGAACTGCGCACCCGGCTCGCCCTGTTCGCCGGCGGCGAGATGATCGACCGGATCGCCGCCGCCGTGGCGGGCCGGGCCGGGAAGGACGCGCTGGCCGCGTTCGCCGGCGCCTACCGGGAGTACGCCCACCGCCATCCCGGCCGGTACGCGGCCACCCAGATCCGGATCGACGGGTCCCTCGCCGGCGACTCCCCCGAAATGCGCCGCACCGCCGACATCACCTACGGCATGCTGCGCGCCTACGGCCTGGCCGAGCCCGACCTCACCGACGCCGTCCGCCTGTTGCGCAGCACCTTCCACGGCTACTGCGCCCTGGAGGCCACCGGCGGCTTCGGCGCGCCCCGGGACGTGGACGCGTCCTGGGACAAGGCCGTCGAGGCCCTGCACCTGGCACTCACCCACTGGCCCCGAGAGAAACGCTGACGACATGAGCGACCTGCACTACGACGTGTGCGGCACGGGGCCCGTGCTGCTGCTCCTCCCCGGCGGGGCAGGGCACCCCATGGGGCTGGAGCCGATGACGCTGCGGCTGGCCCGCCGGTTCACCGTCGTCACCTACGACCCGCTCGGCCTGGCCCACGGCCGGCTCGGGCTGCCCGTCGCCGACCAGCGGGTCGAGGAGTGGAGCGACGGGGCGAACCGGGTGCTCGACGCGGTGCTCCCCGAGGGCGAGCCGGCGTACGTCCTCGGCACCAGCTCCGGCGGCGTCGCCGCCCTGGATCTCCAGGCCCGGCATCCCGGGCGGCTGCGGCACGTCGTCGCCCACGAGCCTCCGTGCGTGGCGGTGCTGCCGGACGGGGCACGCCGGCGGGAGAGCTTCCGGGAGGTGTACGACACCTATCGCGCGGCGGGGCCGCGAGCCGCCGGCGCGCGGATGGCCGCGGTGCTGGCGGAGCGGACCGTGGCGGACGGCACTCCCGAGGGCCGGCCGTTGACCCGCGAGGAGGAGCTGTCCTCGCCGATGGCCCTGTTCCTGGCCCATGTGCTGGGCCCGTTCACCTCGTACGCGCCGCCCGCGGACCCCCCTGCCGTGCCCCTCACCCTCGCCGCCGGCATCGGCTCCCGCGGACAGCTGCTCCACCGGACGGCCGCGCTCCTCGCCGAGCGGTACGGCGCCGGCTTCGCCGAGTTCCCGGGCGGGCACATCGGGGCCGTCGAGCAGCCGGAGGCGTTCGCCGACCGGCTCGCGGACGTCCTCACCTCCGGTGGGAACGGTCAGGACAGGTCGCCGAGGGCGTCGGCGTAGTACGTGGACCCGGCGAGGTGGCGGGCGAGTTCGCGAAAGCTCCAGCCCTCGCCCGGCGAGTGGTCGAGCTGCTCCGCGGTGAGCGCGTCGAGGCGGTTCGCCCAGATCCGGGCCAGCCGGGTGAGGCGGCTGCGGGCCTCGTCGAGGTCCTCTTCGGTGAAGGGGGCCCGGTCGGCCTCGGTCGTGATCGCCGAGGCGTGCCAGTGGTCCGGGCGCGGCTCCTCACCGGCCAGCCGTGCCTCCAGCTCCGCCAGGTGGTCGATCAGGTGGTCGGCGACGCGGCGGATGGCCTTGTGCGGGGTGTAGACGCGGTCGTCGACGGGGGCGGGTGTGCCGTCCCAGGCGGTCCAGGTGGCGGCCAGGGCGAGTACGTGGTCGACCATGGCGGTCACGGAGGCGGCGGGCGTGTCGTGGGTGGTACGGCTCATGCGGCTCACGCTAGAGGCCGGACGCTTCGGTGCGGGCCGAAGCGTCCGGGGGCGCGCCTCGCGCTTTGGCAGTTCCTCCCTCGTCCCGCCGCTCGGTGGCTCACCCGGCCGCCCGTTCCGCGGCGCCGCGCTCCACGCAGAACTCGTTGCCCTCCGGGTCCGCGAGGACCGCCCAGCCGGTGCCGTCCCGGTCGCGGCGGTCGTCGACCAGCGTGGCGCCGAGGGCGAGCAGCCGCTCGACCTCCTCGTCGCGGGTGCGGTCCTGCGGCTGGAGGTCGAGGTGGACACGGTTCTTCGCCGTCCTGGCCTCCGGCACGGTGACGAAGAGCAGCTCTGCGCCCTCGATCAGCGCCTCCTCGTCACCCGGCTTGTCGTCGTCGTGCACGGGCAGGCCCAGGACCTGTGACCAGAACCCGCCCAGGGCAGAGGCGTCGGCGCAGTCGATCGTCGTGTGACGGATGGCTGGAGTCATGCGGGCATCCTGTCAGGCATGTCCACGCCGACGAGCGGCGATTTCCGCGCTCCGAACCCGGGCCTTCACAGGTCGTCGGGCCACCGACTGTGTGCGCTGCGTCCGGCGGGGCGAACGTTGTCCGTCGCGGCGCTAGCGTCGTCGTATGCGCACGAACGGCACCCCTTCCCCCAGCCTCGCCGAAGCCCTCGCCGCCGGGACGGTGGTGCTCGACGGCGGGATGTCCAACCAGCTTCAGGCCGCCGGCCACGACCTGGGCGACGAGCTGTGGTCGGCCCGGCTGCTGGCCGAGTGCCCGGAGGCGATCACCGAGGCCCATCTCGCCTACTTCGAGGCGGGCGCGGACGTGGCGATCACCGCGAGCTACCAGGCGACGTTCGAGGGGTTCGCACGGCGCGGGATCGGGCGGGAGCGGGCCGCCGGGCTCATCGCGTCGAGCGTGGAGCCGGCCCGGGCCGCGGTGCGGCGGGCGCGCGAGAAGGGTGTCGTACGACCGCTGTGGGTGGCCGCGTCGGCGGGGCCCTACGGTGCGATGCTCGCCGACGGCTCGGAGTACCGGGGCCGCTACGGGCTCACCGTGCGGGAGCTGGAGCGCTTCCACCGGCCCCGCCTGGAGGTGCTGGCCGCGGCCGGGCCCGACGTGCTGGCCCTGGAGACGGTCCCGGACACCGTCGAGGCGCAGGCCCTGCTGCGGGCCGTGCGCGGGCTCGGCGTACCGGCGTGGCTGTCCTACACGGTCGACGGCCCGCGCACCCGCGCCGGGCAGCCTCTTCAGGAGGCGTTCGCTCTCGCCGCCGACGCGGCGGAAGTGATGGCGGTGGGGGTGAACTGCTGCGCGCCCGAGGACGCGGACGCCGCGGTGACGACGGCCGCCCGGGTGACCGGCAAGCCCGTCGTCGTCTACCCCAACAGCGGCGAGACCTGGGACGCCGACGCCGGGTCCTGGACCGGCCGCTCCACCTTCACGCCCGACCTGGTCGCACGCTGGCAGGCCCACGGCGCCCGCTTGATCGGCGGCTGCTGCCGGGTGGGCCCGGCGGCCATCGCGGACGTGGCACGGACCCTGACGGCGAGATGAGCGCCCCTGACGGAGTGCCGCGCGGTGCCGGCTTTCGCGGTGAGGCGGTGCCTCCCGCGGTCCGCGGGCAGGCGGTGCCTGCACGGTCAGGCAGTGCTTCTGCGGTCAGGCGCTCAGGCGGTCAGGTGCCGCGGAGGTCGCCGGGGCGGCGCAGGCGCCGGATGACCGCGCGCAGTTCCGCGGCGCGGGCCGGGGAGGCGTCCTGCGTGGGGCGGGGCGTGGTGTCGGCCGTCCACAGGGCGAGTTCCGCGTCGCGCGGGCCGTACAAGGTGTGCGGGGGGCCGTCGCCGAAGACATGCACCGGGTGGGCCGCGTCCCAGGCCGCCCAGCCGGGATCGCCGTCGGTGGCGAAACGCACCCAGGCCGCGTGCATGGTGTCGGCCAGCTCCTGCGGAGCGCCCTCACCCGCCAGCCTGCGGGACTCCGGCACCTCCCCGGTGTCGAAGACGAAGCCGAGTTCCAGGGCGTGGCAGGCGCCCAGGTCGGGCCGCAGGGACGGCCAGGCGAACTCGTAGACGTACGCGGAGCCGGGGCGGGCGTCCGCCAGGCGGTGCAGCGGGCGACGCAGCAGGTGGTCGGTGACCATCTGGCCGACGATCTCGGCGGCGCCCGCCCGGGGCCGCAGCGCCCGGTAGCCGCGCACCACCTCGTGTCCGCAGTGGCAGCGGGCCATCGCGCCGGCCAGCGCGACCGGCCCGAGCCGGTCGACGCGCTCCAGCAGGCCACCGGGCACCAGCCACAGCAGGTACTCGTCGCGGGTCCAGCCCATGAGCAGGTCCGCGCCGCGTGCCGCCTCCCCGGCGATCAGTGCCTCCAGCGGATCGCGGGGCACGAGGTCGCCGTCGACGACGATGCCGAAGGCGGGTCCGCCGAGGACCGGGCTGCTGAGCCGGCCGACCTCGGCCTGGGTGCGCAGCAGCAGGTCGCGCTCCACGGCGGCGAAGGCCTCGGCGGTGGCGGGCACCTTCAGCCGGGTCGCCATGCGGCGCACCATCCGTCTCACCTTGTCCCGGTCGGAGACCTCCGGGGGCCCGCTCTGCAGGACGGCGCGCCGGAACAGGCCCTGGGCCTGCGGCGCGGCGATCAGGGCGCCGACGCTGATGGCGCCGGCCGACTGGCCGCACAGGGTGATCCGGTCGGGGTCGCCGCCGAAGGCGTCGATCGTGTCGTGCACCCAGCGCAGCGTGGCGAGCTGGTCGCGCAGGCCGGGGTTGGCGGGCGCGTCCGGGAACAGTCCGTAGCCCTCCACCCCCAGTCGGTAGTTGGCGGAGACCAGGACGACCCCGTCACGGGCGAAGGAGTGCCCGGCGTACACGGGCACGGCTGACGAGCCCCGGGTCAGCGCCCCGCCGTGCAGCCAGAGCAGGACGGGCAGCCGCGCGCCCGGGCCCGGCTCGGGCGTCCACACGTTCAGGTTCAGGCAGTCGTCGCCGGGCACGGACGGGTCGGACAGATACTGGGCGAAGGCCTCGGAGTACGGCGGTTTGGGCGCGGTCGGGCCGAAGGAGCCCGCGTCCCGGACCCCTTCCCACGGCTCGGGCGGCACCGGCGGCCGGAACCGGCGGGGCCCGAACGGCGCCGCCGCGTAGGGGATCCCCCGGAACACGGCCACCCCGTGCTCGTGTCTGCCGCGTACCGCGCCGTACGGCGTTGTCACCACGGGATCCGTCTGGTCTGCCGTCATGTGCCCACCAGCCCTTCGCCGCGTTCGTGCACCAGCACCGGTAACACCAGAGCACCACGACGGCGTCGCGTATTCCGGCGCGAAAGGCGGAGAGGGGCCCGTACGGCGCACGCTCGGTGCCCCCGGCGGTGTGCCGCTGCCGACCCGGCCGTTCGCGCCGCGGTCGGCCTGGCGGACCGAGTCGGCGTGCGAGTCGCCGACACGGTGGTCGGTCCGCCGGCACCGTCCGATTCGTTCAAGACCCACCGCCGGGGCCGTGTCTACCGTGCCCGCATGACCACACCGAAGACCCCGAAGACCTCGAGGACTCCGACGGCTCCGACGGCCTTGCCCACTCCGCGGTTCGCCGTGATCGGGCTGGTCGCCTCCGACCTGGCCGCCTCCCTGGCCTTCTACCGCCGCCTCGGGCTCGTCTTCCCGCCGGGCGCGGAGGAAGAGCCGCACGTCGAGGCCGAGTTGCCCGGCGGTCTGGCCCTCGCGCTGGACACCGAGGCGACCGTCCGTTCCTTCCACCCCGGGTGGCGGCCCCCGTCGGGGGGCGGCCGGCTCGGGCTGGCTTTCCGGTGCGCCTCGCCCGCCGAGGTGGACGCCGTGTACGAGGACCTGGTCGGCGCCGGGTACCACGGGGAACTGGCGCCGTGGGACGCGTTCTGGGGGATGCGGTACGCGGTCGTGCACGACCCCGACGGCAACGGCGTGGACCTGTTCGCCCCACTACCCGAGAGCGAGTAGGTCGCGCAACGGCCTGCCGGTCAGCTCCCGTACGTTCCGGGCGAGATGGGCCTGGTCGGCGAAGCCGGCCCGAGCCGCGGTCTCGGCGAACGGCACTCCGGTCCGCGCCAGTGCCAGCGCGCGTTGCAGGCGCAGGACGCGGGCCAGCGTCTTGGGGCCGTAGCCGAACGCGGCCAGGGAGCGGCGGTGCAAGCGGCGGGCGCCCAGCCCGAGTTCGTCGGCGGTGGCGGCGACCGGGCGGCCCGCGTCCAGGGCCGCGACCAGATGCCGCAGCAGCGGGTCGGGCGGCCCCGTCGCGGCGGCCAGCTCCAGGGCCGCCTCCTCCAGCGCGGCGGCCGGATCCGGCGCCGCCGCCAGGCGTGCGCTCAGCCGCCGGGCCCGCGCGGCGGGCCACAGCTCGGCCAGTTCGACGCGCCGGTCGCGCAGCTCGTGGGCGGGCACGCCGAGGCAGGCGGGCGCCGTGCCGGGGAAGAACCGCAGGCCGGCCCAGTGCGCGGGCGGCCCCGCCGGGACGTACGCGCGGGTGTCCGGGCCGGCGACGAGCAGCCGCCCCTCGCTCCACAGCAGGTCCATGCACCCGTCGGGCAGCACGGGCCGCACCGCGGGTCCGGGCCCCGCGCCGGCCCCGGACCCCGCCGGGCCCTTCGTCCACACCACCGCGCCGGCCAGCCGGGAGGGCCGCTCCGCGTACCCGCCCCCGACCGTCCCCGCGGACGTCTCGGCAGCCACGTACCCGAGGTTAGCGACCCCGTCACTTCTCCCACTTCTGGGGGGAGGAACCGTTCTGGCTCTCCTTGTGCGGGCTGCGGGGCTGCATGGCCCTGGCGTGGGCGCGCAGGCGGGCGGTCACGTCCTCGTGGGGCAGGAAGCGGGACCAGCGCTCGGGGAACTCGGAGGGCATGTCCGGGTCGTCGCCGGCGTCGGGGTCGGCCTCGCGGGCGGCGGCGGCACGGGCCACGTACTCGGCGATCTGGGCCTCGCGCACCCGCTCGTTGGCGGCGCGGGCGGCGGCCGTCGCGGCGGCCGGCCAGACCCGGTCGATGGCCGCGTTGACCGCGGCCCCGACGAGCACGGCGAACGCGGACACACCGATCCACAGCAGCACGGCGACCGGCGCGGCCAGTGAGCCGTAGATGGTGGGGCCCTCGACGGTGCTGGTGAGGTAGATGCGCAGCACGAAGCTGCACACCACCCACATGGCCAGCGCGACCAGGGCCCCCGGCACGTCCTCGATCCACGCCGAGCGCACCGGCACGGACACGTGGTACAGCGTGGTCAGGAAGGCGACGGACAGCACGATGACCACCGGCCAGTACAGGACCTGGACCACGGTCGTGGACCAGGGCACGACGCGCACCACGGCGTCCGGGCCCGCGACCATCAGCGGCAGCGCGACCGAGCCGATCAGCAGGGCCACGACGAACAGCAGGAACGCCATCAGCCGGGTTCTGACGATGCCGCGCACTCCGTCCAGGCCGTACATCACGGTGATGGTGTCGATGAAGACGTTCACCGCCCGGGAGCCCGACCACAGCGCGAACACGAACCCGATGGAGATCACATCGGGCCTGCCGCCCTTCATCACGTCCCGCAGGATCGGCTCGGTGATCTCGTTCACGCCCTGGTCGGACAGGACCGTGCGGGAGGCGTCGAGGATGTTGTGCCTCAGGCCGGCGATGGTGTGGGCGCCGGTCCAGCTGTCGACGTAGAAGAGCAGCCCGATGAGGCTGAGCAGCAGCGGCGGCACGGACAGCAGGGAGAAGAACGCGGCCTCGGCGGCGAGCCCGAGGATCCGGTACTCCATGCACGAGTTGACGGTGTCCTTCAGCAGCAGCCAGGCGGTCCTGCGTTTGGAGACGTTCCGGTAGAGGGCACGGGCCCTGTGGAGGCGGCCGGACGGCCTGTCGGGGAGTTCACTGGCTTGCTGCACGCCCTAAAGGTATCCCTGTCCCGCCGGGTCGCTCTCGCCGGTGACCGTGTGGTGACCGGCGGCGTACCGCGAGATAGGTTCCGTTCCATGGCAGCCGGCACTCACACCGTGACGAATCAGGCGCCCCCGCTGGTCGGCTACGACGTCTTCGCCGCCGACCGGGCGCTGACCGAGGCGGTCGAGCGGCACGTCGACGCCGGTGTGCTCGACGAGGTGCGCGGCGAGCTGTCGGCGCTCGGACGCTCGGCGGGCTCCGCCCAGGTGCAGGAGTGGGGCGCGCAGGCCAACGAGAACCCGCCGCGGCTGCGCACCCACGACCGCTACGGCCACCGCATCGACGAGGTCGACTTCCACCCGGCCTGGCACCGGCTGCTCGGCAAAGGGGTCGCGGCGGGCCTGACGGCCGCCTGGGGCCGTCCCGCGGGGCATGTGCGGCGGGCGGCCGGCTTCCTGGTGTGGTCGCAGGTGGAGGCGGGCAACGGGTGCCCGCTGTCGATGACGCACGCGGCGGTGCCCGCGCTGCGCGCCGACCCGGAGCTGGCCGCCGAGTGGGAGCCGCGCCTGACGTCCATGGTCTACGACCGTGAGCTGCGGCCCGCGCATCTGAAGGCCGGGGTGCTGTTCGGGATGGGCATGACCGAGAAGCAGGGCGGCAGCGACGTACGGACCAACACGACCTCGGCGCGGCCGCTCGCCGAGGCCGGGACGTACGAGCTGACCGGGCACAAGTGGTTCTGCTCGGCGCCCATGTCGGACGCCTTCCTGGTGCTCGCCCAGGCTCCGGGCGGGCTCACCTGCTTCCTGGTGCCGCGGGTCCTGGCGGACGGCGGCCGCAACGTGTTCCTCGTCCAGCGGCTCAAGGACAAGATGGGCAACCGGTCGAACGCCTCGGCCGAGGTCGAGTTCGCCGGGACCTGGGCGCGCCGGGTCGGCGAGGAGGGGCGAGGGGTGCGCACCATCATCGGGATGGTGGCGGCGACCCGGCTGGACTGCGTGCTCGGTTCGGCGGGGCTGATGCGCCAGGCCGTGGCGCAGGCGGTGCACCACTGCACGTACCGAGAGGCCTTCGGCGGGCCGCTCGTCGACAAGCCGCTGATGCGCAACGTCCTCGCCGACCTGGCGCTGGAGTCCGAGGCGGCGACCACGCTGGCGCTGCGGCTGGCGGCGGCCTGCGACGACGACGGCGAACAGGAGCGGGCGCTGCTCAGGATCGCGGTGCCGGCCGCCAAGTACTGGGTGACCAAGCGGTGCGCGCCGCTCGCGGTGGAGGCCGCCGAGTGCCTCGGCGGCAACGGGTACGTGGAGGAGTCCGGCATGCCCCGCCTGGTGCGGGAGTCGCCGCTGAACTCGATCTGGGAGGGCGCCGGCAACGTCCAGGCGCTGGACGTGCTGCGGGCGCTGCGGCGGGAACCGGAGGCGTTCGACGCGTACCTGCGCGAGGTGGGACGGGCGCGCGGCGCCGACCACCGCCTCGATGCGGCGATCAAGAACCTGCTCACGGAACTCGCCGACCTGGACGGCGTCGAGGCCCGCGCCCGGCGGCTGGCCGAGCGGCTCGCGCTGGTGCTCCAGGGGTCGCTGCTGGTGCGGTACGCGCCGCCGGAGGTCGCGGACGCGTTCTGCGCCGCGCGGCTGGGCGGCGACGGCGGCTCGGCCTTCGGCACGCTGCCGCACACGCTGCCTCTCGCGGCGCTGGTGGAGCGGGCGCGCCCGGTGCCCTGACGGGGTCACCGAAAGCATCCGGCCTCCGCGGGGGCCCGGCATCCGGCGTGCGGCATACGCCGGGTGTCCGGTCTCCGGGGTGCGCCCCGGCCTCCGTCACCCGACGCACGGCGGATTTCGGACGCCACGCGGGGGTGGTGCTGCGCCGACACGGCACCACCCCCGCCGCGGCCCCGTTGCAGGCCACGGACGCCGCACGCGGCGCTGAACAAGTTTCAACCACCGCGCGCCCTGTTCACCAGGGTTGCAAGGGGTTGCAACTCGCCCGTCCGGTATGGCCGGAGCCGACCCCTCCGGTGCCGGTGAACGGCAGTATGAAACGCACAGGCGGGAAGGCCGCCGGCACATGGCCGGAACATCTCGGGGCACCCGTCTGCCGGTGGCCCCTTGTGGCGGGAGGACCCAGTGGCGAAGGCGCCGTTGGACGTGGACGTGACGCGGATCGCCGCCGTCGACGCGGCGCGGGCGGCACGGCTGCTCAGCGAGGTGCGCTCGGCGGCACTCGCGGGGCAGCGCACACAGGTGGCGCCGCGTCCGGTCATCGGACAGTCCTGGGAGCGTGTACGGCGTACCGGCGTCGATCCCGACCACGGCCTGAACTCCCGGCTGCTGCCCCGCGAGGAGGTGCAGCGGCGGCGCGAGGCGTCCCCGCTGCGGCATGTGCTGCCGGTGCTGCGCGAGGGGCTGCTGTCGGTCGCGGACGTCGCCCAGCACATCATGGTCGTCGCCGACGAGGACGGCCGGGTGCTGTGGCGCGAGGGCCATCCGTCGGTGCTGCGCAAGGCCGACGGTCTCGGGTTCGAACTCGGCGCCGACTGGCGGGAGGACGTCGTCGGCACCAACGGTGTGGGCACCCCCGCGGTGGTGCGCCGGCCCGTGCAGGTCTTCGCCTCCGAGCACTTCGTCCGCTCGCACACCACCTGGACCTGTACCGGCGCCCCCGTCACCGACCCCCGGGACGGCCGACTGCTCGGCGTGGTGGACGTCAGCGGGCCGCTGGAGACCATGCATCCGGCCACCCTGGCCTGGGTGGGCTCGGTGGCCAAGCTGGCCGAGGCGAGGCTGAGGGAGTTGCACCTCGACGCGCTGGAGCGGCTGCGCGCGGTGGCCGCGCCGGTCCTGGCCCGGCTGGACGGCCGGGCGGCGGTGGTGGACCGGGACGGCTGGACGGCGGCGGTGGCCGGAATGCCGTACACCCCGCGCATCCCGCTGCCCAAGTCGGTCTCCCCCGGCCGCCGGTGGCTGCCGGCGGTCGGGCTGTGCTCCCTGGAGCCGCTGGCGGACGGCTGGTTGGTGCGGGCCGACGAGGAAGTGCCCGTGCACGGCGACGCCCGCATCGTGCTGGACCTCACCCGCCCCCGGCGCTGGTCGGTGGCCGTCTCGGGGGGCCCGGGCTCCTGGTCGCACGAACTGAGCCCCCGCCACGCCGAACTGCTCTACCTGCTGGCCCTGCACCCGGCCGGGCGCAGTGCGGCGGCCCTGGCCGAGGCGGTGTTCGGCGATCCGGCCCGTACGGTCACCGTCCGGGCCGAGATGTCCCGGGTACGACGGTATCTGGGCGCCTTCCTCGAGCACCGGCCGTACCGCTTCCGCGAGGGCGCCGAGGTCCGGGTGCTCCTCCCGGACGACCCCCGCGACCTGCTGCCGCACTCCACGGCCCCGGCGGTCCGCCGAACGGCCGCGGCACCCTTCGCGCCCTGAACCGACCCGGCACCGGGCGGCGCCGGCATCGGACGCGGCGCCGCGAGCCGGCCGGACACGAGCCCACGGGCCGCGATCCGGTCGGAGCCGAGTGGCCGTGCCGCGAGCCGCCCTGACGCGAGTCGGCGCGCCGCACGTCGGCGTGCCGTACGCCGCACGCATCCACGTGAGGGCGAGGCGCCGTGATGCGAGCCGGCGGGCCCGAGTAGTCCGGCGTGGCATCTTCCGCATATTTGCGGGGTCTTCGTCCTGCGGCGGGCCGGACTGCCGTAGCATCGCCTGCGGGCCGCCTCATCCGCTCCTCGGCCAACGCTCGGACCGTCCGACGCAGTTGGACCGTCCCGGCCGGAGGGCGTCCCGAGGCGGACCGAGCCCTGAAAAAAGGGGGGTTGGATGAAGCAACGCGGCAGACACCGCCGTCGCAGGCGGGGCAGGGCGTTGCGCGCGGTGCTGGCCGGGGCCGGGCTCGCACTGACCGCCGCCGCCACCCTGATCAGCGCCTCACAGGCCACGGTCGCCGAGGACCCCGGCGCCCTGAAACCGCTCACCTCGCCCACCGAGCTCGACCGGCTGCGGCTGACGGAGCGGCTGGTGCCGGAGCGGTCCCTGGACCGGCTGGAGGCGGCGATGGGCCGCCCGGCCGGAGTCGACGCCGTGCTGGCCGGCGCCGACCGGACGATGCGCGCCGGCGACGCCTGCGCGGCCGGGGAGAAGGAGGCGCTGCCCGTCGAGCCGGCGGCCACGCGCGCCTACTGCTGGGACGTCGCCGACACCGCCACCCGCCGCTGGCGGCCGGAGTCGGTGACCACGTCCGGGGACGCCGACACCCACGGCAGGTGGGGCGCGCACCGGGTGATCCTCTCCGGCTGGGCGCGCGAGGGCGGCGGGCCCATGGACCACGGCCTGGCCCGGGTGGCGTTCGTGAACGCCGACGACCCCGCCCGCCTCACCTACACCTGGGCCCTGCTGGCCGTGCCCGTCGACGGCGGCCGCGACTACCGGGGGCTCGCCTCGCACGTGTCGGGGATGGTCTGGTACCAGGACAAGCTGCTGGTCACCACCTCCGGCAGCGAACCCGACGCGCTGTACGTCTACGACCTGCGCCGGATCCAGCGCGCCACCGTCACCACCGATGCGATCGGCCGGGTACCCGGCGGCTGGTCGGCCCACGGCTACCGGTGGGTGCTGCCCGCGGTCGCCTCCTACCGTCCGGCGCAGGGGCCGTGCGGCGGCCCGACCACGGCCCGCGCGGCCGCCGCGACGGCCGGAACGGGTCTCCCCTGCCCCTACGGCCTCTCCCTCGACCGCACCTCCACCCCGGTCAGTCTCGTCGCGAGCGAGCCGGCAGCCAGGGGCAGCGGCGGGCACACGCGTCTGTGGCGGTACTCCTTCAGCACGGATCCGGCCCGCTCCGGTCTGCTGGCCGCCGACTCCGCCGGGACCGTGACCGCCGACGAGGCGTACGAGACCAGGACGGACGGCGTACGGGGGGTGCTGTCGCACCGCACGGGTCCGACCGGCCCAGCCCGCTGGTACCTGAGCCGGACGGCCGGGCCGCACGGCGATCACGGCACGCTGTGGCGGCAGGACCTGCACGGCGCCGAGGCGGCGCGGTGCGGATCGTCCGAGGACACGCACCGCTGCTGGGGCGACGGCACCGGCTCCCTGTCGTACTGGGAGGCGACCGGCGAGCTGTGGTCGCTCTCCGGACGGACCCTGTTCGCGCTGCCCTTGTCCTCGGTCGACCGGGAGCTGCGGTAGGGCGCGAGCGGCGGGCAGCGGGCCGGGGACGATCCCGATCGACACGGGCCCGGCGCGGATGATTCCCTGACCGGCATGACGCACATCGCCGTGACCACCTGGTCCCTGGAGCAGACCGCTCCCACCGACCTCCTCCCGGCCGACGCCCCCGAGGGGGATGTCCGGATCATCCGCTCGGAGGTACCCTCGCCCGAGTTCAGCCGGTTTCTGTACGCCTCGGTCGGCGGCGACATCCGCTGGACGGACCGGCTCGGCTGGAGCTACGCGCAGTGGCGGGAGTACCTGGAGCGTCCGGGTGTCGAGACCTGGGTGGCGTACGACCGGGGCACACCGGCGGGTTACGTCGAGCTGGAGGCGCAGGACGACGGGGTCGTGGAGATCGTCTACTTCGGGCTGATCCCGGCCTTCCGCGGCCGCCGGATCGGCGGGCACCTGCTGTCGTACGGCACGGCCCGCGCCTGGGACCTCGCGGACCGCCGGCCGGGGCTGGCCCCGACCAAGCGGGTGTGGCTGCACACGTGCAGCAAGGACGGCGAGTACGCGATGGACAACTACCGGCGCCGCGGCTTCAAACTGTTCGACACCCAGGTGGAGGAGGAACCGGAGGTGGCCACTCCGGGTCCGTGGCCGGGTGCCCACACCGGCTGACCCCCGCCTGACCTGGGCGTTCACGGCCACCTCGGCGGTCCGTGATCAGCGACACCCCTGTCTCTCATGGCGAGACAGGGGTGTCCGCATCTCGGATGAAGCTGGACGGTGTCCAGATCGTCGTGCCACGCTTCCGTCATGTCTGGAACTGGAATCGCCTTGGTGAGTCGACGGCACGTCGACCTCGGCCGTATGTCCAGCGCCATCTGTCCGGCGAGCTGACCCGGCCACAGTGGCCTTGAGCCACGTGCCGCATACCGCCGGATCTCTCTTTTTTTCTCCTCCCCGCGCAATGACGCGCACGCCTGCCTGTCTGCCCGTGCGCTCACATCTGCGCAGGTCAGAGCCGCATTCCTCGCTGTCCCGAAGGACGTATCGACCATGGCCGCCTCTTCGCAGAACTCCGTCGCGCCCCGCCGCAAGGTGAGCCGCCATCGTGGTGAGGGTCAGTGGGCCGTGGGGCACCTGACCCCGCTCAACGGCAACGAGCAGTTGAAGAAGGACGACGACGGTCTCAATGTGCGGACACGCATTGAGACGATCTACTCCAAGCGCGGCTTCCACTCCATCGACCCCAACGACCTGCGGGGACGCTTCCGGTGGTGGGGCCTCTACACCCAGCGCCGCCCCGGGATCGACGGCGGCCGGACCGGCGTGCTGGAGCCCGAGGAGCTCGAGGACGAGTACTTCATGATGCGTGTCCGCATCACGGGCGGCCGGCTGACCACCGAGCAACTGCGGGCGATCGGCGAGGTGTCCGAGACGTACGCCCGCGGCACCGCCGACATCACCGACCGGCAGAACATCCAGTTCCACTGGGTGCGCATCGAGGACGTGCCCGCGATCTGGGAGCGCCTGGAGGCGGTCGGCCTGTCCACCACCGAGGCGTGCGGCGACTGCCCGCGCGGCATGCTCGGCTCCCCGGTCGCCGGCGTCGCCGAGGACGAGATCATCGACGGCACGGCGGCGCTGAACGAGATCGTGCGCCGCTACATCGGCGACCCCCGCTTCTCCAACCTGCCGCGCAAGTACAAGACGGCCGTCTCCGGCTCCCCGCTGCTGGACGTCGCCCACGAGATCAACGACATCTCCTTCGTCGGCGTGGTGCATCCCGAGCACGGCCCCGGCTTCGACCTGTGGGTCGGCGGCGGTCTGTCCACCAACCCCCGGTTCGGCGTGCGTCTCGGCGCCTGGGTGCCCGAGGCGGAGGTGCCGGAGGTGTGGGAGGCGGTCACGTCCGTCTTCCGAGACTACGGCTACCGGCGGCTGCGCAACCGGGCCCGGCTGAAGTTCCTGATCGCCGACTGGGGCGCGGAGAAGTTCCGTCAGGTCGTCGAGGACGAGTACCTGGGCCGCAGGCTCGTCGACGGACCGGCGCCCGAGATGCCCGCCCAGCAGTGGCGCGACCACATCGGCGTGCACCGCCAGAAGGACGGCCGGTTCTACGTCGGCTTCGCCCCGCGCGTGGGGCGCATGGACGGCTCGCTGCTCACCAAGGTCGCCGAACTGGCCGAGGAGCACGGTTCGGGGCGGGTGTCCACCACGGTCGAACAGAAGATGATCATCCTGGACGTCCCGCAGGACCGCGTCGACTCCCTGGTCGACGGCCTGGAGGCGCTGGACCTCCGGGTCAGCCCCTCTCCGTTCCGGCGCGGCACGATGGCGTGCACGGGCATCGAGTTCTGCAAGCTCGCCATCGTGGAGACCAAGGAGCGCGGCAGCGACCTCATCGACGAACTCGAGCGCCGGCTGCCCGACTTCGACGAGCCGCTCACCATCAACATCAACGGTTGCCCCAACGCCTGCGCCCGCATCCAGACCGCGGACATCGGCCTCAAGGGCCAGCTGGTCGTCGACGCCGAGGGCAACCAGGTCGGCGGCTACCAGGTCCACCTGGGCGGCGCGCTCGGCCTGGAGCCTTCCTTCGGCCGCAAGGTCCGCGGGCTGAAGGTGACCTCCACCGAGCTGCCCGACTACATCGAGCGCGTCCTCAAGCGCTACCTCGCCGAGCGCGAGACCGGCGAGCGCTTCGCGACCTGGGCCGCCCGGGCTTCCGAGGAGGCGCTGTCGTGAGCGAGCGGGCCGCTCCCTTCTACTGCCCCTACTGCGGCGAGGAGGACCTGCGCCCCGGCGAGCAGGGCCACGGCGCCTGGGAATGCGCCGCGTGCAACCGCGCCTTCCATCTGAGGTTCCTGGGGCTGCTGGCCCGGGGGCTTCACCAGGCGGCTGACAACGGAGGGGATGAGTCGATATGACGACTGCTCAGCAAGACCGGACCGCCGAGGAGTTGAAGGCCCTGGCCGAGCAGGCCGGGCGCGATCTCGAGGACGCCTCCGCGCTGGAGATTCTCCGGTGGGCGGCCGAGACGTTCGGCAGGCGGTTCTGCGTGACCTCCTCCATGGAGGACGCGGTGGTCGCCCATCTGGCCTCCCGTGCGATGCCCGGCGTGGACGTGGTGTTCCTCGACACCGGCTACCACTTTCCGGAGACCATCGGCACCCGCGACGCCGTCGAGGCCGTGATGGACGTGAACGTCATCACCCTCACCCCGCGGCAGACGGTCGCCGAGCAGGACGCCGAGTACGGCTCCAGGCTCCACGACCGCGACCCGGACCTGTGCTGCCGGCTGCGCAAGGTGCTGCCGCTGGAAGAAGGGCTCAAGGGCTATGACGCCTGGGCGACCGGGCTGCGCCGCGACGAGTCCCCGACCCGGGCGAACACCCCGGTGGTCGGCTGGGACGACAAGCGCCGGAAGGTGAAGATCTCTCCCATCGCACGGTGGTCGCAGGAGGACGTGGCGGCGTACGTGTCCGAGCACGGAGTGCTCACCAACCCGCTGCTGATGGACGGCTATGCCTCCATCGGCTGCGCCCCGTGCACCCGGCGGGTCCTCCAGGGCGAGGACGCGCGCGCCGGACGCTGGGCGGGCCGCGCCAAGACCGAGTGCGGGCTGCACGGATGACCACGACACACACTCAGGAGAACGACGTGAGGACCGGAGCCACCGTATGGCTCACGGGTCTGCCGAGTGCCGGCAAGACCACCATCGCGCACGAGCTGGCGGGACGGCTGCGTGCGGAGGGCCACCTCGTCGAGGTGCTCGACGGCGACGAGATCCGCGAGTTCATCTCGGCGGGTCTCGGCTTCAGCCGCGAGGACCGGCACACCAACGTGCAGCGCATCGGTTTCGTGGCCGAGCTCCTCGCCCGCAACGGCGTCAAGGTGCTCGTCCCGGTCATCGCCCCGTACGCGGACAGCCGCGACGCGGTGCGCAAGCGGCACGAGGCGAACGGCACGACCTACCTGGAGGCGCACGTCGCGACGCCGGTGGAGGTGTGCTCCGTACGCGATGTGAAGGGCCTGTACGCCCGGCAGGCCGCGGGCGAGCTGACCGGACTGACGGGGGTCGACGACCCGTACGAGGAGCCCGAGTCGCCGGACCTGCGGATCGAGTCGCAGCACCAGACCGTGCAGGAGTCCGCGGCGTCCGTGTACGCGCTGCTCAGCGAAAGGGGACTGGCATGACGACCACCGTCGCCGAGGTCGAGGAGGGCACGGGCAGCCCGTACGCCCTCTCCCACCTGGACGCGCTGGAGTCGGAGGCGGTGCACATCTTCCGGGAGGTGGCGGGCGAGTTCGAGAACCCGGTGATCCTGTTCTCCGGGGGCAAGGACTCCATCCTCATGCTGCACCTGGCGCTGAAGGCGTTCACGCCCGCGCCGGTCCCCTTCTCCCTGCTGCACGTGGACACCGGGCACAACTTCCCCGAGGTGCTGGACTTCCGGGACCGGACCGTGGCCAAGCACGGGCTGCGCCTGCACGTCGCCTCCGTGCAGGACTACATCGACCGGGGCGTGCTCAAGGAGCGCCCGGACGGCACCCGCAACCCGCTGCAGACGCTGCCGCTGACCGAGAAGATCCAGAGCGAGAAGTTCGACGCGGTCTTCGGCGGCGGCCGCCGGGACGAGGAGAAGGCCCGCGCCAAGGAGCGGGTGTTCAGCCTGCGCGACGAGTTCTCCCAGTGGGACCCGCGCCGCCAGCGCCCGGAGCTGTGGAACCTGTACAACGGCCGGCACGCGCCCGGCGAGCACGTGCGGGTCTTCCCGCTGTCGAACTGGACCGAGCTGGATGTGTGGCAGTACATCGCGCGGGAGGGCATCGAGCTGCCCGCGATCTACTTCGCCCACGAACGCGAGGTGTTCGATCGCAACGGCATGTGGCTGACCGCCGGCGAGTGGGGCGGCCCCAGGGACGGCGAGCGTGTGGAGAAGCGTCAGGTGCGCTACCGCACCGTCGGCGACATGTCCTGCACCGGTGCCGTCGACTCCGACGCGGTGACGCTGGAACAGGTCATCACCGAGATCGCCGCCTCCCGGCTCACCGAGCGGGGCGCCACCCGCGCCGACGACAAACTCTCCGAGGCCGCGATGGAAGACCGCAAGCGCGAGGGGTACTTCTAGCCATGACCAGCACCACCGAACCCACCGAGCCGCTGTCGGTCGAGCAGCTGTCGGCCACCACCCTGCTGCGGTTCGCGACGGCCGGCTCCGTCGACGACGGCAAGTCCACGCTCGTCGGGCGGCTGCTGCACGACTCCAAGTCGGTCCTCGCCGACCAGCTGGAGGCCGTGGAGCGTGCCTCCGCCTCGCGCGGCCAGGACGCCCCTGACCTGGCGCTGCTCACCGACGGCCTGCGCGCCGAACGCGAGCAGGGCATCACCATCGACGTGGCCTACCGCTACTTCGCCACCCCGCGCCGCCGGTTCATCCTGGCCGACACCCCCGGGCATGTGCAGTACACCCGGAACATGGTCACCGGCGCCTCCACCGCCGAGCTGACCGTCATCCTGGTCGACGCCCGCAACGGCGTCGTCGAGCAGACCCGCCGCCACGCCGCGATCGCCGCCCTGCTGCGCGTCCCGCACGTCGCCCTCGCCGTGAACAAGATGGACCTGGTCGGCTACCAGGAGTCCGCCTTCGCCGCGATCGCCCAGGAGTTCACCGCCTACGCCACCGAACTCGGCGTCCCCGAGGTCACCGCCATTCCGATCTCCGCGCTCGTGGGTGACAACGTGGTGGAGCCCAGCGCGCACATGGACTGGTACGGCGGGCCGACCGTGCTGGAGCACCTGGAGACCGTCCCCGTCGCCCACGACCTGGCGCACTGCCACGCGCGGCTGCCCGTGCAGTACGTGATCCGGCCGCAGTCCGCCGAGCACCCCGACTACCGCGGCTACGCCGGGCAGATCGCCGCCGGTTCCTTCCACATCGGCGAGGAGGTCACCGTCCTGCCCTCGGGCCGCACGACCCGGATCTGCGGCATCGACCTGCTGGGCACCCCCGTCGACGAGGCCTGGACGGCGCAGTCGGTGACGGTCCTGCTGGAGGACGACATCGACGTCTCCCGCGGCGACCTGATCGTGCCCAGCAAGGACGCACCCGCCACCACCCAGGACGTGGAGGCGACCGTCTGCCATGTCGCCGACGCCCCGCTGACGGTCGGGCACCGGGTCCTGCTCAAGCACGGCACCCGCACGGTGAAGGCCATCGTGAAGGACATCCCCTCCCGGCTCACCCTCGACGACCTGTCCCTGCACCCGCACCCGGGTCGCCTGACCGCCAACGACATCGGCCGGGTGAAGATCCGCACCGCCGAGCCGCTGCCGGTCGACTCCTACGCCGACTCCCGCCGCACCGGCTCGTTCATCCTGATCGACCCCTCCGACGGCACCACACTGACCGCGGGCATGGTCGGCGAGTCCTTCGCCGCCCCCGAACCGGTCAAGGACGCCGCCAAAGAGGACGGCTGGGACTTCTGACCATGAACTCCTCGGACTTCTCCTCGATGTTCGCCAAGGAGGGCGGCCGGGTCGGTGGGGGTCGCCGCCCCGGACGAAGTCTGGGGGAGGCGCCCTCGGCTGGGGGTCCCCCCGAGCGGAGTGTGGGGGAGGGCAGGGCGGAGCGGGCGATGTGCGCACCGACGTACGCGCGCTGCCCGCGCGCCCTCACCCCCTCGCCGTAGACGAAGACCTGCCGATCTCCCGGCCACGACCTGAGAGACCGTGACCGCCGGGCCAACGAGAGGACAACCTCCCGTGCCTGCCACCCGCTCATCCTGGTTCCGCCGCGGCCTCGCCGTGGTCGCCGCCCTGCCCCTCCTGGCCCTCGCCGCCTGCGGCTACGGCTCGAAGGCCGCTGACGGCGCCGCCGAGCAGAAGATAGCCGCCGGCGCCAAGAAGATCGACGGTCTGGACTCCGTGACGATCGGCTACTTCGGCAACGTCACCCACGCGACCGCGCTCGTCGGCCACCAGAAGGGCTTCTTCCAGCAGGCGCTGGGCGCGACCAGGGCCACGTACCAGGTGTTCAACGCGGGCCCGTCCGAGATCGAGGCCCTCAACTCCGGTTCCCTGGACATCGGCTGGATCGGCCCGTCCCCCGCGATCAACGGCTACACCAAGGCGCACGGCAAGAACCTGCGCATCGTCGGCGGCTCCGCCTCCGGCGGCGTCAAACTCGTGGTGAACCCGAAGAAGATCAAGACCCTGAAGGACGTCAAGGGCAAGAAGATCGCCACCCCGCAGCTGGGCAACACCCAGGACGTGGCGTTCCTGAACTGGATCGCCGAGCAGGGCTGGAAGGTCGACGCGCAGAGCGGCAAGGGCGATGTGTCGGTGATCCGCACCGACAACAAGATCACTCCCGACGCCTACAGGTCGGGCTCCGTCGACGGTGCCTGGGTGCCCGAACCGACCGCGTCCAAGCTCGTCGCCGAGGGCGCCAAGGTCCTGCTGGACGAGTCGGCGCTGTGGCCGGAGAAGAAGTTCGTGATCACCAACATCATCGTGTCGCAGAAGTTCCTCAAGGAGCACCCCCAGGCCGTCGAGGCGGTGCTGAAGGCCTCGGTCGACACCAACAAGTGGATCAACGCCCACCCCGAGAAGGCGAAGGCGGCGGCCAACCAGCAGCTGGCGGCCGACGCCGGCAAGGCCCTGCCCTCCGATGTCATGGACCCGGCCTGGGCATCCCTCACCCTCACCGACGACCCGCTGGCCGCGACCCTGAACACCGAGGCACGCCACGCGGTCACGTCCGGCCTGCTGCAGGACCCGAAGCTGGACGGCATCTACGACC
>NZ_JBSFRB010000029.1:0-105618 GCF_053589015.1 Streptomyces sp. NPDC003393 | reverse complement strand
GGGGCGATCACGTCCGCCGTGCCCGGAGCAGGTGCCTTCACCATGCTCTGTCCTTTCTCCTCTCTACGGGGTTTCGCGCTGTGCAGCGCGCCGCCCCTGATGGCGTGACCGGCCGGGTGCCGACTGCCGCAGAGCCGTCAGACGGCCACGCCCAGCAGGGCGTCCACGGCTCGTGAGACCAGGCCGGGCGCGCCGGTGTCGGTGCCGCCCTGCTCCTGCTGGAGCGCCACCCAGCGGTCGACCGCGGCGAGCGCGGCCGGGGCGTTCAGGTCGTCGGCGAGGGCGTCGCGGATCTCCTCGACCAGCGCGTCGGCGGACGGCCCGTCGGGCCGGGAGACGGCGGAGCGCCAGCGGCCGAGCCGGGCCACGGCGTCCCGCAGGACCTGGTCGGTCCATTCCCAGTCGGAGCGGTAGTGGTGGGCGAGGAGCGCCAGCCTGATGGCTGCGGGGTCCACGCCGTCGCGCCGCAGCTGTGAGACGAAGACCAGGTTCCCCTTGGACTTGGACATCTTCTCGCCGTCCAGCGCGACCATGCCGGCGTGGACGAAGGCCTTGGCCATGGGGAACTCGCCGGTGAGCACCTGGGCGTGCGAGGCGCCCATCTCGTGGTGCGGGAAGGCAAGGTCGGAGCCGCCGCCCTGGACGTCGAAGCCCATGCCGAGGTGGTCGAGGGCGATGGCGACGCACTCGATGTGCCAGCCGGGCCGGCCGCGGCCGAGCAAGCCGCCCTCCCAGCTGGGCTCGCCCTCACGGGCGGCCATCCACAGGATCGGGTCGAGCGGGTTCTTCTTGCCGGGGCGGTCGGGGTCGCCGCCGCGCTCGGCGGACAGCAGCCGCATCGCGGCGGCGTCCAGCCGGGAGACTTGGCCGAAGTGCGGGTCGGACTCGACGGAGAAGTAGACGTCACCGTCGAGTTCGTAGGCCGCGCCCAGTTCTCGCAGCCGTTCGACCAGCGGGACGATGCCGGGTATCGCCTCCACGGCGCCGATGTAGTGCTTCGGCGGCAGCATCCGCAGGGCGGTCATGTCCTCGCGGAACAGGGCCGTCTCCTGCTCGGCCAGCTTCACCCAGTCGACGTCGTCACGCTGCGCCCGCTCCAGCAGCGGGTCGTCGACGTCGGTGACGTTCTGGACGTAGTGAACCTGCCGCTTGGTGTCGAGCCACACGCGCTGCACGAGGTCGAACGCGTTGTAGGTCGCCGCGTGACCCATGTGGGTCGCGTCGTACGGCGTGATGCCGCAGACATAGATACGGGCGACGGGACCGGGCTGGAGGGTGACCAGACCCCCGGTCGCTGTGTCGTGGATCCTCAGGTCGCGGCCCTGACCTGGCAGGGCGGGGACCTCGGAAGCGGGCCAGGCATGCATGTCATGAGCGTAACCGGACCGTGGTCCCGTCTACGAACCGGACCGCTCCGGATGACCGGTAAGGCGCTCTTGCGGGATCCCGGCGCGTGTGCTGGGCCACGCGCCGGGGACCCTACACCGGTGGCCAGGGGATGGCCGGCCAGTCGCCGTTCGGTCCGGGGTGGGTGCCGGAGGCGAGGAGGGCCTCCACGCGCGCACGGGTGGCGTCGATCTCGGCCGGGGTGACCAGGTCGGCCAGCCGCAGGGCGAGACGGCCGCCGTCGCCCAGGGCGTCCTTGAGGCCCTTGAGCACGCCGAGGGCCTCCGCGGGCAGGGGCTCGCCCGCCCAGCCCCACAGCAGGGTGCGCAGCTTGTTCTCGACGTTGAAGGTGACGCCGTGGTCGATGCCGTACAACCACCCCTGCGCGGTGGGCAGCAGGTGGCCGCCCTTGCGGTCGGCGTTGTTGATCACCGCGTCGAGCACCGCCAGCCGGCGCAGCCGCTCGTCGTCGGCGTGCACGAGCAGCGCCGTGCGGCCCTCGCCGACCTCGGCGAGGCCGATCGCCTTCCAGCCGGGTCCGGGTTCCTCGGCGTCGACCAGCGCGAGCAGCCCGGCGTCGCCGTCGCCCTCACCGTCGCCGTCGGCGGCCGTCTCGATCCACAGCTGGACCATGCCCTCGCCGTACGGGCCGTCGCGCAGCACGGTGGGCGGGACCAGACCCCAGCCGGTCGCCTCGGAGACCTCGTAGGCCGCCACCTCGCGGCCGGCCAGGGTGCCGTCGGGGAAGTCCCACAGCGGGCGTTCCCCGGCGACCGGCTTGTACACGCAGGACGCCTCACGGCCGTCGTGGGCGATCGTGCAGAACAGCGCCGCGTTCGAGGCATCGCGGATGCGGCCGCGCACGGTGAGCTCGCCGTGGGAGAGCAGCTCGACGGAGGCCGCGTGGGTCGCGGGCGTCACGCTCCGCGGCGGTATCCGTTCTGGCGCGGACATACGTGTCCTTCCGGGTCCAGGGGCAGGCTGCACAGCGGGCACGGCGGCCGCCCGGCGTTGACGACGTCGAGGGCGCGTTTGGCGAAGGCTCTCGCCTGGGCGCCGGTGAGGCGGACCCGCAGCATCGGCGGGCCGTTCTCCTCGTCCTGGAGCAGCCGCTCCTCGGCCTCCGCGAGGTCCTCCTCGGACTCGGCGTCGAGCTCAACGAGGGCCTGCGCCTCGACGATCATGCGCTGCTCCTCGCCGTCCCAGGCGAGGGCCATGGTGCCGACGCGGAACTCCTCCTCGATGGGGGTGTCCAGCGGAGCGGAGTCGCTGATCTCGGTGGGCGCCACCGCGGGGACGGCGGCGTTGCCCCCGCTGCGGCGCACGACCTCGTCGAGCAGTTCGTCCATGCGCTCGGCGAGCGCGGCGACCTGGGTCTTCTCCAGGGCCACACTGGTCACCCGGGAGCCGGCGGTGGCCTGGAGGAAGAACGTACGGCGCCCGGGCAGTCCGACCGTGCCGGCCACGAAACGGTCCGGGGGGTCGTAGAGGAACACCTGACGGGACACGTCCTGTCTCCATGGGAATCGTGGGAATCGCGGAATCTGGGAATCGCCGGAATCAGGGAAGGCGATCGGGAAACGACGGAAAGGCACTGACGGGGGCGAGGAGGGTGAAGGTGACCGTCGCTGCGGGAGCGGGCGGACGTTTCGGGGTCGAATGGCCGACGGGGACCGCTTCACCCTACTGCGGCCGACGATCACGGTGCGCCCGCGCCGCCTCCGACCGGTGCGTCGTCACCGGGCGGCTGCTCGCGTGGCACCAGGGACCCGAAGTCACCGGTGTCGCCGAGCCGTACGAGGAAGGGCCGCAGCCGGGTGTAACGGATCGCGGTGACCGAACACGGTTCGACGGAGATCCGCTGGAAGAGGTCGAGGTGCAGACCGAGCGCGTCCGCGACGAGGGACTTGATGATGTCACCGTGGGAGCACATCAGGAATACCGCGTCGGCGCCGTGGTCGCGCTCCACGCGCTCGTTCCACTCGCGCACGGCCTCGGCGGCGCGGGTCTGCATCGCGCGCAGGGACTCGCCGCCGGGGAAGGCCGCCGCCGAGGGGTGCGCCTGCACCACCTCCATCAGCGGCTCGTCCTTGAGCTCGCTGAGCTTGCGTCCGGACCAGTCGCCGTAGTGGCACTCCCCGATCCGCTCGTCGGTGTGCACGGTCAGGCCGGGCCGGGCGTCCAGGAGCGGCTGTACGGTTTCCTGGCAGCGTTGCAGCGGACTGGTGACGACCTCGGCGATCGGCAGCCCGTCGAGCCGGGCGGGCAGTGCGGCGGCCTGCTCGGCGCCGCGTTCGTCGAGGGCGACGCCGGGCGTCCAGCCGGCGAGCAGGCCCGCGGTGTTGGCGGTGGAACGTCCGTGCCTGACAAGGATCAGCGTGGGCATGCCGCCAGAGTAGGCGTACGCGCGGCTCCGGCGTCGGCCGGACGAAAGGAGAACACACTCCGTGATCGTCGACTGTGGCATCTACCGTGACGGGCAGCGCACCGAGGGCCCGCGGGACTTTTCCGACGCCCTGGACGAGGCGCGGAC
This sequence comes from Streptomyces sp. NPDC003393, assembly GCF_053589015.1. NCBI lineage: Bacteria > Bacillati > Actinomycetota > Actinomycetes > Kitasatosporales > Streptomycetaceae > Streptomyces > Streptomyces sp. NPDC003393. The sequence continues at coordinate 101,699 of NZ_JBSFRB010000029.1, read as the reverse complement.
GGCCGGGGGCTTTGTGTGGATGGGCCTGCACGAGCCGGGCGCGGAGGAGTTCGACCTGGTCAGCGCGGAGTTCGGACTGCATCCGCTGGCGGTGGAGGACGCGCTGAAGGCCCATCAGCGTCCCAAGATGGAGATCTACGACGACTCGCTGTTCGTGGTGCTGAAACCGGTGGTGTACGAGCCGCGCAGCGACGCCGTCTCGACCGGCGAGATCATGATCTTCCTCGGTGACGCGTTCGTGGTGACGGTCCGCCACGGTGACGATGTCGGGCTGAGCGCCGTACGGCGCCGCCTGGAGCGGGAGCCGGAGTTGCTCGGCAAGGGCCCGACGGCGGTGCTGTACGCGATAGCCGACTCGGTCGTCGACCACTACCTGGACGTGGCGACCGAGTTGCAGACCGACCTGGAGGAGCTGGAGGCGGAGGTCTTCTCCCCCGACCGGGGCAGCTCCCGGCACACCGCGTCCGGGATCTACAACTTCAAGCGCCAGATCACCGAGTTCCGGCGGGCCACGGGCCCACTGGCGCTGCCGATGTCCCGGCTCGGCGTCACGGGCCAGAGCGCCTTCGCCACGGCCGTCCCGTTCGTCGACGACAAGGCGCGGCCGTTCTTCCGGGACGTCAGCGACCACCTCACCCGCGTCAACGAGTCCGTGGAGAGCCTGGACCGGCTGGTCTCGGACATCCTGTCGGCGCATCTGGCGCAGACCAGCGTCCAGCAGAACGACGACATGCGGAAGATCTCCGCGTGGGCGGCCATGGCCGCGATTCCCACCATGATCGCCGGAATCTACGGCATGAACTTCGAGCACATGCCCGAACTGCACTGGATCTGGGCGTATCCGGCGGTGATCGCCGTGATGGCGGTCCTGGAGGTGCTGCTGTACCAGATGTTCAAGCGGCGGGGCTGGCTGTGACGGCGGGGACTGCCGTGACAGCAGGGATGTGTGTGACGGCGGGACCGCTGTGACGGCGGGGCAGGACGGAACCGTGGCGGCCGTGTTCAGGCGTACTCGGGCGCCGGGGTGCGGGGACCGCCGAGGGCGTCGCGCCGCTCGGGCATCGTGAGGGCGACCATGCGGTGCCAGCCGGCGAGGCGTTCGTGGACGTACATCGCGTGGATGCCGGCCGCCAGAAGGGCGGAACGCGTCCGTGACCAGCCGAGGATGCGGCCCATGTGGGCCATGACCGCCAGGCTCACGTCGCGGTGGACGCGGATCTCGGCGAGCGCGCAGGTGCGCAGGGTCCGCTGAATGGTGCGGCCGTGTCCGGCGGCGGCGAGGCGGAGCAGCTCCTCGTGGCAGTAGGCGAGGTGGTTGTCCTCGTCGCTCGCGATCACCTTCACGGCGCGGCCCAGTTCGGGATGGTCGCCGAAGTGCCGGCGCAGCAGGTCCATCTGTTCGGAGGCGCGCTGCTCGGTGACCCGGCTGTGCGCGAGGTAGACGATGACGTCGGTGTCGGTGAGCGGCCGGTCGGACCTCAGCCGGTCGTGCGCGAGGCCGATGCCCCGCCGTTCCAGGAGCATGGTGTAGTCGGTCTCGGGGGGCACCGCGACAGGGTCCAGGCCGCGTCTTCGCAGCAGGGCCCGGAAGATCCGGCCGTGTTTGTCCTCGTCCGCACCGTGGCGTGCGATCTTGGGGCCGAGTGCGCGGGCACTCTCCGGTACCAGCGCGGCGATCCGCCCGTTCTCCCAGCCGCCCTGCGCCTCTCCGCCGGCCGCGATCGAGCAGAACAGACGGAACGACTCGTCGTGCTCGAGGATCTCCCGGAACAGACCCTTGGGTGAGAGCATCGTGGGCCACCTCCCTGCCGGACCGCCGCACCGTCTGCAAAGGACGAGTCACGCCGAGTCAAGTGGGGGTGCGGGGGTGCCGCAACAGGTACGGGGGGCGGGCTGCGCCGAACGGGGCAGCGGCACTCGGGGCGGTCGCCCACTGCTGTTGCGACGGCAGGCCCCCCGGGAGCGTAACCGCACGGCCCCGAGCGCGTTGTTCTCGGTGACGGCCGTGGCGGGGAAGACCCCCGAGCCCCCACCACGGCCGCGGAAAGCCCACGGACCCGCCCCTGGACGTTCCGCTGGTCCGCCACTACGCCAGCCCCGCGCGCTCCAGGGCCTCGGTGCCGGCACGGAGCGCGGCGATCCGCTCCTCCAGGGTGAAGCCCGCGGGGGCCAGGGTGAGAGTGGTGACGCCCGCCGCCGCGTAGGCCTGCATCCGGTCCGCGATCCGGTCGACGGAGCCGAGCAGCGTGGTCTGGTCGATGAGCTGATGCGGGACGGCGGCCGCGGCGCCCTCCTTGTCACCGGCCAGGTACTTGTCCTGGATCTCGGCGGCCTCCTTCTCATAGCCCATGCGCTGGGCGAGCTGGTTGTAGAAGTTCTGCTTGCGGCTGCCCATGCCGCCCACGTAGAGCGCGGTGTAGGGGCGGAACGTGTCGGCGAGGCGGGCCACGTCCTTGTCCTCGCCGAGGGCGAGCGGCAGGGTCGGGCAGACGTCGAAGCCGTCCATGGTCTGCCCGGCCTTCTCCCGGCCGGCGCGCAGGTGCTTCAGGGCCGTCTCCTCGAGGTGGTCGGAGGAGGGGAAGATGAGCAGCGCGCCGTCGGCGATCTCGCCCGTCTGCTGAAGGTTCTTGGGGCCGATCGCGGCGATGTAGAGCGGGATGTGCTCACGCTGCGGGTGCACGGTCAGCTTGATCGGCTTGCCGGGGCCGCCGGGCAGCGGCAGCGTCCAGTGCTCGCCCTCGTAGGTCAGCCGCTCCCGGCTCATGGCCCTGCGGACGATCTCCACGTACTCGCGGGTGCGGGCGAGCGGCTTGTCGAACCTGACGCCGTACCAGCCCTCGGAGACCTGCGGGCCCGAAACGCCCAGGCCGAGACGGAACCGGCCGCCGGAGAGCGAGTCGAGCGTGGCGGCGGTCATCGCGGTCATCGCGGGCTGCCGGGCGGGGATCTGGAAGATGGCCGAGCCGACGTCGATGCGCTCGGTCTGCGCCGCGACCCAGGAGAGCACGGTGGCCGCGTCCGAACCGTAGGCCTCGGCCGCCCAGCACACGGCGTAGCCGAGCCGGTCCGCCTCCCGGGCGACGGCCAGATTGTCCGCGTCCATCCCGGCACCCCAGTACCCGAGGTTGATCCCGAGCCGCATACCGATCCCCTTACTCGCGAGTAACGTGTCCTGTGCGCCAGACACTAGCGCGTGGCCGTCGGCCGCGGCAGACCGCGACGCGGGTGTGACCGGCGCCTCGCCGGCGCGGGCGCGGGGGAAAAGCGGGTTGTCCACAGGCAACCCAAGCGCCAGTCGTGGCCAGTAATCTCGGCGTTCATGGAGCAGAGGCATCTCGGCCGTACGGGCCTGCGCGTGTCCCGCATCGGCCTCGGCACCCTGACCTGGGGCCGGGACACCGACGAGCACGACGCCGCGGACATGCTGAAGGCGTTCTGGGAGGCCGGCGGCACCCTCGTCGACACGGCCGACGTGTACGGCGACGGCGAGGCCGAGTACCTGCTCGGGCGGCTCATGGAGGGCCTGGTGCCCCGCCATGACCTGGTGATCTCGACGAAGGCGGGCAGTGTCCCGGACCCGGACCGCCGCTTCGACGGCTCCCGCGGCCATCTGCTGGCGGCCCTGGACGCCTCGCTCGCCCGGCTCGGCACCGAATACGTCGATGTCTGGCACGTGCACGCCTACGACCCGTGCACCCCGCTGGAGGAGACCCTCCAGGCCCTGGACCTGGCCGTCAGCAGCGGCCGGGTGCGCTACGCCGGGGTCTCCAACTTCTGCGGCTGGCAGCTGGCGAAGGCGGCGACCTGGCAGCTGGCCGCGCCGGGCACCCGTACCCGGCTGGCCAGCACCCAGATGGAGTACTCGCTGCTCCAGCGCGGAGTCGAGCGCGAGGTGCTGCCGGCCGCGCTCGACCTGGGTGTCGGACTGCTCCCCTCCTCCCCGCTGGGCCGTGGTGTACTCACCGGCAAGTACCGCAACGGGACCCCGGCGGACTCCCGGGGCGCCTCCGAGCACCTCGCGCCGTTCGTGGAGCCGTACCTGGACGACACCGCGAGCCGCATCGTGGACGCGGTGACCACGGCGGCGGACGGGCTGGCGGTGACTCCGCTCCAGGTGGCCCTCGCCTGGGTCCGGGACCGGCCCGGCGTGACCGCCCCGATCATCGGCGCGCGCACCACGCAGCAGCTCACGGCGGCATTGTCAGTGGAGGCGCTTAGTCTTCCTGACGAGATCTGCCGGGCGCTCGACGACGTGTCTGCGCCCGTGCACCGCTATCCCGATCACGACTGGAGCACGCTGTGAGCACGGAGCCGGAGACCACGGAGGGCACCGAGCCGGGGACCCCGGACGCCGCGTCGCAGGACGCCGCCCCGGACGACGGCCCGGCGGCGCAGGACGCCGGCCCGGCGGCCGAGGAGACCGACGCGGCGGCGGGTGACACCGAACCGTCGGCGGAGGTTCCGGACGCCGGCACCGACGGCGACGCCGGCGCCGACGAGGGCGCCGCCGGGAAGTCCGAGGCCGAGGCCGAACTCGCCGCCCAGCGGATCGAGCGGGAGCGGATCGAGCGCCGGAAGGCGGAGAAGAAGGGGCCGATCGCGAGCGGGAGCAAGCTCAGCGGCACGGCGGCCGATCTGCTCGCGGCGGTGCGGGCCGTGGAGAGCGGCGCGAAACCCGCCGCCACCCTCGCGACGCCCGAACCGGAACCGGTACGCCGCCGACCCGCCCCCGAACCGGAGCGGCGCCCCGGGCCGGTGTCGGCCGAGGCGGCGGCCACCGCGCCCACCGCGCCCACAGCCCCCGCGCCGCGGACCGTCCAGGCCGTGCGCCAGGTCCTGAGCGAGGGCGGCGCCCCGGAGGCACTGGCCCTCCCGGCGGCCGCGGCCCTCGGCGAGGGCGCCGAGGAGCGGCTGCGCGCCGACCCCTGGCAGTTGCTGCGGGTCACAGGCGTACGGCCGGAGCAGGCCGACGGCTTCGCACGGGCTGTGCTCGGCGCGGACAGCGGCCCCGACGACGAGCGACGCGGCCGGGCGTTCACCGTCTGGCTGCTGGAGCAGGCGGCCCTCGCCGGGCATACGGCCCTGGAGGCACAGGCCCTCACCGCCGCCCTGGCCCGGCGCGGGGTGCCCGACCCGGACGCGGCCCTCCAGGGCGCGGTCGCCGAGGGCGATGCCCTGGTGTTCCAGGACGCCCTCGACGAGCCGGACGCTCCCGCCGGCCGGGAGGGTGACGAGGACGAGTCGGAGGAGTCGGAGCGCCCGGTGCGGGTCCTCGTCGGCCTGGAGCGGTACGCGCTCGCCGAGGAGAGCCTCGCCGACGGGCTGGCCCGGCTGGTCAACTCGGTGCCGAAGGAGGACGGCGCGGGGGAGGACTGGGAGCGGGCCGCCGCCTCCGCCCGGGGTTCCGCCGCCGAGCTGATCCGCGCGGTCGCCGCGCACGGCCTGGTGCTGCACACCGGCGGCGAGGCGTCCCGCATCGAGCCGGCCCGCCTGCTGGACACGGCGCACCGTCTCGGGCTGCGTGCCTGGGCCGCCACCCACGGTCCGGTCGGCCGCGACGGCTTCGCGCAACTGCTTCGCCCGCGGACCGGGCGGACCGAAGGGCCCGCTCAGACCGGCGGAGGCGCGGAAGGCGGCAGGACCGGCGGGAGCGACGGGACCCCGGAGAGCTCCGGGACCGGGGACGGCGCCGGGACGGCCCGGGAGCGTGGCCCCGTGCCTGCCGACGGCCCCGCCGTCGTCACCGTGGCCGGGCTGCTGTCCGGTGCCGAGGGGCCCGGCCGGGACGCCGACGGCGCGGTCGACCTGGACCTGCTCGTCGTGCTCGACGCCCCGCAGCTGGACGTGGAGACGGCGGCGCTGCTCGTGGAGTCGCTGCCGGACGGGGCGCGGCTGGTGCTGGCCGGGGACCCGGCGGTGCTGTGGTCCGTGGGTCCCGGGCGGGTCTTCGCGGATCTGCTGGCGGCCCGGGTGTGTCCGCACGTCGCCTCGCGGGTGCCCGACCCCGGACCGCTGGGCGAGCTGGTCTCCGGCATCGGCGTCGGCGAGCTGAACCAGGTGGAGGCGCCGGGCAAGGAGGTCGTGATCGTGCCGGTGCGGGACGCCGGCGAGGCCGTGCACCGGACCGTACAGCTCGTCGCCGACTCGGTGCCGCGGGCGATCGGCGTACCGCCCGAGCAGACCGTGGTCATCACCCCCGGGCACGGCGGTGCGGCGGGCACCCGAGCGCTGAACACCGCGCTCAAGGAACGCCTCAATCCGGGACCCGGCCGTTTCGGCGGGTTCGACCCGGGCGACCGGATCGTCTACTCCCCCGTCCCCGGCCGTGTGCTGCCCGGGCAGGTGGTCGGAGCCGACGCCGAGGGCCTGCGTCTGTCGTGCTCCGGCGCCTCCGTGGTGGTGCCGAAGGAGCGCGTGGAGGGCCGGCTGCGGCACGGGTGGGCGCTGACCGCCCACCAGGCCCTGGGCGGCCGGTGGCCCGCCGTGGTCGTGGTGCTGCCCGGCGACGCGGCGAAGGCGCTCAGCCGGCCGTGGGTCTACACGGCGTTCGGCCGGGCGAGCCGACATCTGTCCGTGGTGCACGGCGTGGAGCAGGCGCTCCCGCGCGCCGTGGCCGAGGTGCCGGCCGCACCCCGCACGACCAGGCTGCCCGTCCTGCTGGGCACGCAGACGCACGCGCAGGCGCCCACGGGGGACTGAGACGAGGCAGCGCCCGGGCGTTGGTCACGGAACTCGCCTTCCGCGACCACCCCCCGGGCTCGACGCCGCCCTCCTCAGCGCTCGCGCGCCTCCAGCGGCTCCAGTTCCTCGTCGTCCAGGTCGTCGTCCTCGTCGAGTTCGGTGTCGAGGTCGTCGTAGTCCTCGTCCTCGTCGTCCTCGTCGTCCTCGACGTCGTCACCCTCGTCCGGTACGTCCTCGTCCAGGCCGTCCTCGTCCAGTTCGCCGTCGTCCTGTTCGTCGTCGAAGACCGCACTGACGTCGAAGCGGCAGACCACTCGCTGCGGATCGACGTGCTCGAAGGGTGCCTCGAGCCATTCGCCCGGCTCGGCGGGCTCGTCCGAGGCCGTGACCCACAGGGTGGAGTCGCCCTCCTCCAGGCCGAACTCCTTGTGCCGGGAGGCGATCTCGTCCGGCTCGAACTCACCGAACAGGGTGCCGAGCGCCCCGTGCACCGTGCCGGAGCCGCCCTCGCCGATGCCCGCGCCGGTCTCGGCCTCCGCAGCCTCCACACGCTGGGCCTGGGACAGCAGCCGCTGCGGCTCGACCACGGCGTAGTCGCGGCGGATCAGCACGCTGACCGCGTTCGGCTCCTCGGGCCCCGTGTACGGCGGCAGCGTGTCGTCACCGGGGATCTCGAAAGGTGTGACCTCGTCGTAGCGGTCGTAGAGCAGCTCGTCGTACGCCTCTGCGGCCGCGGCCAGCTGGTTGAACGCCTCGTAGACGGCCGGGTCGTCCTCCCCCGACCTGCGTTCGACCGCGGCGAGATGGCGGTCGAGCGCGGTCTTGACCGCCTCGGCGGCGGCGCGTACCTCGGCAGCGGTGGGCTGCGCAGCATCAGACATAGTGCAGACGCTATCCGTACCGGGCCCCAGGCCGCACAATAGATGCGATGCCGGAATACGAATTTGTCGACGTGTACGTACCTCGCGGGGTTTCCCGCAAGGAGACGACGCGTCTGCTGACGGACCACGCCGAGTACGGACACTGGGAGTTGTACCGCCTGAGCCTGCTGCGCGACGGCAGCCGCAGGGTGCGGTTGCGCCGGAGGATCATCCGCCAGGTGCGCGCCACGTGGTGAGCTGAGCAGGACCGGACGACCACAGCGGGCTCCGCGTGTGCGGAGCCCGCTGTGTCATGTACGCGCATGACGTGGCCGCCCGGGCGCGTCCGGACACCCGGCCCACCGGACCGGCGTCCTCCCGGGATCAGGCCGAGGCCCGCGCCTTGCGGTACAGCAGGGCGCCTGCCAGCAGGGCACCGGCGCCCGCCGGCAGGGCGAGGCCCATCGGCAGGTCACCGCCGGTGTGGGCGAGCTGGGCCCCGCTGCCGGGCGCGGTGACGGTCTGCGTGCCCGGCTGGTCGACCTGCGTCGAGCCGCCGGGCGTGTTTCCGCTCGTGGAGGGCGGCGTGTCCGGGGTACCGGGGTGACCCGGCGTCCCCGGGTGACCGGGCGTCCCAGGATTCCCAGGGTGGCCGGGGTGGCCGGGGTGACCCGGGTGGCCGGGCGGGTTGCCGCGGCCGCCTCCCGGAGGGGTGTGGTGCCCGCCGGAGCCGCCCGCGTTGCCGCAGTCGTCGCCCAGGGCGGCGTTGCCCACCCCGATCACGTCGACGCTGTTGCCGCACACGCTGACCGGTACGTCGACCGGCACCTGGACATGGTTGCCGGAGCCCACGCCCGGTGAATCACCGGTGTGTCCGCCGGCGTGCGCGCCGCCGCCCGAGCCGCCGCGACCGTGTCCATCGTGCCCGGAGTCGCCGTACCCACCGGACGAGCCGCTGCCACCGCCGTGGTCGCCGCACGTGTTGCCCACCGCCGGGTTGAGCAGCCCGACGACGTTCACCGTGTTGCCGCACACGTTCACCGGCACGTGCACCGGCACCTGCACCGTGTTGCCGGACAGCACGCCCGGCGAGCCGGACGCGGCACCGGCCGCGCCCGCGTCGGCGTGTGCCGCGCCGCCCGCGGCGGCGATGACGCCGGTGGCCGCGGCCACGGTCAGCAGGCCCTTACGGGTGACCTGTCGCATTTCGCTGAATCCCTGCCTTCGACTTTTCTTGCGAACCTTCCGGACCGCGCGTTCGCGTCCGGCGGGAATCCGCCGGCGTGACCGCGCGAGAAAACCGGCCGGCCCCGGAGCGCATGGCGCGCGCTCCGGGGCCGACGGGTTCAGACCCCCCACGGAGTCGATGGAGTCAGACCCTCACGGGGCGGGCCACGACGTCAGTTGTTGACGCAGGTGTTGCCGAAGGCGGGGTTCAGCAGCCCGATCACCGAGATCGTGTTGCCGCAGACGTTCACCGGCACGTGCACGGGCACCTGGATGACGTTCCCGGAGACGACACCCGGGGACTGCACGGCAGCACCCTGAGCTCCGGAGTCGGCGGCGGCCATCCCCGCGCCCGCGAGAACCAGCCCACCGGTGGCAACCGCGGCAGCGACGACCTTCTTGATCATTATTCCTCCTAGTTGGCAAAAGCGATCTCGTGTTGCTGATCGCATTACCTGTAACGAGGAGGGAGTAATGGAGCTACGAGCTTATGGTCGCATTCACCCTTACCGGTCGTGGCCGCACAGGCGGCCGATTACCGAGGTCAACTGCACGATGACCGGGGTCAGGACGCGTCGATGAACCGGTCCAGGACCCGTACGCCGAACTTCAGCCCGTCCACCGGCACCCGCTCGTCCACCCCGTGGAACATGCCTGCGAAGTCCAGCTCCGGGGGCAGCTTCAGCGGCGCGAACCCGAAGCCGCGGATGCCCAGGTCGTCGAAGGACTTGGCGTCGGTGCCGCCGGAGAGCATGTACGGCACGGCCTTGGCGGCGGGGTCCTCGGCGAGCAGCGCCGACTGCATCGCGGCCACCAGGTCCCCGTCGAAGGTCGTCTCGACGGCCTTGTCGGAGTGCACGTCCTCGCGCTTCACCCTGGGCCCGAGAATGCGGTCCAGGTCCGCCAGGAACTCCTCCTCGTGTCCGGGCAGGAAGCGTCCGTCGACGTGGGCCGTGGCCTCGCCCGGGATGACGTTGACCTTGTAACCGGCGCCGAGCTGGGTGGGATTGGCGGTGTTGCTCAGGGTCGCGCCGATGAGCTTGGCGATGCCGCCGAGCCTGGCGAGGGTCCCCTCCATGTTCTCGGGGTCGAGTTCGGTGCCGAGGGCGTCGCCGAGTTCGTCGAGGAAGGCCCGGGTGGTCCTGGTCACCCGCACCGGGAACTTGTGCCGTCCGAGGCGGGCGACGGCCTCCGACAGCTCTGTGATCGCGTTGTCCCGATGGATCATCGAGCCGTGCCCCGCCGTGCCGGCCACGGTCAGCTTCATCCAGTGCATGCCCTTCTCGGCCGTCTGGATGAGGTAGAGCCGCCGCTGCTCGCTGACGGTGAAGGAGAAGCCGCCGACCTCGCTGATGCCCTCGGTGACGCCCTCGAAGAGGTCAGGGTGCTTGTCGACCAGGTGGCGGGCGCCGTACGTGCCGCCCGCCTCCTCGTCGGCGAGGAAGGCGAGCACGATGTCCCTGGGGGGCCTGCGTCCGCTGCGCAGCCGGTCACGGACGACGGCCAGCGTCATCGCGTCCATGTCCTTCATGTCGACCGCGCCACGGCCCCATACGCAGCCGTCCGCGACCTCGCCGGAGAAGGGGTGGTGGGTCCAGTCGTCGGCGTTGGCCGGTACGACGTCGGTGTGGCCGTGGATCAACAGCGCGGGCCGCGACGGGTCCTCGCCCTCGATGCGGGCCACGGTGGAGGCCCGGCCCGGGTGCGACTCGAAGATCTTCGGCTCCAGTCCCACCTCGGCGAGCTTCTCGGCGACGTACTCGGCGGCCTTGCGCTCGCCCGGCCCCGAGTGGTCGCCGTAGTTGCTGGTGTCGATCTGGATCAGCTCGCGGCAGAGGTCCACGACCTCGTCCTCGCCGGTGACGCCCCTGGCCGTGTCCGTCTCGCTCACGCTGCTTCCTCCCGCTGTGTTCCGGCGGCCGCCCAGAGTGGCGGCGACCCGCCTCGTGTGCCGGTGGCCAGCCCATCCTCCCCCCTGCCCCGGTCCCGGCCCAAGAGCGGCCCCGTCCCGTCCCCTCCCGTTCGCCGCGGGCCCGGGGGATCCGCGGCGGTGATGCCCGGGGGATCCACCGGCGGTGATCGGTGATCGGGCACGCGCGAAAGCCTGGTAATGTTTACGTCGTCGACGCGGGGAGAACCCGCACGGCAGACACCTTGTCCGGGTGGCGGAATGGCAGACGCGCTAGCTTGAGGTGCTAGTGCCCTTTATCGGGCGTGGGGGTTCAAGTCCCCCCTCGGACACAGCGAGGAGCGGTGTCGACCGGAAACGGTCGGCACCGCTTCTGTGTGTCCGCACAGAGGCCGGCTTCCCGGGCCCGCACGGCCCGGCTCACGCGCTCAGACGTGGGCCGGCGCCATGTGATCCGTGAACCAGTCGCGGGCCAGGTCGGTCACCTGTTCCAGTGCGCCCGGCTCCTCGAAGAGGTGGGTCGCGCCGGGGACGACGGAGAGCCGGTTCTCGCAGGTCAGCTGGGACTGGGCGGTTCGGTTGAGGTCCAGCACGAGGTGGTCGGCGCCGCCGACGACGAGCAGGGTCGGAGACGTGACGACCGCCAGCCGGGGGCCGGCCAGGTCGGGCCGGCCGCCGCGGGAGACGACGGCGGCGATGCGCGCGTCCGGTTCCGCGGCCGCCCACAGGGCGGCGGCGGCCCCGGTGCTGGCGCCGAAGTAGCCGATGGCGAGCCCTTCGGCGGCGCTCTGGCCGCGCAGCCACCTGGTGGCGCCGGCGAGCCGGGCGGCCAGCAGCTCGGTGTCGAACACATTGGCCCGGTCGCGCGCCTCCTCCTCGGTGAGCAGGTCGAACAGCAGTGTGCCGAGGCCGGCCCGGTTCAGCCCGGCGGCCACGAACCGGTTGCGGGGGCTGTGCCGGCCACTGCCGCTGCCGTGCGCGAAGAGCACGACGCCGGACGCGTCGGCGGGCACGGTCAGATGCCCGCCGAGCCGTACGGCGCCGGCCGCCACCTCGACCTCCTGGTCCACCGACTCCGGGTCACCGCCGGACGCCCCCGTGGCGGAGCGCTGCCGCCGCAGGCGAGCGATGACGTCCTCGTCCTCGAGCTGGCCGAAGTCCTCGTAGAACTGGCCGACGGCGAAGAAGCCGGGCGGGGTCTCCAGGGCGATGAGCTCGTCGGCCTCCCCGCCGAGCCGTGCGGTCCAGTCCGGCGGGGCGACCGGCACCGCCAGCACCGTCCGCGCCGCTCCCCTGGCCCGTACCGTGCGGCAGGCGGCCCGAGCGGTCGATCCGGTGGCCACCCCGTCGTCGACCACCACGACGGTCCGGCCCTCGACGGGGAGCGGCGGACGCCCACTGCGGTAGCGCTCGGCGCGCCGGGCCAGTTCCTCGCGCTCGCGTTCCTCCACGCGCGCCAGCGCGCCCGGCGGCACCCCCGCCCCGCGCACGACCATGTCGTCGACGACGCGCACGCCGTCCTCGCCGATCGCGCCCATGGCCAGCTCCGGCTGCGAGGGCACCCCCAGTTTCCGTACCAGGCAGAGGTCCAGTGGTGCGCCGAGCGCGTCCGCGACCGCCGCGGCGACCGGGACTCCGCCTCGCGGCAGCCCGAGCACCACGACGTCCCGGCCGGTGAGGTGCGTGAGGCGGGCGGCCAGTCGCCTGCCTGCTTCGTCACGATTCCGAAAGAGCACCGCTGACCTCCCTCACTCCCTGGGCGACCAGAGCGGCGTGGGAGGTGTCGCTTCCGGCGCCCCCATCGCCTTGATGTCGCCCGCCGCGTTGCGCAGCAGTTCACGGCCCAGAGCGATCAGCGCCCGGCCGGCGGCGAGCTCGTCACCGATGTCCGGCACGGCCGAGTCGTAGGGGTTGCGGCGGGCCTCCGCGCAGGTCTCCACGACGTTGTCACCGGTGTCCAGGACGATCCGGGCCGTGGTCTCCGGGTCGTGCTCGGACAGGTACAGGTTCAGCCGCCACTCCTTGACGGACTGTGGCCGGCTGTCGACGGGTCGCGTCATCGTCCGTCTCCCCTCGGTTTCCCGGGGCGGGACGCGGGTGCCGGTGCGGACACCGGCACACCGTTCCGCCTCTTCCACTGTGCCTCGCACGGCCGGTGACCGCACGGGTGTCCGGCACCCGGCGCCGTGGGGCGGGGCACGGCGGCGTGCGCCCTCGGACGGCAGGCAGAATGTGGGCATGACCACGCGTCCCTGCCCGTGCGGGCGGTCCGAGCCGTACGCGAGGTGCTGCGGCCGCTACCACAGCGGTGCGGCCGCCGCGCCGACCGCCGAGGCCCTGATGCGCTCGCGGTACTCCGCCTTCGCGCGAGGGGACGCGGGGTATCTGCTGCGGACCTGGCACCCGCGGACCCGGCCCGCGCGGCTCGACCTGGATGCGGGGATGCGCTGGACGGGCCTGGAGATCCTCGGCACGACGGACGGTTCCGCGTTCCACACCACGGGCACGGTCACGTTCCGGGCGTCCTACCGGGGCGGTTCGCTGCACGAGCGCAGCAGGTTCGAGCGGGTCGAGGGGGCGTGGGTGTACGTCGACGGGGACTTCCTGGAGTAGCGCGGCGGGCCGTGGCGCCGGAACGTCCGTCGCAGCGAGCCTCCTGAGGAACGGCTACGGCTACGGCTACGGCTACGGCTACGGCGCCAGGATGTCCAGTTCGTGCAGGGCGCCGACGGTGATCTCCCGTGTCAGCCGCTCCGCCCGGTCGGCGTCGCGCGCCCGCACGGCCTCGGCGACCTGGACGTGAAGGGTGACGGCGGCCGGGTCGGGGTCCTCGAACATGACCTCGTGGTGGGTGCGGCCGGCCAGGACCTCGGCGACGACGTCGCCGAGGCGGGCGAACATCTCGTTGCCGGAGGCGTTGAGGATCACACGGTGGAAGGCCACGTCGTGGAACAGGTACTCCTCCAGCCGGTGCCCGCGTGAGTTGGCCACCATGCCGAGGGCGCACTCGGTGAGCTCGGAGCACTGCTCGGGCGTGGCGTGCCTGGCGGCCAGGCCGGCGGCGACCGGTTCGACCGCCGAGCGCAGCACGGTCAGCGAGCGCAGTTGGCGCGGGCGGTCGGCGCCGGCCAGACGCCAGCGGATCACCTGTGGGTCGTAGACGTTCCAGTCCGACTGCGGGAGCACCGTCACGCCGACGCGTCGGCGGGAGGCGACCAGGTGCATGGACTCCAGGACCCGCACGGCCTCGCGCATCACCGAGCGTGACACGTCGAAACGCTGTGCCAGCTCGTCGGTGCGCAGGACGCTGCCCGGCGGGTACTCCCCCGCGGTGATCGCGGGGCCGAGGGTGTCCAGTACGTGGCCGTGCAGCCCCCGGCCCGGTGTGCTCATGCACTCAGCGTACGGTGTGGATCACGGAACTAAAAAGTCAGACTTATACATCACAGAGTCTTGAATTTGTCCTACCTAATGGGTTTCAGTGTGGCGACGCCGGATGTCGGCGTCCCATGTCGAGGAAGACAGCGAGGCAGTGATGCGCACTCCCCACGTCGTCGTGGTGATGGGCGTCGCCGGCACGGGCAAGACCACCATCGGTCCTCTGCTCGCGGACCGGCTCGGCGTCCCGTACGCCGAGGGCGACGACTTCCATCCGCAGGCCAACATCGACAAGATGACGGCCGGCCATCCGCTCGACGACGATGACCGGTGGCCGTGGCTGGACGCCATCGGCGCCTGGGCACATGGCCGGGCGGGGCTCGGCGGGGTGGTGAGCTGCTCGGCGCTGAAGCGGTCGTACCGTGACCGGCTCAGGGCCGAGGCTCCCGGCATCGTGTTCGTCCATCTGACGGGCAGCCGGGAGCTCATCGGGGACCGGATGGCACACCGTCACGGTCACTTCATGCCGACGGCACTGCTGGACTCCCAGTTCGCCACGCTCCAGCCGCTCCAGGCGGACGAGGCGGGCGTCGAGGTGGATGTCTCGGGCACGCCCGAGGAGATCGCCACCCGCGCCCTGGCCGCTCTGGACGACCTCGACAGCTCCACGCGGCCGGCCCGGACCGAACCGTCCCCACGGTAAGGCCCGTCCCCCACGGTCACCGGCCGCCGCTCCACCTGTCCCCACCGTCCCACTTCACCCCCAAGGGAAACCCGTGACCAGACTCAGCGTCGAGATGCTGGCAGCGGACGCGCCCCCGCCGATCACCTCGGCCGGACACGCTCAGCTGGGCATCGCCGTACTGGCGGGCATCGCCGTCATCGTCCTGCTCATCACCAAGTTCAAGCTGCACGCCTTCCTTTCACTGACCATCGGGTCACTGGTGCTCGGCGCGGTCGCCGGCGCACCGCTGGACAAGGCGATCTCCAGCTTCACCGCCGGCCTCGGCTCGACGGTCGCCGGTGTCGGCGTGCTGATCGCGCTGGGCGCGATCCTCGGCAAGATGCTCGCCGACTCCGGCGGCGCCGACCAGGTGGTGGACACGATCCTGGCGAAGGCCGGGGGCCGGGCGATGCCGTGGGCGATGGTCCTCATCGCCTCCGTGATCGGCCTGCCGCTGTTCTTCGAGGTCGGCATCGTGCTGCTGATCCCGGTCGTGCTCATGGTCGCCAAGCGCGGCAACTACTCCCTGATGCGCATCGGTATCCCGGCGCTGGCCGGTCTGTCGGTGATGCACGGCCTGATCCCGCCGCACCCCGGCCCGCTGGTCGCCATCGACGCGGTCAAGGCCAACCTGGGCGTGACGCTGGCGCTGGGCATCCTGGTCGCCATACCCACCGTGATCATCGCCGGTCCGCTGTTCTCCAAGGTGGCGGCCCGCTGGGTCGACGTCCCCGCCCCCGACCGGATGCTCCCGCAGCGCCCCTCCGAGGAGCTTCAGCGGCGTCCCGGCTTCGGCGCGACGCTGGCCACCGTGCTGCTGCCGGTCGTGCTGATGCTGGCCAAGGCGCTGGTGGACATCGTCATCGACGACCCCTCCAACATGACCCAGCGCGTCTTCGACGTCATCGGCTCGCCGCTGATCGCGCTGCTGGCCGCCGTGATCGTCGGCATCTTCACGCTGGGCCGCCCGGCCGGGTTCTCCAAGGAGCGGGTCACCTCCATCGTCGAGAAGGGCCTGATGCCCATCGCGGGCATCCTGCTGATCGTCGGTGCGGGCGGCGGCTTCAAGCAGACGCTGATCGACAGCGGGGTGGGCCAGATGATCCTGGACATCTCCAAGGACTGGTCGATCCCGGCGCTGCTGCTGGCGTGGCTGATCGCGGTGGCGATCCGGCTCGCGACCGGTTCGGCGACGGTGGCGACCATCTCGGCGGCCGGTCTGGTCGCCCCGCTGGCGGCCGACATGTCCACCACGCACGCGGCCCTGCTGGTCCTGGCGGTCGGCGCGGGCTCCCTCTTCTTCAGCCACGTCAACGACGCCGGCTTCTGGCTGGTGAAGGAGTACTTCGGGCTGAACGTCGGTCAGACCATCAAGAGCTGGTCCGTCATGGAGACGATCATCTCCGTGGTGGCCGGCGGTCTGGTCCTGCTGCTGTCCCTGATCATCTAGCGGCATCGGGAGTACGACGATGACGGCTCACCCCCTCTTCGACATCGGCGGCCGTACGGCCCTGGTCACCGGCTCCTCCCGCGGGATCGGGCTGGCCCTGGCCCGCGGGCTGGCCGAGGCGGGCTGCACGGTGGTCCTGAACGGACGCGACCGCGAAAGGCTCGCCGAGGCCGCTGCCGGGCTGCCCGGCGACCGGGTGCACACGGCCGCGTTCGACGTGACCGACGGCGCCTCGGTGGCGGCCGGGATCGCGGACGTCGAGGAGCGGGTGGGCCCGCTGGACATCCTGGTGAACAACGCGGGCATGCAACTGCGCGCGCCGTTGCTGGAGTTCACGGACACGGACTGGCACCGGATCCTGGACACCAACCTCACCAGCGCGTTCCTGGTCGGCCGGGAGGCCGCCCGGCGGATGACGGAACGAGGCCACGGCAAGATCATCAACATCTGCTCGTTGCAGAGCGAGGTGGTCCGCCCCGGCATCGCGCCGTACGCGGCGACCAAGGGCGCGCTGAAGATGCTCACCAAGGGCATGTGCGCCGACTGGGGCCCGTACGGAGTGCAGGTCAACGGTCTCGGTCCCGGTTACATCGAGACCGAGCTGACCCGGCCCCTGGTGGAGGACGAGGAGTTCGGCGCGTGGGTGCGCCGCCGCACCCCGGCCGGCCGCTGGGGCCGCACCGACGACCTGGTGGGCGGGGTGCTGTTCCTCGCCTCGCCGGCCGCGGACTTCGTCTCCGGTCAGGTGCTGTACGTCGACGGCGGCATGACGAGTGTGCTCTGACGAGGCCGGGAGGGCGCGGGCGATGCGTGCGGTGGTGATCCACGGTCAGGGCGACCTGCGGGTCGAGGACCTGCCGGTGCCCGTACCCGGCGCGGGTCAGGCCCTGGTCGCCGTCCGCTACGGCGGGGTGTGCGGTTCCGACCTGCACTACTGGCGGCACGGCGGGGTCGGCGACTTCCGCCTCAAGGAGCCGATGGTGCTCGGCCACGAGGTGGTGGGCACGGTCGTCTCCTACGGCCCCGGAGCCACCGGCCCGCGGCCCGGCACGGCGGTGGCCGTGCACCCGGCGACACCGTGCGGAACCTGTCCGGAGTGCGCCGACGGCCTGCGCAACCTCTGCCGTGACACCCGCTACCTCGGCAGCGCGGCCCGTTTCCCCCATGTCCAGGGCGGGTTCGCGGGGCGGGTGGCCGTGCCCGCCGAGCAGCTGAGACCGCTCCCGGCCGGGCTGGCACCGCGCCGGGCCGCGCTCGCCGAGCCGCTGTCCGTGGCGCTGCACGCGCTGCGGCGGGCGGGCGAGGTGACGGGGCGTCATGTGCTGGTGACCGGCGCCGGGCCGATCGGCTGCCTGGTGGTCGCGGCGGCCAGGTCGGCGGGCGCCGCCCGGGTGACCGTCACCGACCTGCTCCCGCGGGCGCTGCGGTACGCCTCGGCGGTCGGCGCCGACACGGTCGTACGGGCCGACGACCCGGACGACGACGGGTGGCCGCCGGAGGTGGACGTGGCCGTCGAGGCCTCCGGGGTGGCGGCCGGGCTGGAGACCTGTCTGCGGCTCGTGCGGCGCGGCGGGGTGGTCGTCCAGCTGGGCATGCTGCCGCCCGGCCGGTCTCCGTTCGCCGGGAACCTGGTGGTCAGCCGGGAGATCGAACTGCGCGGCGCGTTCCGTTTCGACACCGAGTTCGACGAGGCCCTGCGCGTGCTGACCGCCGAACCGTCCTTCGACGCGCTGCTGAGCGCGGTGGTCCCGGTGGACGACGCCGAGTCGGCGTTCGCGCTGGCCGCGGACCGGAGCCGCTCGTGCAAGGTGCTGCTGGACCTCGGGGACTGAACGGGCCTCACCCCTTCCACAGCGGATGCTCGCTCTCCGCCCACTCCCGGCGCACCAGCCCGGTGCGCAGGCCCCGGCGGGCCTCCGGGTCGCCCATGGCCATGCCGATGTGCCCGCCGAGGACGATGCCGATGGTCAGGGCCAGCCAGTCGTGGACGAAGGTGGCGCTGGTGCGCCACTGCAACGGGGTCAGGTGGGTGAACCACATCAGCAGGCCCGTGCCGAGCATGACCAGGGTGGCCCCGGCGATCCAGGCGGCGTAGATCTTCTGGCCGGCGTTGAACTTGCCGGCCGGCCGTGCGGCGGGGCGCCGGTCGCGGCGCAGGGCGGCACCCAGCCACACCTTGTCGTGCGGGCCGAAGCGGTTGAGGAAGCGCAGGTCGGCGCGGAAGGCGCGGGAGGCCAGGCCCAGCAGGACCGGCGCCGGCAGGGCGAGCCCCGCCCACTCGTGGACACGGACGACCAGGTCGCGGCGGCCGACGAGCACGGCGAGCTGGGGGATGTAGAGGCAGGCGGCCGTGACCACGCACGTGCCCATCAGCAGGGCCGTGAGGCGGTGCACCCAGCGTTCGGCGCGGGTGAAGCGGCGGACGTCGGTGCCGGGCGGGGCCGGGGTCTCAGCTCGTAGGGGCATCGCCGCGTCCGTTCGAGCGGCCGACCCAGGCGTCGACGTCGTACCCCCGCTCCTCCCAGTAGCCGGGCTCGACCGCGTCGGTGACGGTGATGCCGGAGAGCCACTTGGCGGACTTGTAGAAGTACATGGGGGCCACATAGAGGCGGACCGGACCGCCGTGGTCGTGGCCGATGTCCTTGTCCTGCATACGCAGGGCCACCAGGACGTCGGCGCGGCGGGCCTGGGCGAGGGTCAGGCTCTCGGTGTAGGTGCCGTCGAAGCAGGTGAAGCGCACCGCCTTCGCCGTGGAGCGGACCCCGGCCGCGTCCAGCAGGCGGGAGAGACGGACGCCCTCGAAGGGCGTGCCGGGCACCCGCCAGCCGGTGACGCACTGGACGTCGCGGACCATGCGGGTCTGGGGCAGGGCTCTGAGAGCGGCCAGTGTGTACGACGTCGGGCGGTCGACCAGGCCGTCGACGGTCAGGCGGTAGTCGGTGGCGTCCTTGTGCGGGACGGAGGCGGCGACCGAGTAGTAGCGGAAGCCGCCTCCGTTGGGCAGCAGACCGGTCAGACCGGTGGGGTCCTTGCCGGAGGCGGCGCCGAGCACTCCCTCCAGTCCGCGCTGCAGGGTGGGCGCCGCGGCCACGCCGAGGGCGCCCAGGGCGAGGGTGCCGAGGAAGAGGCGGCGGCCGACGGGGCGGCCCTCCGCCTCGGACGGTTCGGGGTTCACCCCTCCATTCGAGCACCCGTGCCCCGTACAGGCCAGGGATCACGGGCGCCCGTCAGACTTTCGTCATCGTTTCCCGGGCCGCGGCGGGAGGCGCCACGACGGCGGGGGCTACGGCGCCTCCTCGGCCGCCTTCTCCAGCTGGAACGCCTCGTTGCCCTGCCCGATCCTGGCGTGGGCCTCGGGGCGGCGCGCGCGCAGGACGGCACCCTGCACCGCGCCGACCACGGCGGCCAGGCCGATGATGCCGGGCAGGACCCGGCTGAGCGCCGAGTCCGGCCCGGCGCCGACCAGGACGTCGAAGTCCTTGACCGTGTAGAAGGCGATCACCAGCAGGGCGATCCCGGCCAGCGCGGAGGTGACCAGCCGCCAGGCCTGCGCGCCCGCCGCGCCGCGCCGGGCGAAGAACACGATCACCGACAGGGAGGCCGCCGCCATCAGCAGGATCACACCGAGGGCGCCGAGGTTGCCGCCCCAGGTGAACAGGCGCAGCACGGGTGCGGTCGGGTCGCCGGCCGGCTTGCCGTCGGTGACCGCGAAGGCGACCACCACGACCAGCGAGAAGACGGTCTGCGAGAGCGAACCGGTGGCGGGGGCGCCACTGGCGCTGGAGGTCCGCCCGAACGCCGCGGGCAGCAGTCCCTCGCGGCCCATCGCGAAGGCGTACCGGGCGACGACGTTGTGGAAGCTGAGCATGGCCGCGAACATGCCGGTCACGAACAGGACGTGCAGGACGTCCGTGAAGGTGCCGCCGAGCCGTGACTCGGTGAGCGAGAACAGCAGCCCCGCGCTCTCCTTCCGCGCGGTGCCGACGACCGCCGACGGACCGGTGGCCACGGTGAGCGCCCAACTGCTGATCGCGAAGAAGACGGCCACGCCGGCCACCGCGAGGAACATCACGCGCGGCACCAGGACGTGCGGCCGGCTGGTCTCCTCCGCGTACACCGGGGCCTGTTCGAAGCCGAGGAAGGCGGCGATGCAGAAGCACAGCGCGGTGCCGATGCCGGCGCCACTGAGGGTGTCCGGGTTGAAGGCGTGCAGCGACAGGCCCTGCTCGGCGGGGTCGCCGATCGCCGCCGCGTCGAAGATCACGACGAGGACGACCTCGATCACCAGCAGCACGCCGAGCACGCGCGCGTTGACGTCGATCTTCAGCCAGCCGAGCGCGCCGACGGCGGCGACAGCGGCGAGGGCCGGTATCCACCAGGCGAGGGTGACGTCGGCGTAGGTGGCGAACAGGTTGGAGACCTCGAAGCCGAAGATGCCGTAGATGCCCGCCTGGAGGGCGTTGTAGGCGACCAGGGCGACGAGGGCCGCGCTCGCGCCGGCCGTGCCGCCCAGGCCCCGTGAGATGTAGGCGTAGAAGGCGCCCGCGTTGTGGACGTGGCGGCTCATCTCGGCGTAGCCGAGGCTGAAGAGGACCAGCACCACGCCGAGGATCACGAAGAGCAGCGGCTGGCCGACGATGCCCATCACCGCGAATGTGGTGGGCATGACACCCGCGACCACCATGAGCGGGGCGGTCGCGGCCAGGACGGAGAGCAGCAGGCCCCCCGTGCCGAGGCGGTCGGCGCGCAGTGCGCGCTCCTGCCCCTTGAAGGTGCTGATGCCGCCGCCGTCGGCGGTGGATCTGCTCGTGCTCGAACTGCCCGTCGTCATCGGGGATCGTCCTTTCGGCTTGCGGCTTGCGGCTTGCGGCTTGCGGCTTGCGAGGCCCGCGTGTCACACCGTGCCGAGCGCACTGGCGCGGGCGGTGCGGAACGCGACGACGGGGTCCCGCTCGGGGTACGCCCACGGGGCCGGGGTGGCGTGGTCCCCGATGCGGTGGAACAGGGCGGCGGCCTCGGCGCCCCGGCCCTCGCAGTACTTGGCGTGCGCGAGGTAGTTCAGGTCGACCATGTGCCGCGGATGCCCCTCTTGTCCCCACTCCAGCCACCAGTCGAAGGCGGTCTTCATCACCTGCCGGGCCCGTCGGCCGGCCCAGTGCCCGGAGGAGGCCGGGTCGGGCGGCGCCTGGCCGCCGGCGGCCAGGGCGCGGTAGCGCTCGGCGTGCGCGACCACGGGCAGGATGGCGAGCGGCGAGTCGGCGGGCGCCTGCTCGGCGGCCCAGTTGGCGAAGTCGTAGACCTCGTGCAGCGGGTCCGGGCCCGCGGCCGTGTGGCGCTCGGCGAGCGCCGCCACCATGACGTGGTGGGCGTGGTGGTGGTCGGGGTGACGCAGCCGCACCTCGTCGAAGAGGCGTACCAGTTCCTCCTCGGCGCCCAGGCCGCGCTCCAGCAGGAGCAGGCCGAGCCACGGCGTGGGGTCGGCGGGCGCCAGCCCGCTCGCCGACCGGCATGCCTCGCGGGCCCGCTCGGGACTCTCCTTGCCGCGCAGGGCGCTGTGGACCAGGCACAGGCCGAGCAGTGCGCAGGCGTCCGGGGACTCGGGTTCGGCGAGCAGCCAGTCGCGGACCCAGGGGGCGGCGTACGGCTCCTCGGCCAGGACGGTGACGCGGTGGCCGCGCCGGTCCCAGTCGTCACCGGTGCGGGCGAGCAGCGCGCGGACCGCCTGCCACCGGCCCTGAGCCAACGCGGCGCGGGCGCCGACGAGTTCGGTGTCGTCGAGAGCGGCGTCGAAGATGTGGGCCGCACGCCTGCGGCCGCGTCCGAGGGGAGGCGGGGGTGGGGACACCGCGGGACTTCCTCACGCGCTCTTTATCTGTGCCGTGTTCACACTGGGCTCATGTCGCCGCGGTGCCGTGGCCGTGTGGTGCGGTCGGTGCTCTCACCCCGGCCGTCGGCCCGCCGTCGACTGATCACGGAAAGCAAACCCTCAGCCCCTGCCCGGCGTCAAGGGCGATCGGAGCGTTACACGCGTCAACTGACCTGATCTGTACGGGAGTTGTGGCGGAACCCGCCCGACACTCGCGCCATCGGGGTGGCCGCACGATCCGCCGCGGGGCCAGCTCGCGAGCACTGCCTCACCCGTGTGGCCCACGCCATGGCGCGGGGTCCGGGGCACGTCCCACCATGGCCGTGCGGCCGTGCCGCCGCCCCCGCCCGTGGGGCACCACCGCCGGGCCTGCTGCCCGGATCCGGGTCCGTGCGGCGGCGGGCAGCGGCCCGGGAGACTACAGTCGGCCACTACGCACCCCGTGGCCCGACCGGATGATCGAGGTACGCAGCGTGTCGGTTCTGGTTCTGATTCTCGCCGTGAGCGCTGCCTGCTGCCTGGGCTTCGGATTCGTGCTCCAGCAGAACGCGGCCCAGCAGGCGCCCCTCAGCGACTTCCTCTCCCCGCGGCTGCTGCTGGACCTGGTGAAGATCCCCCGCTGGCTCGGCGGTCTCGGACTGATGATCGTCGGCATGGTGCTGGGCGCGACAGCGCTGGGCGAGGGCGAGATCTCGCTGGTCGAACCGCTGCTGGCGACGAACCTGCTGTTCGCGCTGGCGCTGTCCCGCGTACAGACCCGGCAGTCGCTGGGCCGGCAGGGCTGGTGCGGACTGGTGCTGCTCGCCGGCGGGGTGACGGCGTTCATCCTCGGGGGCCAGCCACGGGCGGGCAGCGCGGTCACCGACCCGCTGCGCCACTGGCTGATCATCGGGATCGTGGTGGGCCTGGCCCTGCTGCTGACCACCTTCGCCAAACGCTCCCGGCTCAGCTGGGGGCCGGTGCTGCTGGCGGTGGCCGCCGGACTGCTGTACGGCGTACAGGACGCGCTGACCCGGGTGAGCGGGCAGCGGTTCTCGGCGGGAGGCTGGACGGCGCTGCTGACCGGCTGGCAGCCGTACGGCCTGCTGGTCATCGGCGTTTTCGGGCTGATCCTGGTGCAGAGCGCCTTCGAGACGGCCCCGCTGCGCATGTCGCTGCCCGCGCTCACCGCCGCCGAGCCGCTGGCCGGGATCGCCTGCGGGGTGGGCTTCCTCGGCGACCGGCTGCGCACCGACGCCGGCGCGCTGACCTGGGAGGCGGCCGGCCTCGCCGCGATCGTCACCGGCATCGTCCTCCTCGGCCTGCACCCGGCCATGCCCTGCGGCCCGGCGGTGCGCGGCGAGCAGCGCGACCTCCAGCACCGCTGACCCCCGGCGCTCGCGACCTGCCTGCTGCCCTTCGCGGCGGCCACTGCTTGGATGCCGGTATGAACCCTGCGGACAGCTCTTCGGAGAATCCTGTGGAAAACCCCGCGGACGAGATGCTCGACATCGTCGACGCCGACGACCGCGTCGTGGGACGGCTCCCGCGTGGAGAGGTCTACGCCAAGGGGCTGCGCCACCGCTGCGTCTTCGTCCAGGCCCGGGACGCCGACGGCCGGCTCTTCGTGCACCGCCGCACCGCGACCAAGCTGGTCTTCCCCTCCTTGTACGACATGTTCGTCGGCGGAGTCGTCGGCGCCGGCGAGAGCTACGACGACGCGGCCCTGCGCGAGGCCGAGGAGGAGCTGGGGGTGACGGGGCTGCCCCGTCCGGAGTACCTGTTCAAGTTCCTGTACGACGACGGCGCCGGCCTCGGCTGGTGGTCGGCGGTGTACGAGGTCCGCTGCGAGCTGCCGGTGCGGCCGCAGGCCGAGGAGGTCGCCTGGCACGACTTCCTGCCGGAGGACGAGGTGGAACGCCGCCTGGGCGAGTGGGAGTGGGTGCCGGACGGCCTCGCGGCCTACGAACTGCTCAGGACCTACCGGTCCGCCCCGGCCGAGTAGGGTCCCCATGTGATCGAGTTCGTACGGAACGCCCGTCTGTGGTTCGCCCCCGAGGAGGTCAGGCAGGACGGCAGCACCCCCGACTACCGCTTCTCGCTGGCCAACGAGCGCACGTTCCTCGCCTGGCTGCGCACCGCTCTCGCCCTGATCGGCGGCGGTTTCGCGGTGGACCAGTTCCTGCCGGACCTGCGCTCGGGCTGGCGCATCGGCCTCGCGCTGGCCCTGCTGGCCGTGGGCGTGCTGTGCGCGTTGCGCGCGATCAACCACTGGGTGCGCTGCGAGCGGGCCATGCGGCGCGGCGAGGACCTGCCCACGTCCCGGTTCCCGGCCCTGCTGAGCCTGGTCGTCGCGTTCGTGGCCGTGGCCATGGTGGTGGTGGTCCTGGCCGGCTGGGCGGGCTGAGATGGGCGCGGCGGCCAGCGGCGGCGACGGGGCCGGCGGCGACGGCACGGCGTCGACGGGCGCCGTGCGGGATCCCGGGCTCCAGCCGGAGCGGACGCGGCTCGCCTGGCGGCGTACGACGCTGTCCGCCACCGTGGTGGCCGTACTGGCCGTGAAGGCGGCCCTGCACGGCGGGGTGTCTACCGCCGGTGCCGTGGTCTGCGGTCTGTGCTGTGCGCTCTGGCTGGGCTTCCTCCTGGTCGCCCAGTTCCGCATCCAGTGCCTGGCGCGGGCGGCCACCCCGCCGGCCCTGGCCCCGCGGCTCGCCACGGCGGCGGTCCTGTGCACGGCCGGCGTCGCGGTGTGCGCGGTGGCACTGATCGTCTAGATCGCGCCCCTGCGCCACGCCGTCACGGGCGCAGTGCCCGCAGCAGCAGGTCGGCCAGGTGATCGGCGACCTCCTGCGGGGAGAGCGGGCCGTCGGGGCGGTACCAGGTGGACAGGTGGTGGACGGAGCCGAAGTGGTAGTCGACCACCAGGTCAGCGGGTGTGGCCGTGGAGAAGACGCCCTGTTCCTGGCCCTCCTCGATGAGCGCGCGGAAACGCTCGTGGTAGCGCCGGCGCTCGGCGCGGACCTGCTTGTTCTTCTCCGGGCTGAGGTGGTGCATGGACCGGAAGAAGATCATCGCGTCGTCGAGGTTCTCGATGGTGGTCACCACGACGTCCGCCGCCGCGCCCCGCAGCCGCTTCTCCACCGGCGCGTCCATGCCCGCGAAGTGGTCCAGGCGCTCCTGCTGGACCCGCAGGACGCGCGCGTACACCTCGTGCAGCAGGTCGTCCTTGGAGCCGAAGTAGTGGTAGAGCGCGCCCTTGGTGACGCCGGCCGCCTCCACGATCTCCTGGACCGAGGTGCGGTCGTAGCCCTGCTCGGCGAAGAGCCGGGTGGCGGCCGCCAGGAGCCGCTGCGGCACAGGAGTCCCGGCTGAGTCCGTCGTCCTGGGCACTGCCGCCACCTGCCTTTCCGTTCTGCTGCTAGTCGTCGGTGAGGGAACGCAACTCCCGACGGAGGATCTTCCCACTCGCCGTCTTCGGCAAGTCGGGCAGTATCTCCACCTGGCGCGGGTATTTGTAGGCGGCCAGTCTCTCCTTGCAGTACGCCGCGAGTTCATCCGGGTCCGCCGTGGCGCCCGGGCGCAGGCTGATGAAGGCCTTCACGGTCTCCCCACGGTAGCCGTCCGGCACCCCGACGACGGCCGCCTCGCGCACCGCCGGGTGGGTGTAGAGCACGTCCTCGACCTCGCGCGGCCACACCTTGAAGCCGGAGGCGTTGATCATGTCCTTCTTGCGGTCGACGACGTAGAGCCAGCCCTGCTCGTCCATGAACCCGATGTCTCCGGTGCGCAGCTCGCCGCCGGGGAAGGTCTCGGCGGTGGCCTCTGGACGCCGCCAGTAGCCGGGCACGACCTGCGGTCCGCTGACGACGATCTCGCCCGGCCGGCCGAAGGGCACCTCCTGCCCCTCGTCGTCGACGATCCGTACCACGGTGTCGGGGCCCGGCACGCCGACGGCGAGCGTCCCGGAGACCGGGTCCACGGGGGCCTCCCGGCCCGGGGGCACGGAGGCGCAGGGGGCGGTGCACTCGGTGAGGCCGTAGCCGTTGCGGATGTACGGCCCGAAGCCGGCCCGGAACTTCTCCACCAGCGCGGGCGGCAGGGGCGCGCCCCCGGAGGAGATGACCCGGAAGGAGGAGAAGTGGTCGGGGGCGACGGCGGGGTGGGCGGCCAGCGCCATGAAGGCGGTGGAGGGGCCGACCGTGTAGTGCGGCCGGTGCTCGGCGAACGCGTCCAGGACCACGCCGGCCTCGAAGCGGTAGGCCAGCACCAGCGTGCCCGCGCTGTTCAGGCAGGCGCCGAACTGGCAGACCATGCCGGTGATGTGGAACAGCGGCGCCAGCGCGAAGTAGACCGGCGCCTCGGGCAGGCCGAGACCGGTGCGCTGCCGTTCGGCGTTGTACATGATGTTGGCGTGCGTGTTGGTGGCGCCCTTGGGGGTGCCGCTGGTGCCCGAGGTGTAGCTGATCAGCGCGATGTCGGCGGGGGCTGGGTCGCGGTCGGCGGGCGCCCGGTGGCCGGCGCGGGCGACGCTCGCCAGGTCGTCGGCGTCCGCCGCCCGCGGCAGCCGTTCGAAGGTGAGCACACGGGCGTCGCCGCGGGTCTGGAAGTCCAGCTCGCAGCCGGTGAGCACGATCCGCACCGGCGAGCCGGCCGCCGTGTCGCGCAGATACGACTCCCAGGCCCGGTCGGAGCAGATCAGTGCGGCCACCTCGGCGTCCTTCAGGACGTGGGCCACCTCGGCCGACTTGTACATCGGGTTGACGGGGACGACGGTGGCGCCCGCCTTCCAGGCGCCGAGGACGGCGAGCACGAAGTGCGGGGAGTTCTGGAGCATGACCGCCACCCGGTCGCCCGGCCGAAGGCCGCGCGCGGCGAGGTGGCCGGCCACCGAGTCGCTCAGCTCGTCCACCTCGCGGTAGGTGAGGCGGGCGTCGAAGTAGGCGAGGAAGGCGCGGTCCGCGGCCTCGGCGGCCGACCGGCGCAGGGCGTGCACGAGCGAGCCGGCCGGGTCGACCGGGGCGCGCTGGGCCTCGTCGAGCAGGTGCAGCCAGGGCTTCGCCGTGTAGTGGGAGGCGTTCGCGCCGGTCACCGGGTCTCCTCCCACTTCTGCTGGATGTGGTTCATGTTCGTCAGCCAGCGGTCGGGGTCGGCGGCGCGGGCCTGGTAGAAGCCGGCGACCTCGGGGTGCGGCAGGATCAGGAAGCGGTCCTCCTGGATGCCCTTGAACAGGGCGTCGGCCACGTCCTCCGGTTCGATGGCGGTCGGCTGGAGCACCAGGTCGCCGGCGCTGCCGGTGGCGGCGAGCATGTCGGTGCGCACGCCCTGCGGGCAGATCGCGTGGACCTTGATACCGCGGTGCCGGTACGTCAGCGACAGCCACTCGGCGAAGGCGTAGGCGCCGTGCTTGGTGACGCTGTAGGGGGCGGCGCCGATCATGGTGAGCAGTCCGGCGGCGGAGATGGTGGCGACGAAGCGGCCGCCGCCGCGTTCCAGCCAGGCCGGAAGCAGTGCCTCGGCGGCGCGGACGTGGGCCATGACGTTGACGTCCCAGGCGCGCGCCCAGACGTCCTCGCCCGAGGCCTCGGAGCCGCCGGAGGCGAAACCGGCGTTGGCGCAGTAGACGTCGACCGTTCCGCCGAGCGCGTCGCGGGCCTCGCTGATGATCGCTGAGGCGTCGCCGGGCAGAGCGATGCCTCCGATCTCCCCGGCCACGGCCTCGGCCCGCGCGGCGTCGAGGTCGTTGACCACGACCCTCGCACCCTCGGCGGCGAACCGGCGGGCCAGCGCGGCCCCGATGCCGCCTCCGGCCCCGGTGACGACGACTCCGGCACCTTGAACGGTTTGCACCATCGGTCTCCTTCGACACGACTGCGACACACCGACGTATCAGCCCTGCGGCGCCACACTAACCGGTCGGTATGTTCCAGGGAAGAGCCACCCGGCGCCCGGGCTCCGCCAGTGGTGTGGACCATAGACGGTGGCGACGGTTCGTTCCCAGCCACCCGGGGCGCACGCTAGCGTGCCTGCCCATGACACGTGCAGCGATCACGGAGGTCACCGCATGAAGCTGTCCAGACGGAGCCTGCTCGCCACCACCGCCGCCGTCGCGGCCGGGGCCGTCCCGGCCGCACAGGCCCAGGCGGCCCCGCAGGGCCGCGGCCGTCCGCTGCGCACCGGCTTCGAGCGCCTCGAGGCGGGCGGCTACGCGCAGCTCGCCGGGCAGCGGGTCGGCATCGTCACCAACCCGACCGGCATCACCCGGGACGTGCGGCACATCGTGGACGTCATGCACGCCGACCGCCGGGTGAACCTGGTGGCCGTCTTCGGCCCGGAGCACGGTTTCCGCGGCACCGCGCAGGCGGGCGGCTCCGAGGGACGTTACGACGACCCGGCCACCGGACTGCCGGTGTACGACACGTACAACAAGAGCGGGCAGCCGCTAGCGGACGTCTTCGCCGCCTCCGGCGTGGACACGGTCGTCTTCGACATCCAGGACGTGGGGGCACGCTTCTACACGTACATCTGGACGCTCTACGACTGCATGGAGGCCGCCGCGCTGGCGGGCAAGCGGTTCGTGGTGCTGGACCGGCCCAACCCGGTGACCGGCCGGGAGGCGCTGGGCCCGGTCATGCACAAGGAGTTCGCGACCTTCGTGGGTCGGCAGCCGATCTCCCAGGCGCACGGCATGACGGTCGCGGAGCTGGCGCGGCTGTTCAACGGCGAGTTCCTGGCCGCGCCGGTGCCGCTGGAGACCGTGCTGATGACCGGCTGGAAGCGGTCGGAGTTCTACGACGCCTCCGAGCTGCCCTGGGTGCCGCCGAGCCCGAACATGCCCACGCCGGACACCGCCCTCGTGTACTCCGGGACGTGTCTGTTCGAGGGCACCAACCTGTCGGAGGGGCGCGGCACCACCCGCCCCTTCGAACTGCTCGGCGCGGAGGGCCTCGACGGGCGCTGGGCGGACGCGGCGAACGCGCTCGGGCTGCCGGGCGTGCGCCTCCGGGAGGCCTACTTCGCGCCCACGTTCTCCAAGTTCCAGGGCAAGACCGTCGGCGGCGTGCAGATCCACGTCCACGACCGTGCCGTCTACGACCCGGTGCGCACCGGGATCGCGCTGCTGGTGACCGCCAAGCAGGTCTGGGACGGCTTCGCCTGGCGCTCGGACAACTGGATCGACAAGCTCACCGGTTCCACGCGGGTCCGCACGATGATCGACGCCGGGGCGGACACCGACGAGGTGGTCGCCGGCTGGCGGGACGAACTGGCCGCGTTCCGCAGGGTGCGCGAGGAATATCTCCTCTACCGGTGAGAGGCCGGGCAATCGCCGCGCCCGGATGAGCCGTGACGTATGGCCAACTCACCCCGTTGGCAGGACGATGCACCCCACATCGCACCGCTTCGGGGCACGAGGGGGTCGGCAGCCATGGCGGATCAGGGGATGAGCGTGGCTCCCTACTGGGAGCTGACCTTCGACGCGGACGGGGACGTGGACGGCCCCGAGCGGGACCGGCTGCTCGCCGGGGTCACCGCCCGGGGCGTGCGCGACCTGATCGTCTTCGCGCACGGCTGGAACAACGACCGCTCGGGCGCCACCCGCCTCTACAGCGCCTTCTTCGCCCCCGTCCCGCGGCTCGCGCCGGCCGCGCGGATCGGGTACGTGGGCGTGGTGTGGCCGTCGATGCGCTTCAGCGACGAGCCGATCCCCGACTTCCCGCGCGCCACCGCCGCCGAGCCGGTGGTCCGCCCGGCGCTGGACAAGGACACCCGGCACGCGCTCCTGGAGTGCTTCCCCGGCCGGGCCACGGTGGTCGACCGGCTCGTGCGAATACTGGACCAGCATCCGCGCGAGGAGGAGGGCCTGGAGGAGTTCGGGCGGCTGGTGCGCCTGCTGGTCGAGGCGGTACCCCCGGGGCCGCAGGGCCAGTTCGCGGCGGACACGGAGGCGGAGGGTGTGCCGCAGAGCGAGCCGGGGATCCTCTCGCGGCCCACAGCGGACGTCTGTGCCGAGTTCGCGCAGGCCCTCGCCCGGCTTCAGGCGCCGGACGGACGGGAGTCCTTCTCGCTGCCGAACCCGTGGGACGGCGCCAAGGAACTGCTGCGGCAGGCGACGTACTACGCGATGAAGCGCCGGGCGGGCACGGTCGGCGAGCGCGGGCTCGGCCCGGTGGTCGGCCGGCTCGCGCAGGCGGCGCCCGGCCTGCGGGTCCATCTGGTCGGGCACAGCTTCGGCGGGCGGCTGGTGTCGTTCGCGCTGCGCGGGCTGCCCGCCGGGGTGCGGGCGGTGAAGTCCGTGACCTTGTTGCAAGGGGCCTTCTCCCACTACGCGTTCGCGGCCCGGCTGCCGGACGACCCGCGCGCGGGCGGGGTGCTCCAGGGCCAGGAGCACCGTATCGACGGCCCGTTGGTGTGCTGCCACTCCCGCCACGACTCGGCTCTCGGCACGTTCTATCCGCTGGCCTCGCGCATGGCGGGCGACGACCGGTCGGTGCTGGGCGTCGACGTGGGCGACGCGCTGGGGGACAGATGGGGAGCCATGGGGTACGACGGGGCGCGGGCGGTGCCGGGCACGCGCGCGTGCACCCTCGCCGCCGCCCTGGGCGCCCCGCTGCCGGCGTCCGGGTGCGTGAACGTCGACGCGGCCGAGGTGGTCCGGCGGGGCGGGCCGCCGAGCGGCGCGCACAGCGACATCGTGCACCCGGAACTGGCACGGCTGGTGCTGGCGGCGGGCCGCGTCCGCTGACCCGCCGCCGGTCACGTCACCGGACCCGGGCCGGCCTCACCGGTGCGAGGTGAACTCCACCACCTGCTGGTAGGTGGGTCGGTTCTGCCAGCTGATCCGGTAGTGCTTGATGCCGCCCAGAGGGCGCTGGGCGATCGAGTCGGCGCACCACTGGTCGCCCGCCGAGCACTGGTCGTCGCCCGGGTAGACCTGGGCCGCCGTCATACCGGCCGCCTGCTTCAGGGTGCCGAGCAGGACGTCCCGGCAGCCGGCGAGGCTGCCGCCGCCGCAGTACTTCCGGGCGAGCGGTCCCCGCACCGGTTCGCCGAGCACCGCGCGGATGTCCTTGTCGACATAGCTCCACCAGCCGTACTGGAAGGCGCTGCCGGCGTGCGCTCCGGTCGGGCCGTGCCCGGCGGACGGCGCCTCGTCGACGGGGAGGTTGCCGGTGAAGGCGGTGTACAGGTCGCTGCCCAGGCCCGGTTCGAACTCGGCCTTCACCAGCAGCGGCCACCAGGCGTCCAGGATCCTGATCGCGTCCGCGTCGGCGTACGTCTGCGAGCCGGCGGAGGTCTCGGTGCGCCGGGCGCCCGCGGACACCCAGGACCGCAGCCTGGTCACGGCCGTCGCCGTGGCCGGGTCGGTGACCTGCGCACTGTCGATCACCTTCAGCAGCTTCGGCAGCACGTCCTCGGCGCGCAGATCCGCCAGAGCGGCGTCCGCCATGGCCTTGGTGAGCGCCGCTCTCGTCACCCCGCCGGACGCGGCCAGCTTCCGCACCCGGTCCTCCAGCAGGTTCCCCCGGTGCACCGACCCCTCGCCCCAGGGCGCGGCCGTGTAGTCCTGGGCCTGCTTGTTGTTCCAGGAGATGTAGTAGTCCTGGTCGACGGAGTTGGGGTGCGCGGAGGGCGGGGTGTACTCGGCGGTGTTGGTGGCCGGGTCCCAGTTCCGCCACTCGTACGCCGGGCGCGCCCACACCGGGAACTCGGCGTCGACGCCGCTCGCCCGCACCGGGTTGTCGCCGCTGTTGTAGTAGGCGGTGTGCCGGGAGTCGGCGTAGAACCAGTTGAACGTGAAGTTGATGTGTTGCGCGGCCTGCTGGAAGTCCTGCGGGCCCTTGACGAAGCCGGGGTCGTTGAGCATCTGGAAGCCGATGATGGAGTCGGCCTCGTGCAGATAGGAGGAGCGCAGGGTGGTGTAGGCGACCTTCTTGCCGCCGACCGTCGCGCGGTACTGGACGGGGCCGTACTTGGTGCGCCACACACGCATGGTGTACGAGCCGGCCGCCGTCCCGTCGGCGACGGTGGGCTGCCAGGCGTTCTTCCGCTCCACCTGGTCCATGGCCGTGCAGGTGCCGTCGTAGAGGTAGTGGTGGTCGTCCTGGCACAGTTCGACGGCATAGGTGTCGATGATGTCCTGGCCGGAGGTCGTGGCGCTCCACGCGTAGTCCTGGCCGCGGCCGAGCTCGACGTACATGCTCAGGCCCGCGAAGGAGGCGCCCCGGGCGCTGATGCCCGGGCCCTGGATCTCCTGGAGCAGCAGCAGCTGGGGGGCGAAGTAGCCGGTCTGCGGGCCGAAGACGGCGACCGGGTGGCCGCTCGCGGTGTGCTCGCCGCTGACGACTAGGGCGTTCGACATGCCGCGCCGGGCGGAGGACAGGGTCGTCCTCGCGGCCGTGGTGGAGGCGCTCCTGGCGGCGGAGGTCGCCGCGCTGCCGCTCCGGTCGTACACGAGCGGTTCCTGGGTCACCGAGCCGGCGTCGGGCAGCGCCTCGCCCCGGGGGCTGTCCGGCCTCGTCGCGTACGGGAAGCTCTGGCCGTCGTGGACGGTGAGGACGGCCTCGGGGTCGTTGCGCTCGCGGAAGGACTCCCAGACCCTGGTGCCCTCCTCGACGCCGTACTTGGCCTGGGCGGCCAGCAGGGAGAGGGCGTTGTTCACCTCGCCGCCCCCGCCGGAGCCGAACAGCGAGCCGACCACGGAGGCCAGCGCGACCATGTCGGTGACCTTGAAGTGCTCGATGGTGCCGGCGTTGGTGATGGCGTTCTTGTGGCCGGTCAGGACGTACTCGCCGGGGAAGTAGCGGCCGGAGTCGGAGGCGTCGATGTAGGCGTTCACGCCCGCGAGGTAGGCGTCGACGTCGGCGAGGGCCTGCTGCCCGCGCGCGCCGTTCCTCGCCACCGCGCTGTCGATCTGCGCCTGGAGGTCGGCCTCGGTGTACGGGGCGTTGCGGTAGAACTGCTGCTCGAGGCCCTGGTTGGCGGCGGCGCCGCCCGCGAAGGAGGTCAACTGGCCGCGGCCGACGTGCCGGAAGACGTCCATGAGCCACAGCCGGTCCTCGGCGGCGGCGTACCCGGCGCCGAACTCGGTGCCGTAGCGGGTGGTGCCCGTGATGTGCGGCACACCGGTCTTCTTGTCGCGGACGATGGTGACGTCACCGCGGCCGGCGGGCTTCTCGGTGGAGGCGACCTGGTCGGCCGGGACTCCGAAGGAGGCGTCGCGGAAGAAGGCGTTCACCTTGTCGTCGGTGAGCGCCGGGTAGCCCTTGGCCAGGTCGGCGTAGGGGCCGAGCTGGTCCTCCGCGTGGCCGGGCTGAGTGCCGAAGACCTGGTTGAGGAGGATCTGGGCGAGCGTGGCGTCGCCGTTCTCGCCGGGCGGCAGGATGTCGGAGCACCGGCCGCCGCAGTAGTCGTTCGCGGCCGTCGCCGCGGGTCTCGCCCCGGCCGCCACCGCTGGGGAAAGCGGTGACAAAAGACCGGCAATGAGGACGCATACGGATGCCGTCTTCAGGAACCCGGGGAATCTGCGGGGAGTTCTCACTGTGTCGAGCGCGAAGTGTGGGGTGCGCCGTGGCATGGCAGCAGCTCCTCCCGACGGGGGTGGGGAGGGACGTTACCGGCGGTATCCACGAGTTGGAAGATGAGCATGCGTCACTTTTTGGAGTCGCCTCGTGGCGGACATGACGGTCAACCAGGGCGAAGTTATGGCAGACATCGGAAATCGGATGGAGCCGGATCGCCGGTCGGCACGTCTACTCGGCGACGTCCGTACGACGACTCCGCGGGACGACTCCGTACGACGGACCGTGCGACGGGCCGTACGACGACGCCGAAGTGACCGAAGTGCAGGTGCAGGTGTGACGGAGGTGCAGGGCGATGGCCGGTTTCCGGAGTCTGGCGAGACAGGTGAGGGACCCGCGGTGCGATCTGGCACTGCGACGCTACTCACTGCGCAAGTGCCTTGAGCGGTTCGCTCCCTACGGGCACAGGGCGACCTGGGACCATCTGTGCTCCAGGGCCGGGTTCGGCCCCGAGGACCGCTCCCCCGATCCGGTGCGGCTCGTGGCCGCGCTGGAGGAGCTGGAGGAGGCGCGCACGGTGTGGCTCGACTACGAGGCCGAGTTCGCCCGTCGCCGCAGGAAGGAGAAGCACGACGGGCTGCGCAGTCCGGGCAGCGTGGACGACTGGCACCGGCTGACGTGGGGCGGTTTCGGGGTCGCCTGGTGCGACGACCCGCGGGTGCACCCCGCCGAACCGCTGGCTGAGGTGCTGCGCCGGCTGATCGCCGCACTGGAGCGCGAACCGGGTGCGGCCTGCCCGGTGTGCGCCGGGGAGCGGCTGGTCTGGAAGTACGGCCTGGACCACGAGCCGTCGACCGGGCCGGTGTGCGTGGACTGCGGCATCCTGGTGCCGCGGCCCGTCCTCACCCCCGAGGCGCTGCGGTGCGCCAGGCGGGGCGGACTGCTGGTGTCGGCCTGAGGAGCACGGCGAGGGGTGCGCAGGGGGTGCCGCACCCCTCGGAACGGGGGACCGGTCCGGTGATGCAGGTCTGTCTCAACGGGTCCCGCACGGCGGCGGACGGCGCGGTGGTGCCGCTGACGCCGGAGGCGACGGCCGCGTCGGCGGCCGGGGCCGTCGCGGCCGGGGCCACGGAGGTCCACGTCCACCCCAGGACGCCGTGCGGGCGGGAGAGCATGTCCCCGCGCGTGGTCGCGGCGACGGTGGAAGCCGTCCGGGCGCGGGTGCCGGTGCCGGTCGGGGTGACCACGGGCGCCTGGGCGGAGCCCGATCCGACGGCCCGCCGGGCGCGCGTGCGCGGCTGGACGGTGCTGCCCGACGTCGCCTCGGTCAACTGGCACGAGCCGGGGGCGGAGGAGCTGGCCGCGACGCTGCTCGAACGGGGCGTCGGCGTGGAGGCCGGCATCTGGTCCGGCACGGACGGCGCGGCCCGGTTCACGGCCTCGCCGCTGGCGTCGCGCGTGCTGCGGGTCCTGGCCGAGGTGACGGACCCGGCCCCGCGGACGGCCGCGCGGTCCGCCCGGGCGCTGCTCGCCGAGCTGGGTGACGCGCACGGGCGGCCGGTGCTGGTGCACGGCGCGGAAGGGGGCGCGTGGGCGGTGCTGCGCCTGGCCGGGCGGCTGGGGCTGGCCACGCGCATCGGCCTGGAGGACACGATGGCCCTGCCGGACGGGGAACGGGCCCGGTCCAACGCTCAGTTGGTGGCGGAGGGGTTGGCGCAGTACGGGGTGGGGCGGCGGAGGCGCCCACCAGCCGGGTGAGCGCACCCCGCCCGCCGGCTACGGCTGCTGGTTCCGTTCCACCATCAGGCGGGAGCCCACCTGGCGCCGGCCGATCGCGTCGTCGGGGTTGGAGAGCACACAGGTGTCCAGGGACAGGCAGCCGCAGCCGATGCAGTCGGTGAGATGGTCGCGCAGGCGGTTGAGCTGCCTGATGCGCTCGTCCAGCTCGGTGCGCCAGGCCTCGGACAGGCGGGCCCAGTCCTCCCGGGTGGGGGTGCGCTCCTCCGGGAGTTCGGCGAGCGCCTCGCGGATCGTGGCCAGCGGGATGCCGACGCGTTGCGCCGCCCGGACGAAGGCGACCCGGCGCAGGGTGTCGCGGGTGTAGCGGCGTTGGTTGCCCGCGGTGCGACGGCTCCGGATCAGGCCCTTGGACTCGTAGAAGTGCAGGGCGGACACGGCGGCGCCGCTGCGCGCGGACACCTGCCCGACGGTCAGCTCGTGGATCTTCTCGGGGATCTGGGGCACTCCTCAGAGCCTACCCACCGTGTCGCACTCCGTTTCCGTTGACATGGGCTACGGAGCCGAGCATGCTAAGCAGTTGCTTAGACATGATGTGCGACGCGAGAGGCCGGGACATGGCAGAGCCGAGGATCTTCACCTCCGCCGACGACCTGAAGGCGGCGGTGGGCGAGCAGCTGGGGTACACCGACTGGCTGGAGATCGACCAGAAGCGGATCGACCTGTTCGCCGAGGCGACCGGCGACCACCAGTGGATCCACGTGGACCCGGAGAAGGCCGCCGCCGGCCCGTTCGGCACCACCATCGCCCACGGCTATCTGACCTTGTCGCTGCTCCCCCTGTTCGGGCCGCAGCTGATCACGGTCGAGGGCGTGAAGATGGGCGTCAACTACGGGACCAACAAGGTGCGCTTCCCCGCCCCCGTCCCGGTCGGCTCGCGGCTGCGCGCCACCGCGACGATCAGCGGCGTGGACGACGTGCCCGGCGGGGTGCAGGTGACCGTCGCCTTCACCGTGGAGCGCGAGGGCGGGGACAAGCCGGTCTGCGTGGCGGAGTCGGTGTCCCGGTACTACCTGTAGGACCGCTCCCCGGTTCCGCCCCCGCCGGCGCGACCCGTTCGCCGGGTTACTTCGCCCCGACCATCCGCAGCACGAGGTCGGCGTAGAGCGCGCCGACCTCCTCCGGGGTGCGCGGGCCGTCCACACTGAACCAGCGGGCCACGTCGATGCACAGCGACAGCACCGCGAGGGTCGTGCCCTGCACGTCGAGCACGTCGAACTCGCCCGCGGCGACGCCGTCCTCGATGATCCCGCGCACCTCGGCGTCGACCTGGCGGCGCAGGGCGACGATCTCGGCGCGGGCCTCGGGGCCGAGCGCGTCGAGTTCGTACTGCACGATCCGCGCGGTGGTGCGCCGCCCGGCGTGCCAGCGGACGAAGGAGCTGACGGCGTCGGCCAGCCGCTCCTTGGCGCTGCCCTCGCGCTGTGCCGCGGTGCGCAGGATGTCCAGGGCCTTGTCGTGGCCGATCCGGCTGATCCGGTGGAGCAGCTCTTCCTTGGTCTTGTAGTGGATGTAGAGGGCGGCCGGGCTCATGCCGGCGCGTCCGGCGATGTCGCGGGTCGTGGTCGCGTGGTAGCCGCGCTCGGCGAAGGCCTCCACGGCGGCGACCAGCAGCCGCCGGGCCGCGTCAGGGGTGACCTCGTCCCACGGCTCCGCTTCGCCGCCGGTCGTCTCCTGCGCCGTACTCATCGCTCGCTCGCCCCTCTCGGTGACAGGAGCACCACCATACCGCCGACGGTGAGCGAGCGCTTAGTGCGGCCGTCGCAGGTCGCTCACAGCTTCTCGAAGGGGTCGTGCTCGGCGAGCAGTTTCTCCAGGCGGGCCTGGTCGACCCGGCTGACGATCTGCCCGGCCTCCTGCCGGTCCCGGATCACCTTGGCGAGGGTGAAGGCGGAGGTGACCAGGTAGAGGACGGCGATGGCGAGGAAGGCCCGCACCCAGGCGTCGGTGTTCAGCTGGTAGATGCCGACGGCGGTGGCCGACATGGCGACGGCGAAGGACGCGACGGCCTGGCCGTAGAAGGCGGCCGTGTTCTGCTGCTTGACGGGTGTGTCACTCATGACGCACAGCTTCGGCGAACGTGGCCCGCGCCACATCCGCCGAGATACTCAGACCGTACTCAGAACGCCGAGACCCCCGTCAGCGCCCGCCCGATGACCAGCTTCTGGATCTGGCTGGTGCCCTCGTAGAGGGTCATCACACGCGCGTCGCGCAGCAGCTTGCCCGCCGGGTACTCGTCGATGTAGCCGTAGCCGCCGAAGACCTGGAGGGCGTTGTTGGCGGCCCGCACGGCGGCCTCGGAGGCGAACAGCTTGGCCTTGGAGGACTCCACGGCGAACGGCTGTCCGCGCTCGATGAGGTCGGCGACCCGCCAGGTCAGCAGCCGGGCCGCGTCCACGTCCACGGCGATGTCGCTGATCAGCTCCTGGACCAGCTGGTGGTGGGCGATGGTCCTGCCGAACTGCTCGCGCTCGCCCGCGTACCTGACGGCCGCGTCCAGCGCGGCCTGGGCTATGCCGACGCAGCCGGCGGCCACCGACATTCGGCCCTTGGCGAGGGCGGACATGGCGACCGAGAAGCCCTTGCCCTCGGGGGCCAGCATCGCGGAGGCCGGGACGCGTACGTCCTGAAGCACCAGTTCGGCGGTCGCCTGGCCGCGCAGGCCCAGCTTGCCGTGGACGGTGCGGCGGGTCAGGCCGGGGGTGTCGGTGGGGACGAGGAAGGCGGTCACGCCCTTGTGGCCGGGGGCGTCGGTGGAGCGGGCGAAGAGCAGCACGACATCGGCCCAGGTGCCGTTGGTGATGAACATCTTGGTGCCGTTGACGACGAAGTCGTCGCCGTCGCGCACCGCGCGGGTGGTCAGGTTGCCCGCGTCGGAGCCGGTGCCGGGCTCGGTGAGGCCGAAGCAGCCGACGTACTCGCCGGCGGTCAGGCCCGGCAGCCAGCGCCGCTTCTGCTCCTCGCTCCCCCAGGCGGCGATCGTCTTGGCGACCAGGCCGAGCGAGACCGAGACGATGCCGCGCACGGAGGAGTCGCCGCGGCCCAGCTCCTCGGTGACCAGGCAGTACGCCAGGTGGTCCCCGCCCGATCCGCCGTACTCCTCGTCTATGGTCAGGCCCAGGAAGCCGACCTCACCGAGCTTCTTCACGATGGCGCGGTCCACTTCCTCGGCGCGGTCCCAGGCCACCACATGGGGTGCTATCTCACGCTCCACGAAGTCCCGGGCGAGCCGCCGCACCGCGGTCTGCTCCTCGCCGAGTTCCAGGTTCACCACGAGATCACCCCACAGACGACGCCGGACGACGCCCCACGGACGCCGGTCGGCGCCGGACGGACGCCGGACGACAGATCTTGAAAGCCGTACATTTAAATTAGCACTGCTAGTTTAATGTCGTAGCCCTACTATGTGCGCCATGGCCCGACCGCGCAAGCCCCTCCTCAGCACCGACCGCATCGTCGCGACGGCACGGGACCTCGTGGACGGGGAGGGCCTGGCGGCCGTCTCCACGCGCCGGCTCGCCGCCGAACTCGGCGTCAGCGGACCCTCGCTCTACAACCACTTCCGCACCAAGGACGAGATCCTGGAGGCGGTCGCGGACTCGGTGAGCGCCCAGGTCGACCTGTCGATGTTCGAGGACGGCCGCGACTGGCGCAGCGCGCTGCACGACTGGGCCGTCTCCTACCGGGCCGCCCTGCGCGACCATCCGAACATCGTCCCCGTCCTGGCCCGCGGCCCCGGCCGCCGCCCCGCCGCGCTGCGCCTGGCCGACGCGGTCTACGGCGCGATGGTCGAGGCGGGGTGGCCGCCGGCCCACGCCACCTCCATCGGCGCGCTGATGCGGTACTTCGTCATGGGCTCCGCGCTCGGCTCCTTCGCCGGGGGCTTCGTGGGCGACGCCGGCGCCTACGACCCCGCCGACTACCCCCACCTCGGCCAGGCCCACCTGCTGGCCGACCAGCAGGAGAAGATCGACGAGCGGGCCTTCGAGACGGGGCTGACCGCCCTGCTGGACGGCCTGGCACAGCAGTACGAGCAGGCCGGGCGGAGCGCGCGGGCCACGTAGCCGCACGGTGCCGGCACACTTCGGTGAACGCCGAACCGTCCGTGCCGCATGCTGGACGCATGACGACGAGGGACCGCACCCACGACCCCCGGGCGCCCGGCCTGGCGGCGCTCGCCGGGCTGATCGCCGACGAGACCCGGGCGGCCTGTCTGCTGGCGCTGCTCGACGGGCGGGCCTGGACCGCGGGCGAGCTGGCCCGGCACGCGGGCGTGGCCCCGTCGACCCTCAGCGAACACCTCGGCAAGCTCGTCGCGGGCGGGCTGCTCGGCGAGGAACGCCAGGGCCGGCACCGGTACGTGCGGCTGGCCGACGC
The DNA here is from genome assembly GCF_053589015.1 of Streptomyces sp. NPDC003393. Classification (NCBI taxonomy): domain Bacteria; kingdom Bacillati; phylum Actinomycetota; class Actinomycetes; order Kitasatosporales; family Streptomycetaceae; genus Streptomyces; species Streptomyces sp. NPDC003393. The sequence continues at coordinate 61,935 of NZ_JBSFRB010000029.1, read as the reverse complement.
CCGGGTGGCCCAGCTGGTGGAGGACCTGGCCGCCCAGGTCTCCCCCCGGGCCGCGCGCCGCCCCCGCTCCCTGCGGGAGTCGGCCGCCGGGTCGGCGATGGCCCGGGGCCGCACGTGCTACGACCATCTCGCGGGGCGGCTGGGCATCACGGTGACCGATGCGCTGACCGTGCGCGGACTGCTGCGGCAGGACACCGGGTTCGCGCTCACGGAGACCGGGCTGGCCTGGTTCGACTCCGCCGGCATCGGCCTCGACCGCGGCGGCCGCCGTCCGCTCGCCCGCGCCTGCCTGGACTGGACGGAGCGCCGCCCGCACCTCGCGGGGGTCGCGGGCGCGGCCCTGTGCCGGCACTCCCTCGACACCGGCTGGTGCGTACGCATCGGCTCGGAGCGCGCCGTGAAGGTGACGCCGGCCGGCGAGCGCGCCCTCGCGGACCTGCTGGGCATCGAGGCATCGGCCCTGCGCTGAACCGCCTTCGCACCCGCCCGGTTCGGTGCGGCCGGGCGGACGGGCCGCCTGGAGCACCGGGCGCGCCGCCGGCCGGTTCGGGCGTGCCGGAAGCCGCCGGGCTGCGTGTCCGAAATTCGCGAGCCCCTTGTCCCCGCCCCGCCTAGCCTAGCCTCAGGAAGCATGATGAACGTTCCCCCGTCCCGGGTGGCCACCGCCGCCGCCACCGTGACCGTAGTGTTGTGGGCCTCCGCCTTCGTGTCCATCCGCAGTGCGGGCGCCGCGTACTCGCCGGGCGCGCTGGCGCTGGGGCGGCTGCTCGCCGGGGCCGTGACGCTCGGCGCGATCTGTCTCCTGCGGCGGGAAGGGTGGCCGCCACGGCCGGCCTGGCGCGGGATCGCGATATCCGGGGTGCTGTGGTTCGGCTTCTACATGGTCGCCCTGAACTGGGGCGAGCAGCAGGTGGACGCCGGGACCGCCGCCCTGGTCGTGAACGTCGGCCCGCTGCTCATCGCCCTGCTGGGGGCGCGACTGCTGGGCGATCCGATGCCGCCGCGGCTGCTGGCGGGCATGGCGGTGTCGTTCGCGGGCGCGGTGACCGTGGGCCTGTCGATGTCCGGCGAGGGCGGTTCCTCCGTGCTCGGGGTGGCGCTCTGCCTGCTCGCCGCCGTCGCGTACGCCTCCGGGGTCGTCGCGCAGAAGCCGGCGCTGGGCCGGGCGAGCGCGTTGCAGGTGACGACGTTCGGCTGCCTGGTCGGAGCGGTGGCCTGTCTGCCGTTCGCCGGTCAGCTGGTCCATCAGGCCGCGGACGCCCCGCTGTCGGCGACGCTGAACATGGTCTATCTCGGGGTGTTCCCGACCGCGCTGGCCTTCACCACGTGGGCGTACGCCCTGGCCCGCACCACCGCGAGCCGGATGGGCGCGACCACCTACGCCGTGCCCGCGCTGGTCGTGCTGATGTCGTGGGTGGCGCTGGGCGAGGTGCCGGGACCGCTGACCCTGGCGGGCGGGGTGCTGTGCCTGGCCGGCGTGGCGGTGTCGAGGTCGCGGGCCCGGACGCGGGCGGAAACGGGGACGGCGGCGGGGGCGGCCGGGCCCGGCGCCGCGGTTCCGGAGGCGGTTCTGGAACCGCGGCCCGAGCGCACCTGAGGGTCGCCGCGAGCGGTCCTCGCCGGCGCACGTCCGCCGCGGACGACAGGGCCTAGAAGACCACCAGCGCCCTGCCGCCCTTCCCGGCCGTCATGTTCTCGAAGGCGGCCGGGATCCCGTCCAGGACGATCCGCTCGGTCACCAGCGCGCCCAGGTCCAGGCGTCCGGCTCGGACGTGTCCGGCGAGCACGGGCAGGTCCTCGGCCGGGTCGCAGTTGCCGTACACGCAGCCGGAGAGGGTGCGGCCCCAGTGGAAGATCTCCAGGGCGTTGAAGGTGACCTGTTCCTCCTTGCCCCCGATGCCCACGACCGTCGTACGGCCGCCGCGCCGCGTGGACTCCCAGGCGGCGCGGATGGAGGCCGCGCGGCCCACGCACTCCACGGAGACGTCGACGCCCTGCTTGCCGGTGAGGGCGCGGATCTCCCGGGGGGTGTTCTCGGAGGCGACGACATAGTCGGTGGCGCCCGCCCGGCGTGCGAGCTCCTCCTTCTCCGGGGAGACGTCGACGGCGACGATCTTCGCGGCGCCCGCGATCCTCGCCGCCTGGAGGGTGGCCAGGCCCACCCCGCCGGCGCCGAACACCGCCACCGTCTCGCCCGGCCGGACCCGCGCCGAGTGGTGGACGGCGCCGTAACCGGTGAGGACGGCGCAGCCGAGGAGGGCGGCGTCGGTGAGCGGGACGCCCTCCGGGAGAGGCAGGACGCAGGGGGCGGCGACTACCGTCTCCTCGGCGAAGGCGGCGACGTTCAGTCCGGGGTGCACCTCGGTGCCGTCGACGGTGCGGGCGTGGACGCCGGCGGCGCCGTTCAGGGCGTTGGCGCACAGCCAGACCTCGCCGAGCGAGCACGCGTGGCAGCCGCCGCAGGACGGCGCCCAGTTGAGGACGACGGCGTCGCCGGGCGAGACGTGGGTGACTCCTTCTCCGACGGCGACGACGGTCCCGGCGCCCTCGTGGCCGAGGACGGCCGGCACCGGCAGCCGCATGGTGCCGTTGGTCAGCGACAGGTCGGAGTGGCAGACCCCGGCGGCGGCGAGGCGCACGCGGACCTGGCCGGGGCCGGGCTCGGGCAGCTCGATCCCGGTGATCTCCAGCGGGGCGCCCACGGCGGGCAGGACGGCGGCACGTACGGCCATGGCTCGTGACTCCCTTAGAACTGGAGGGACTTGGTCTGGAGGTACTCGGTGAGCCCGTGCGTGCCGAGTTCGCGGCCGACGCCGGACTGCTTGTAGCCGCCGAAGGGGGCGAGGGGGTTGAACCGGCCGCCGTTGATGTCGACCTGGCCCGTCTCCATCCGGCGGGCGAAGGCGACCGCCTCCGCCTCGTCGCCCGCCCAGACGGCGCCGGCGAGGCCGTAGACCGTGCCGTTGGCGATGCGCAGGGCGTCCTCCTCGTCCTCGTACGGCAGGACGGCCAGGACGGGACCGAAGATCTCCTCCTGGGCGACGGTCATGTCGGGGGTGACGTCGGCGAGGACGGTGGGGCTGACGAAGTAGCCCTGCTCGCGCGGGGCTTCGGGGCCGCCGGCGACCAGCCGCGCCCCCTCGGCGACGCCCTTCTCGACGTAACCGCGCACGCGCTCCTGTTGCCGTGCGCTCACCACCGGACCGATCCGCTCGCCGTACTTGGCGGCGGCCGCAGCGGCCAGCCGGACCGCCTCGTCGTACTGGTCGCGGTGGACCAGCATGCGGGTCCAGGCACTGCACGTCTGGCCGGAGTTGGACATGACGTTGGCGACACCGACGTTCACCGCCTTGGCGAGGTCGGCGCTCGGCAGGATGACGTTCGCCGACTTGCCGCCGAGCTCCAGGGCCACCCGCTTGACGGCCCCGCCGGCGGCGGCGCCGATCCGCCTGCCCACGGCGGTGGAGCCGGTGAAGGAGACCAGGTCGACGTCCGGGTGCTCGGCGAGTGCCTGTCCGGCGACCGGTCCGAGGCCGGTGACCAGGTTGAAGACACCGGCCGGGAGCCCGGCCTCGTGCACCGCCTCGGCGAAGAGCCGGGCGGTGAGCGGGGTGTCCTCGGCGGGCTTGAGGACGACGGTGCAGCCCGCCGCGAGCGCCGGGGCGACCTTGGCGACGATCTGGTGCAGGGGGTAGTTCCAGGGAGTGATGGCGCCGACCACGCCAACCGGCTCGTGCAGGACGGTGGAGTTGCCGACCCGCTCCTCGAAGGCGTACGTGGCCGCCAGGTCGGCGTAGGAGCCGGCGACCGCGATGGGCACGCCCGCGTGCACGGTCTGCGAGAACGCGAGCGGGGAGCCCAGTTCGGCGGTGACCGTCCCGGCGATCTCGTCCTTGCGCGCCACCAGTACGTCCCGGAGGGCGGCCAGCCGGTCGGCCCGCTCCGCGGGCGGGGTGGCGGCCCAGCCGGGGAAGGCGGCGCGAGCGGCGCGCACCGCCGCGTCGACGTCCTCGGCGGTGCCGGCCGGGACGGTGGCGATGACCTGCTCGTCGGCCGGGTTCACCACCTCGATGACGTCCGGGCCGGCGGCGGGGCGCCAGGCGCCGCCGATGTACATGCCGTCGTATGCCTTCATCGTGCTGGTGCTCCTCCGGGGCGGGGGCGTCCTCCGCGTCCCCACGCGGGCCACGGGCGTGTGGTCCGGGGCGCGTCGTCACGCGTCACAACCTACCGACAGCCACATAAACTAGCGTCGATAGTTTTTCCGCACCAGACGTCCCGGCACCGCAGGCCGCCGCCCGGCCGGCACCGGCCCGGCTCACTCCTCCAGGTCGGGGACGCGGTCAGGGGCCGGGCAGATGCGGTCGCCGTGCTGGTCGAAGACGAACAGGTGGGCGAGGTCGACGAGGAGCGGGACCTGCATGCCGTGGCGAAGCTGGATGTCGGGGGTGGTGCGGACCACCAGGTCGCCGGGCAGCCGCGGTTCGGTGGCGGAGGCGAGGTCCGGCACGGCGACGGCGCCGGTGGGGCGCTCGAGCAGGCCCACCGAGCCGGCGCGCAGCGCGACGGCCCGTTCGCGCAGACGGTCCAGCACCGTGGAGTCCCGGCGGCGGCGCCGGTCCGGGCGGCCGGCGGGGCGCGGCGCCTCCAGGTCCGGTACGACGGCGGGCTGGGAGCCGGTGTTGAAGTGGACGAGGACTTCGTGGCCCTGGAACTCCAGGTGCTCCACCAGTCCGGTGATCGGCACCTCGCCGGGCCGGGCGGCGTCGGGCTTGGCGATCCGCACGGCCTCCGAGCGCAGGCCCACGATCACCTCGCGGCCCTGCTGCACGCGGAGCATCTGATGATCCAGGGACAGGGGTTCGGGCAGGCGGAGGAACTGCTTGCCGAGGCTGATCGTCATGGCGCCGCCGAGCGGGGCGCGGACCAGGCCGCGCAGCAGGTTGATACGCGGGGTGCCGATGAACGCGGCGACGAAGACGTTGCGGGGCAGCGCGTAGACGGCGCGCGGGGAGCCGACCTGCTGCAGGACGCCTCCGCGCAGGACGGCGACCCGGTCGCCCAGGGACATGGCCTCGGACTGGTCGTGGGTGACGTAGACCGTGGTCACGCCCAGTTCCCTGGTGAGCTGGGATATCTCGGCGCGGAGATGGTTGCGCAGCTTGGCGTCCAGGTTCGACAGCGGCTCGTCCATCAGGAAGGCGGAGGGGTGGCGGGCGATCGCCCGGCCCATGGCGACGCGCTGGCGTTCGCCGCCGGAGAGCTGGCCGGGAAAGCGGTCGAGGAGGTCCTCGATGCCCAGCATCCGGGCGGTGGCGTCCACCCGGTCGCCGGGGTCGACACCGGGGGACTCGATGCGCAGCGGGAAGCCGATGTTGTTGCGGCTGGTCATGTTCGGGTACAGCGCGAAGTTCTGGAACACCATCGCCATGTCCCGCCCGGCGGGCAGCAGATCGTTGGCGTACTCGCCGTCGAGCAGCAACTCCCCCTCGGTGATCTCCTCCAGGCCGGCGATCATCCGCAGTACGGTCGACTTGCCGCAGCCCGAGGGCCCGAGCAGCACGAGGAACTCGCCGGGCGCTATGTCGAGCGAGAGCCGGTCCACCACACGGGGGCCCTTGCTGGAGTACGTCTTGCTCACGTCGTGCAGAGAGATGGCGCGTGTCATGTGATGCCTTCGGGGGACTCACCGGGAGCGCTGGGACTGCGCGTGTCGAAGACCTCGTGCGGGTCACGGGGCGTATGAGTCACGGAAGTTAACGGAGTGTAGGCACCCGGGGGAAGACATCCGACACCTTCGAATATTTTCGTCCAGCGGGCGGGAAAGCGGACGGTCGCGTTCACCGGCGGGCGGGCGGTCCGCGGCCGCCGGCCCCGGACCGGGCCGCCGCGGTCCCGTCCGCATCATTTCGTCGACGTCAGATGGGCGAAGACCACCACGTTGCTGGAGTAGCCGGCGCGGCGGGTGTAGAGGCCGCCGCAGGTGATGAGGTGCAGTTCGGGGCGGCGGGCGGGGCCGTACACCTCCTTGTCGGGGAAGCGGTCCTTGTCGAAGACCGACACCTTGTCGACGGTGTAGACGGCGCTACGGCCGTCCGCGCGCCGGACCTCGATGCGGCGGCCCCGTTCGACCTGGCCGAGCGCGGCGAAGACGGCGGCGCCCGTCTTCGTGTCGCGATGCCCGACCGCGATCGCGGTACCGGGCTCCCCCGGCGTGGGACCGTCCTCGTACCAGCCGACCAGCTTCGGCTTGTCGACCGGCGGCGTCCGGAGCTGCCGGTCGGCGCCCAGCCCGATGCCGATGACGGGCGCGTCGATCCCGAGCGAGGGGATGCGCAGGGAGGTCGCGCGGGAGCGGGGCAGCGGTGTGGGAGGCGGTGCGGGAGACCCCTTGCGGCCGGGGCCGTCACCGTCAAAGCCGTCACCGTCCGCGCCGCCGCCCGAACCGCGGTCGTCCGGCCCGCCGCCCGAGGCGCGGCCGGCCGCCTCGGCGTCGGCGGCCTTGTGCGTCGTGGGGTGCCCGTGGTGTCCCTCGCACCGGACCCCCGCCGTCACCAGGACCGCCGCGAGCACGGTCGTGCGGGCGAGACGGTAGGCGCGGGTCCGGTACCAGGGCCTGCGTCTGCGCCTACGCGGCGCCATGGGGGCGCCGGCGGATCAGCCGGACGTACGCGGCCGCGCTGACCACGACCAGCCCGACGGCCGCCGCCCCGGCCACCGGGGAGAAGGCCTGAGCCGTGTCGGCCAGGCCGCCGCCGCCCGCGTGCACGCCGCCCCTCGGAGGCAGGGGGTCGCCGCGGTCCGCTCCGGGGCCACCGTGCTGGTCGTCGCGGCCCGGGGCGCCGAACCCGTTGGCGCCCTGTCCGCCGTCGTGGCGGTTGTCGTCATGGCAGTTGACGCGGAAGATCTTCTCCGTCGGGGTGGGGATCGTCTGCGTCGGGGGGGAGGGGAAGGTGAGCCGGTACTGACCGTTGGCCAGTCCCAGCGGCTCGGTGTGGCCGACACCGCCCGCGAGCGTGATGGAGCCGTTGTAGCCGTCCCCCGTAGGCAGCGGGGGCTGCGGCTCGATCCGGTACGTGATGCTCATTTCGTCACCGAAGTTGGTGGCCTCCAGATAGAACCGGCAGACCACAGGGTCGTCCTTCGGGACGCCGAAGGGGACTCCCAGGCGGTGGATCCTGATGTCGCCGTTGGTCTGGGCCACGGCGGACGGCGCCCCCAGCCACGGGGCACCCACCACCGTCAGGGCCGTGGCGGCCGCGGCGGCGCCGACGCGGGAGCCGAGGATGCGTGGGAGTGTCAGAGTGGGCATGCGCATTCCTCCGAGTCAGACGATTTTCATACAAATCGCACTTTCATCTGACTCTCTTTCACGCCCTCTCCCGCGAGCGCCCCACCCCCGTCCGACGCGCCGTCAGGTGTCCCTCGCCCGGCGCAACCGCGCGCCGCCGTTCAGGTCCCCGCTCAGGTCCGAGGCATCACGGGTCATCATGTCGCGGTGAGTTCGACGGGCACTCCGTTGAGGACGGCGTTGCCGCTGAGCGGGTCCAGCATGCTGCCGTCCAGCAGCTGGTTGACGTTGACGCCGGGGTCGGTGGCGGCGTGCGTCAGCCGGGTTCCGGGGCGGTCGTGGCCCCAGCCGTGCGGCAGGCTCACCACGCCGGGCCGTACGGCGTCCGTGACCTCCGCCGGAACGGTCACCTCTCCCCCGGCACCCTTCACCCGCACGGGCATCCCGTCGGTGACGCCGAGCCGCTGGGCGTCCTCGGGGTGGACATGCAGGGTGCAGCGGTTGGAACCGCCGGTGAGGGCGGGCACGTTGTGCATCCAGCTGTTGTTGGAGCGCAGATGGCGGCGGCCGACCAGGACCGGCCCGGCGGCCGGGCGCTCGCGCAGGGCCGCGCGCAGCCGTGGCAGATCGTCGGCGATGGGCCGCGGCAGCAGCTCGACCTTGCCGGAGACGGTCCTCAGCGGCTGGGGCAGCCGGGGCCGCAACGGGCCGAGGTCGATGCCGTGCGGATGGGCGAGCAGCTGCTCCAGGCTCAGCCCGTCGGGCCGGAGGCCGAAGCCGTCGCCGTAGGGGCCGAGGCGCAGCATCATGTCCAGGCGCCGTTCGGGGCCGCCGTCGCCGGTGAGCCGCTGCGCCAGCTCGCTCGGGTCGCGGCCGTGCACGGGCGAGTGCGGCTCCTCGACCGCCTTGGCGAGGGTCTGCCCGATGACCATCTCGTCGACGGCGGCCGGGTCGGTGCCGTGCAGACCGGTGGCGGCGAGGATCAGCCGGGCGAGGATCTCGGTCTCGGCCATCCTGCCGGGTGCCAGCGGGACGGCGGCGCGCGTGTAGCGGACCTGGTTGCGCACGGCGAGGGTGTTGAAGGCGAAGTCGTGGTGCGGGCTCTGCGCGGGCGGGGGCGGCGGCAGCACGACGTGGGCGTGGCGCGAGGTCTCGTTCAGGTACGGGTCGACGCTGACCATGAAGTCCAGTGACGCAAGGGCCTTGTCGAGGCGGTCGCCGTCCGGGGCGGACAGCACCGGGTTGGCGGCGACGGCGATCAGGGCGCGGACCGGCTCGCCCTGCGGCGTCGCCGTGTCGATCTCCTCGGCGAGCGCGGAGATCGGCAACTCCCTCTTGGCCTCGGGGTGTCCGCTCACCCGGGAGTGCCAGCGGCCGAGCGCGAAGCCCCGGCCGGGCCCGGCCGGCCGGGGCGTCCTGTCGGTGGCGGCCTGCGGGAAGAGGGCGCCGCCGGGACGGTCCAGGTTGCCGGTGAGGACGGTGAGGACGTCGACGAGCCAGCTGGCCAGGGTGCCGTGCGGGACGGTGCAGGTGCCGATGCGGCCGTAGACGGCGGCGGTGGGGGCGGCGGCGAGGTCGCGGGCGAGGGTGCGGATCACGGCGGCGTCCACGTCGCACGCGGCGGACACGACCTCGGGCGTGAAGTCCCGCAAGGCCCGGCGCAGTTCCTCGACACCCTGGACGTGCGGGGCGAGGTGCGCGAGGTCGGTCAGGCCCTCTTCGAAGAGAACGCCGGCCATGGCCGCGAGCAGCAGGGCGTCGCCGCCGGGCCGGATCGCCACGTGCCGGTCGGCGAGCGCGGCGGTGCGGGTGCGGCGCGGGTCGACGACGGTGAGGGTGCCGCCGCGCGCCTTGAGCGCCTTGAGCCTGCCGGGGAAGTCGGGGGCGGTGCACAGACTGCCGTTGGACTCCAGCGGGTTGGCGCCGATGAGGAGCAGGTGGTCGGTGCGGTCGAGGTCCGGCACGGGGATGGCGTTCGCGTCGCCGTAGAGCAGTCCGCTGGAGACGTGCTTGGGCATCTGGTCCAGCGTGGAGGCGGTGAACAGGCTGCGGGTGCCGAGGGCGGAGAGCAGCACCGGCGGGTAGAGGGCGCCGGCCACGGTGTGCACGTTGGGGTTGCCCAGGACCACGCCGACCGTGTGCGGTCCGTACCGCTCGACGACCGGCCGGATCCCGGCCGCCACCGCGTCGAACGCCTCCTGCCAGGTGGCCTCGCGGAGCTCACCGTCCCGGCGCACGAGCGGGCCTCGCAGCCGGTCCGGGTCGCCGTCGACGGCCCCGAACGAGGCTCCCTTCGGGCAGATGAACCCCTTGCTGAACACGTCCTCCCGGTCGCCTCGGGCGCCGGTGACGCGAGTGCCGTCGACGGTGAGCGTCAGCCCGCAGGTGGCCTCGCACAGGGGACAGATTCGCAGGGCGGTGCGGGACACGGGTCCTCCCGGGATCGCGGTCGGTCGCGGCGGGTCGCGGTGACGGCGCCGTACGGCACACGGCGTATGACACCTGGCGTACGGCGCGCGCCGCGCGCCAGCCGTCCGTCGACGCACGCCGGTTGACGCACGCCGCAGGGCGTGGCGCACGGACCCGACGCGAGCATACCGAGCGGTATGCCCCGTGGCGAGCCCCGATTCTCAGTCCAGCACGCGGCCGAGATACGCCCGCAGCAGCTCCCGCGCCTCCTCGATGATCTTCTGGTCGCCCTCCGGATCGACCCGGAAGGCGAGTTGGACGAGGGTGTCGGCGGTTTCGACGGCCACCAGGAAGACGCGGCGCAGGTCGTCGTCCGGTTCACGGCGCAGGTGGCCGGAGAGCAGGTCGACGAGACGGTCGGTGACGCGGTGGTTGGGCCCGGCGTGGCGGGTGCCGAGCGGGATCTGGTTGCCGAAGTCGACGAGGGAGAAGCCGGGGGCCGTCCGCCTCATCTCCAGGTACTCGTCGAGCACGGCGTCCATGGCCACGCGCCAGCCCACGCCGGCGAAGCCCTCGGAGGCCCCTGCCACCGGTCCGTCCGCCGCATCGGCGGCCGTCTCCTTCGGGCGCCCCGTCAGACGCTCCTTGACGCGCTCGGTGTACTGCTCGAGGTTGCGCTGGGCGAGGGCGTCGGCCATCGCGCGCTTGTTGCCGAAGAAGCGGTAGACGGAGCCGATGGGCACGCCCGCGCGCCGGGCGACGGCACGTGTGCTCAGGGCGTCGTAGCCGACCTCGTCGAGGAGGTCGGCGCAGGCGTCGAGGATCCTGGTCAGCCGTTCGGCGCTGCGCCGCTGTACGGGTGCGCGGCGCAGCGGGGTCGCATGGTGCACGGACGCCATGATGCCGCTCCCCGCCGGTCCGGTGAAGCGCGCCCTCCCTCACCGGGACCGGAGCCACCGGGACCGGCGGCCGTCCGGTGCGTCACGACACGGCCGGCCGCACACCGGCACCGGCACCGGCACCGGCACCGGCACCGGCACCGGCCAACGCGCACCCGCTGTCCGGTGCGCCGGGCGGGGTGACGGCGAACGTGCAGGTCCCGAAGACCGCGTCGGCGGCACCGCCCGCGCCGGCCGTGGTGACGACCGCGGACGCCCTGGTGACGGGGCCGGCACCGCTCACGGCGGCCGGGACGGCGGAGCCGACGGCAGGGGCCGCGGCGGCGGCGCCCACCGGACCCGACGCTCTCGCCACGCTCGCGGTGGCGGTCGGACAGGGGAGGCCGGGTGTCGTGACGGTGAAGGCGGTGGCGCCCGCCCGGTCCGCCCCGATCGCCGTACCGACGGCACCCGCCCGGCCCGCCGCGGTTGCGCTGCCGCCCTCCCCCACCCGGTCCGCCACGCCCGCCGCGCTCGCCGTGCCGGTCGGGCAGACGGCGGGCAGGTCGGGGGTCGCCGGTGTGCCGGGACTCGGGGCCGACGCCGTTATGTCGGCGGTGCTCTGGACCGGCTTGCCGGCGACCGCCCAGACCGTGCCGTCGTCGGCGTACAGCCGGGCGGTGACGTGGTGGGTGCCGCGCGGGACCAGGCGGGCGGAGAGGCGGAACTCCGGGGCGCGCAGGCGGCCGACGAGCCGGCCGTCCACCAGCACGTGGGCCACGCCCCGGCCGACCGTGGCGTGCGCCGCCGTGCCCGCCGGCGAGAAACGGAAGCGGCGTACGGTCAGGCGCACGTCCCAGTTGCCGCCCGCGTCGGGCCGCACCTCGACGCCCACCTCGGGCGCGGCCTTCCTTTCCACCTCACGGTAGGGCCGCCCCTCCTCGTCCGTGTGGTCGATGAGCTTGCCCACGGGTGTGGGCGATTCCTCCTGCGTACTCCCCCGCGCACCGCTCCCGCCGCAGCCCGCCGCCCCGGCGAGCAACAGGACACAGATCGCGAGCGCGGCGCGAGACCGGCGCGTCCACGACGTCATGGTGCGGAGCGTAGAACAGCCCGCCGCCGGCCGGATCCCTCTCAGGTCTGGTTCTCCCCCCTCCCCCGGAAGGAGGGCTTCAGGCCCTCTTGCGTGCGGGAAAACGCAATCCTACGGTGTTCCATAGGAATAAGGGCCGGTGCGCAAGGGAGCGACGATGAGCAGCGGGGACGCACGCAAGACCGCCGAAGGACTGACCTACCTCCACGGTTTCGGCAACGAGCACAACTCGGAGGCGGTGCCCGGCGCGCTGCCCGAGGGCCGCAACTCGCCGCAGCGCGCCCCCCTCGGGCTGTACGCGGAGCAGCTCAGCGGTTCGGCGTTCACCGAGCCGCGGGCGCACAACCGCCGCTCGTGGCTGTACCGCATCCGCCCCTCGGCGGCGCACCCGGCGTTCACCCGCACCGGCAACGGCTCGCTGCGCACGGCGCCCTTCACCCAGGCGGTGCCCGACCCCAACCGGCTGCGCTGGAACCCGCTGCCCGAGCCCGGGCCGGAGACGGACTTCCTGGCCGGCCTGTGGACCCTCGGCGGCAACGGCGACGTCACCCAGCGCACCGGCATGGCCGTGCACCTGTACCACGCCAACCGCTCGATGGAGCGGGTCTTCAGCGACGCGGACGGCGAGCTGCTGATCGTGCCGGAGCGCGGCGGGCTGCTGCTGCGCACGGAGTTCGGGCTGCTGCACGCCGAGCCGGGTCATGTGGCGCTGATCCCGCGCGGGGTGCGTTTCCGCGTCGAACTCCTCGACACCGAGTCCGATGGCGGGCAGATCCCGACCGCGCGCGGCTACGTCTGCGAGAACTACGGCGCCCCCTTCCGCCTGCCCGACCTCGGCCCCATCGGCGCCAACGGGCTCGCCAACGCCCGTGACTTCCGCGCGCCCGTCGCCGCCTACGAGGACGTCGAGGGTGCGGTGGAGGTGGTGAACAAGTTCTGCGGCAACCTCTGGACGGCCACCTACGACCACTCTCCGCTCGACGTCGTCGCCTGGCACGGCAATCATGTGCCGTACGTCTACGACCTGCGCCGCTTCAACGTGATCGGGACGATCTCCTACGACCACCCGGACCCGTCGATCTTCACGGTGCTGACCTCTCCCTCCGACACCCCTGGCCTGGCGGGCGTGGACTTCGTGGTCTTCGCGCCGCGCTGGCTGGTGGGCGAGGACACCTTCCGGCCGCCGTACTTCCACCGGAACGTCATGAGCGAGTACATGGGCCTGATCGAGGGCGCCTACGACGCCAAGGCCGAGGGCTTCGTGCCCGGCGGCGGCTCGCTGCACAACATGATGTCGGCGCACGGCCCGGACCGGGAGACCTTCGACCGGGCGAGCGCCGCGGAACTGAAGCCGCAGAAGATCGACGACGGGCTGGCCTTCATGTTCGAGACCCGCTGGCCGGTGACGCTCACGCCGCACGCGCTGCGCGCCGAGCACCTGCAACAGCGCTACGACGACGTCTGGCAGGGGCTGGAAGGGCACTTCCGCCGCCCCTTGCACTGACGATTCCCGCCAGGTACGGATGGCCCGTGACCTCCTTCGCTCCGGATTCGATCGTCCTGAACCGCAAGCTGCCGCTGTGGTACCAGGTGTCGCAGTCGCTGCGCGCCTCGATCCTCGGCCGCTCGCCCCGCGACCCGCTGCGGCTGCCCACCGAGGAGCAGCTGGCGGGCCACTACGGGGTGAGCGTGCTGACCATGCGGCAGGCGCTGAAGGAGCTGGAGGACGAGGGGCTGATCACCCGCCACCGGCGGCGCGGCACGTTCATCGAACCCGCGGCCACCCGCAGCTCCCCGGTGCGGCTGCTCGGTTCGGTGGACGCGATCGTGGCCCAGCAGTCCGGGATGACGACCGAACTGCTGGACCACGGCCCGGCGCCCGTCCCCGGCGAACTCGCCGAGTTCTTCCCGGATCTGGACGAGGTGGCGACGTACCACCGGCTGCGCAGCGACGAGAAGAGCGGCGAGCCGACCAACCACGCCCGCAACTACGTCCGTCCGGAGCTGGCCGCCCGCATATCGCCGGACGATCTCGCGCGCTGGCCCATGACGAAGGTCCTGCGGGACGTGGTGGGCGCGGGCATCAGCCGGATCACGGACACGGTGGAGGCGCGGCTGGCCGACCCCGAGACGGCACGCCTGCTGGACGTGCCCCTGCTCAGCCCGATCCTGCACTACACGGGCATCACCTACGACACGGCGGGACGTCCCCTGGACGTGGCGGTCATCCACTACCGCGGCGACCGCTTCTCCTTCACGGTGACGCTGGATGCCACCTGAGCCGCCCGCGCACCGCCCCTGGGAGTCCGCACCCCGTCGTACGATGCCGGGCGTGACGCTCGACGACGCTCCGCTGCTCGCGGACCTCATGCCGTGGTCCGTCGCACCGCCGCGGCTCGGCCGCGGGTGGCCGGCGGCCCCCGATGCCGCCTGTCTGAGGGCCCGTTGGGACGCGCTGCTCAAGGCCGAGGGCCCTGATCGCGAGGCGTTGTTCGAACCGACGCGTGCGCGCACGCCGTACACCGCGGTCGGGCAGCTGCCGGGCGTGGCCGGCGGCACGGAGAAGCTGGTCCGCGCCTCGGGGCCGTGCCCGGAGCCCGTGCGGGTGCTGGCGGCCCCGTTCGACGAGCAGTGGCTGATCCCCGACCACCGGCTCATCGACGCGGCCCGTCCGGAGCTGTGGCGGGTGGCGGACGCCCGGCAGGTGTTCACGGTGGAGACGGCGGCCGCGGCGGGCGCCCCGGAGCCGCCCCTGCTCGCGACGTCCCTGCTGCCGCTGCTCCGCCCGGGCCGCGTCCGTCCCCTCTACCGCCGTCCCGGCGCCGAGGAACCCAACCTGGCTCCCGGCCTGCCGGAGCATCTGGCCGCCCGTCTCGGGAGCGCCCCCGACCCGCTGGACCTGCTCGCCTGGATCCTGGCGGCGGCGCGTCCCGGGCCGGACGGCCTGGCCGTCCCGCTCACCGGGGACGCGGGGCTCTGGGCGGAGGGCGTGGAGGCGGGCCGCCGGATGCTGTGGCTGATGCGCCGCGACGGCGACCGGCCCAAGCTGCCCGGGGGCCGCCGTCCCTACGTCCGCGCCCCGCTGCCGGCCCGCCCGCTCACCCTGCACTACGACCGCGACGAGGAAGCCCTGCACCTCGGCGAGGGACGGATCTCACCGGTACCCCCCGAGGCCTGGGACTTCGAGTGCGGTTCGGTCCGGGTCCTGGAGCAGTGGTTCGCGGCCCGGACCGGGGAGGGGGAACCGGGCACGCTCGCCGCGATCCGCCCGGCCGCCTGGCCGCAGGCGTGGACCTCGGAGCTGCTGGAGCTGATCACCGTCCTGGCGCTGCTGGCCGAACTGCGGCCCCGGCGCGAGGCGCTGACCGTCACCGACCCGGTCACCGCGACCGAGCTGCGGTCCGCGGGAGTCCTGCCGGTCCCGGCCACGGCGCGCCGCCCGGCCTCCGTCCTCGACCATCAGGAGGAGGGCCCGGAGGGCCAGTTCGCCCTGCTCTGAGCGGAGGGCCCGGAGGTCCGGTCCGCCCTGCTCCGAGCGCCACCGGGCCGGTCACCCGCGGCACGCCGACATGTCCGCCTCCGGGCGGCGGTGCTGACAAGGCAGCCGCCGGCGGGTCATGATCCACGACATGGACCGGTTTCCCCTGCCCCTGGAGGGCATCACCGTCGTCGCCGTCGAGCAGGCCGTCTCGGCGCCGTTCGCGACCCGGCAGCTCGCCGACCTCGGCGCGCGGGTCGTGAAGGTGGAGCGGATCGACGGCGGCGACTTCGCCCGCGGCTACGACGCCGCCGCCGGAGGGCTCGCCTCCCACTTCGTGTGGTGCAACCGGGGCAAGGAGTCCATAGCCGTGGACCTGAAGGACCCGCGGGGGCGGGCCGTGGTGCGGCGGCTGGTGGCGGACGCGGACGTGTTCGTGCAGAACCTCGCCCACGGCGCGGCGGCCCGGCTCGGCCTGGACGCGGCCACGCTGTGCGCGGCGCACCCGCGCCTGATCGCCGTCGACATCTCGGGATACGGCTCCGTCGGCCCGTACGCCGGCAAGCGGGCGTACGACATGCTCGTGCAGTGCGAGGCGGGGCTGGTGTCGGTGACCGGGACGCCGGAGCAGCCGGTGAAGGCGGGCATCCCGGCGGCGGACATCGCGGCGGCCATGTACGCCTTCTCGGGCGTCCTGGCGGCCCTGCTGCGGCGCGCCACGACCGGGCGCGGCGGGCCGGTCGAGGTGTCGATGCTGGAAGCCCTCGCGGAGTGGATGGGGCATCCGCTGCACCATGCGATGCACGGCGGGTCCGCCCCGGCGCGCACCGGTCTCGCGCACGCCGTCATCGCGCCCTACGACGCCTACGGGACGGCCGACGGCGGACGGGTGCTGCTGTCGGTGCAGAACGACCGGGAGTGGCGGCGGCTGGCCGAACAGGTACTGGACCGGCCCGGGCTGGGGACGGATCCGTCCTTCGCCACCAACGCGGCCCGGGTCGCGAACCGCGAGCGCACCGACGCACTGGTCGCGGAGGCCCTGGGCGCACTGGCCGCCGACGAGGCGCTGGCGCGGCTGGAGGGCGCCGGCATCGCGTGTGCGCGGCTGCGGGACGTGCACGAGGTGGCGGAGCATCCGCAACTGGCGGCGCGGGAGCGGTGGCGGGAGGTGGGGACGCCGGTCGGGCCGCTCAGGGCGCTGCTGCCGCCGATCACCCTGCCGGGCGGGGCCGAGCCGCGCATGGGAGAGGTGCCGGCGCTCGGACAGCACACCGGGATGCTGCTGCGAGCCGTGGGGATGACGGAGGACGAGATCGCAGCGCTGCGCCGGGACGGTGTGGTGGCCTGAGCGCGCGGCCTGGTGAGCCGGTGAGCGGTTCCGGGGACGCCGGTCGGCGCCCTCGGCCGTCACAAGAGGACGGCGGTCCTGGGCCGTGCGGGGACGCCGGCCGTGCTCAGCGGCCGCCGAACAGCGAGCGGCGCAGCCGGCGCAGCGGCGCGAACAGCGACACCCGGCGCATCCGGTCGCCCCTGCCCGTGCGGTCGTGCGCGTCACGCGCGATCAGCTCGCGCATCAGCGACGTCGCCTCGGCCGCCTCGCGCTGGGGGACGGCGGGGCCGCCCAGCACCGCCAGATGGCGGTCGAGGCGCGAGCTGGTCGCACTGCTCCCGCAGGTGATCGCAGGGACCCTGGCCCTGCTGCGCACTGTTATCTGCTCCATGTCACTCCCCACCCGTACGAGTCCACCCGGCCCAGGCAGAGTAACCCTATCGCCCCAGCCGGGCATGCGTGTATCACGGTCACAGGATTCACCTTCCCCGTAAGGGTGTTGACGACTACTCTCCGAATCCGACCGATTTCAAGGCGAGTTGGACAATGGGCTGGCCAGTGGGCCGCGCCGAGCCCCCGTCGGGTTCGACGGTCACGGCGAGTGACACCGCGGACCGGTCGAGACCGGAGACGGCCAAGGGCGTGTCACCCGCGAAGAGCCCCAGGGACCGCGGCTGTGCGCCGGGGCGCATGAGCCAGAGCTGCCGTACCCGGCCCGGGGGCGGGGAGGAGTATCCGCTCAGGGTGACGACGGCTCGGCCCTCAACTGCGGAAGCGATCACTCCGATTCTGCGCCCCCGGGCGTCGTGGCCGGTGGTGGCGCGCGCGTCGGGCGCGCCCAGAACGTGGGCGATCTCACGCGCCCCGTCCCGCTGGGCGTCCAGCCGGTCCTGGGTCCGCTCCGCCTGGACCGCGAAGAGGGCGGCGACGACGAGGGCCGCTGCGGCGGTCGCCGTGGCGAACGGGACGAGCAGGGGGCGCGGCCGCGGCGCACGGGTGCGTGCGGGCGGCGGCTCGGCACCCCAGACGTGCGGCGGCAGTTGGGGGGTGCGCCCACGGGCGGGGGCCCGCTCCCGCGAGGTGTTCCGTCCGTCGCCCGGGACGTCGCGAGCGGCGGGCGCCGGGTCCTGCGGGGTGTCGCGCACGGCGGCCAGCACCCGGTCGCGCAGTGCGGGGGGCGGCGGTGCCGCGGCGGACCAGGCCAGTCGCACCGCGTCCTCGGACAGCGCGCGCACCTCGGCGGCGCAGCGCGGGCAGCGTGCCAGGTGCCGCTCGAAGCGGATCCGCTCGGCCCCCTCCAGCGCGTCGAGGGCGTAGGGCGCGGCCAGGGAGTGCAGGTCCTCGCGGCGCAGGAGGCGGTCGAGGAGGCTCACGCGGCACCTCCCAGGCACTGGCGCAGCCGGGTCAGTCCGTCGCGCATACGGGTCTTGACGGTGCCCAACGGCAGGGACAGCCGCTCGGCCACCTCACGGTAGGTGTAGCCGTCGTAGTAGGCCAGGGTGACGGACTGGCGTTGCAGGGTGGTGAGGCGGTCCAGGCAGCGGCGCACCCACTCCCGTTCCAGGCCGGCCTCGACCTCCTCGGTGACCTGGTCGAAGTCCGGCCCGGCGCGCAGTGCCTCGCGCCGCTCGCGTTCGCCGGCGGCGCGGGCGCTGCGCACCCGGTCGACGGCGCGGCGGTGGGCGAGGGTGAGGACCCAGGACAGGGCGCTGCCGCGCGCGGGGTCGAACCTCGCGGCGGAGCGCCACAGTTCGAGCAGCACCTCCTGGGTCACCTCCTCCGACTGCGCCAGATCGCGGACCACGCGCCGCACCAGCCCGTACACGGGCCCGGACACCAGCCCGTACAGCTGCTCGAACGCCTTCTGGTCACCACCGGCCACGAGCAGCAGAAGCTCGTCCGCCTCCACGCGATCCCCCTCTCGTCGGCCGCATCCGGACCGTCCCGTCACATCCGGCACTCGCAAGGAACGCACCTCCGGACGGAGTTACGGATCGGCCGCCCCGAAACGCGGGTCGGGCGGACGGAAAAAGAAAACTCCCTCGGCACCAATCCGTCCCGGCGCCGTCTCCGAATCCCGGACGTCAGGCAAGTCGGCACCGAGGACGGACGGCATGACACCTCTTATCTCCAGGAGTGGTGCGGGACGCAAGGGCCTCGTCACGCTCATCTGTGGTGCGCTGGCCGCCGGGGGGCTCGCAGCCGCCGGTGTGGCCACGCTGGAACCGGGGGCGGCCTCCGCCTCCTCCCACCGGGAGGCCCCGCTGATCTCGGGGACCCCGCAGTACGACAACACGGACGTGTACGCGTTCGTGAGCCCGGACAAACCCGACACCACGACGATCGTGGCGAACTGGATCCCCTTCGAGGAACCGGCCGGCGGGCCGAACTTCTACACGTTCGCGGACGACGCGCAGTACGACATCCACATCGACAACAACGGTGACGCGCAGGGCGACCTGCTCTTCCGCTGCACCTTCACCACGCACCGGAAGAACGGCGACACCTTCCTCTTCAACACCGGCCCGGTGACCAGCCTGGACGACCCGGACCTCAACATCACGCAGACGTACGACATCGATCTGATCAGGCTGAAGAACCAGCACGTGATGTCGAGGACGAAGCTGGCGGACGACGTGCCGGCCGCGCCGTCGAACGTCGGCAGGGCGTCGATGCCGGACTACACCGAGCTGCGCCACCAGGCCGTGCACAGGGCGGCGGGCGGCGCCCGGACCTTCGCCGGCCAGGCCGACGACCCGTTCTTCCTGGACCTGCGGGTCTTCGACCTGCTGTACGGCGGGAACCTCTCCGAGGTCGGCAACGACACGCTCAAGGGCTACAACGTCAACACGATCGCCCTCCAGGTGCCGAACGACCTGATCCGCGAGTCGGCGCACCAGCCGGTCGTCGGCATCTGGTCCACGACCCAGCGCCGGAACGCGCAGGGGTACTACACGCAGGTCTCCCGCCTGGGCAACCCGCTCGTCAACGAGGTCGTGAACCCGCAGAAGGACAAGGACAGGTTCAACGCGTCCTCGCCCTGGCACGACGCGCGGTTCCTGAAGAACGTCACCAACCCCGAGCTGCCCAGGCTGATCGAGGCGATCTACAAGATCAAGGCACCGGCCGAGCCGCGCGACGACCTGGTCGACGTGTTCCTCAAGGGTGTCAAGGGCCTCAACCAGCCGCCGCACGTGCGTCCGGCGGAGGAACTGCGCCTGAACACCTCGATCAAGCCGAGCATGCACCCCAAGCGACTGGGGGTCCTGGACGGCGACAACGCGGGCTTCCCGAACGGCCGCCGCCTCACCGACGACGTGATCGACGCCGCGCTCCAGGTGGTGGAGGGCGAGCTGGTCGGTGCCAAGAACGACCTGGGCGACGCCGTCGACGCGAACGACAAGAAGTTCGAGAAGTCCTTCCCCTACGTCGCCGAACCGACGTCCGGTTCGCGCGGTCCGCTCGCCAAGGGCACGACCGGCGGCGCGGACGTGCGCAGCCAGATCGGCGACGCGCTGAAGCCGGCCGGCGCGTCGTCCGGCGGCTCCGGCGACACGGTCCTGATCGCCGCCTCGGCAGCCTCGGGCGCGGCCGGGATCCTGCTGATCGGCAGCGCCCTCGCGTGGTGGCGCCGCCGGATGCAGCGTCCGTACTGACCCGCGACCGCACCCCACCGACCGGCGCGGCCCGCATCTCCCCGTTCCCCCACGGCGCGGGCCGCGCCGCCCCGAGCGAGCACCACCCGGCGACCGAGGAGAGGGCATGTCCCCGCCCACGAACGACAACGAGCCCACCGGGCACCCCGCGGACACGGACGAGGGCGCTCCGCCGCGGCCCGGTCCGGCGCCCGCGGACGCCGGGCACGACGGCCCGGAACCTGACGGCCACGACGCCCCGGAGCCCGACGAGCGCGTCGCCGCGGTGCGCCGGCTCGGCGCCGCCGGGCACCGATGGCGGGCCGCCCGGCTCACCGCTTGTGCCGCTCTGCTGGCCGTCGCCCTCACCGGCGGGGCCATCGCGGCCGGGGCCGCGCGGGACGGGGCGCCCGCGGTCGCGGCGGCGGCGTCCGGCACCGTCTCCCCGGCCCTGCTGAACGGCGGGGACCTCGACGCGAGCGTCGCCGCCCTCCAGGCCGGTCTCCGGTCGCAACCGCGGGACGTCGGCGGCTGGGCCACCCTGGGACTGGCCTACGTGGAACAGGCGCGGACCAAGGGGGACCCGTCCCGCTACCCGCAGGCGGAGCAGGCGCTCGAGCACGCGCTCCGGCTGGCCCCGGACGACGACCGGGCCCTGGCCGGCCGGGCCGCGCTGGCCGCCGCCCGGCACGACTTCACGGGCGCCCTGACCTACGCGGACCGGGCCCTGGAACAGAACCCGTACAGCGAACGCGCCCTGTCCTCCCGGATCGACGCCCTGGTCGAACTGGGCCGGTACGACGAGGCGTCGAAGGCCGCCGACACCGCCGACACACGGCGTCCCGGGGTGCCGGTCTTCACGCGGTACGCCTACGTCCACGAACTGCGCGGAGAAACCGGTACCGCCCGGCGCGTCCTGGAGCGGGCGCTGTCGAGCGCGACCTCGCCCGGCGACGTGGCGTACGTCGCCTCCCAGCTCGGCCGGCTCGCCTGGAACCAGGGCGACTACCCGACCGCGCTGGCCTGTTACGGCCGCGCGCTGGCCGCCGACGACACCTACCTCCCCGCCCTGGAGGGCCGCGCCCGCGCGCAGGCCGCGCGCGGCGACCTGGCCGGCGCCGTCAAGGGCATGGAACGCGTCGTCTCCCGCTACCCGCTGCCCGGCCCCCTCGTCGCGCTCGGCGAGTTGTACGAGGCGCGTGGGGGGCGGGGCGACCGGGCGCGGGCCCATGAGCAGTACACCCTGGTCGACGCCTGGATCGCCCTCGCGCGGGCCAACGGCGTCGACGCCGATCTCGACACCGCGCTCGCCGCGGCCGACCACGGGAACAAGAGCGACGCGCTGCGCGCGGCCCGCGCCGAGTGGGCCCGCCGCCACACCGTGCACACGGCGGACGCCCTCGCCTGGGCCCTGCATGTCAGCGGCAAGGACCGGGAGGCGCTCCCTTACGCCCGCCGGGCCACGGCCGCCGGTTACCACGACGCGTCCTTCCTCTACCACCGCGGCACGATCGAGCTCGCCACCGGCCACCGCGAGGACGGCCGCGCCCTGCTCACGGCGGCCCTGAAGCTGAACCCCGGCTTCTCGCCCCTGGGCGCGACGCGGGCCCGCACGGCACTGGAGGCGGCGAAGTGAGACTCCGACGACCGCTCGCCGCTGCCGCCGCCGTGCTCACGGCGGCCTGCGCGCTCGTGCTCGTCCCCGCCGCGCACGCCGGGGCGCACCCCCTCGGCAACTTCACCGTCAACCGCTACGACGGGCTCGTGGCCGCTCCGGGCCGGCTGCGCGTCGACCACGTCGAGGACCTGGCGGAGATTCCGGCCACCCAGGCCCGGCCCGGCATCGAGCGGCTGGGCATGTCCGAGTGGGCCCGGCGGCGGTGCGCCTCGGCCGCCGGGGGCAGCAGGCTCACCGTCGACGGGCGCCCGGCCGTGCTGTCCGTCCGCGACAGCCACGCGCTCACGCGCCCCGGGCAGGCCGGGCTGAGCACCCTCCGCGTGGAGTGCCGGTTCACCGCCCCGCTGCCCGACGGCGACAGCGTGGTGCTGCGCTTCCGCGGCGCGGGCGCGTCCTCGGGTCCGGGCTGGCGGGAGATCACCGCCCGCGGCGACCGGATGACGCTCGCCGCCACGGACGTGCCGAAGGAGTCCGTCTCGCACGAACTCACCGGCTACCCCGGCGAGTTGCTCTCGTCCCCGGCCGACACAGCCACCGCGTCCCTGCGCGTGCGCCCCGGCGGCCCCGCTCTCACCGAGGAGCACCGGGCCGCCCCGGCCGCCTCCGTGCTGCCGCGCGGCGCCGACCGCTGGACCCGTGCCCTGGACGGCCTCGTCGCCCGCCACGACCTCACGCTCGGCTTCGCCGCCCTCGCCCTGGTCATCGCGATCGGACTGGGCGCGGCGCACGCCCTCGCCCCCGGTCACGGCAAGACGCTGATGGCCGCCGCGGCGGCCGCCCGCGGCGGCCGGGCCCGTCCGACGGACGTGCTGCCGCTGGCCGCCTCGGTGACGGTCACTCACACCCTGGGCGTGGTCGCCCTGGGGCTGCTCGTCACAGCGGGCTCGGCGGCCGCGCCCTCGGTGATCGCGTGGCTGGGCACGGTCAGCGGTGTCCTGGTCGTCCTCGCGGGCGCGAGCCTCGCGCGACGCGCCTGGCGCCACCGCGTGCGCGGGCACACCCACCACCCACACCACGACCACCGTCACGGCGGACACGCGCACGCCGTGGAGCACACCCACGGTGGGCTCACCCACACCCATCCCGCCGGCCCCACCCTGCGCGGCACGATCCTGCTGGGATTCGCCGGGGGGCTCGTGCCCAGTCCCTCCGCGGTGGTGGTCCTGGTCGGCGCGGCGGCGCTCGGGAAGGCCTGGTTCGGACTGCTGCTCGTCGTCGCGTACGGCGCGGGACTCGCGCTCACCCTGACCGCCGCCGGGTTCGCCGTCGTCAGGCTGGGCGGCGCGGCGGCCCGGGTGATGCGCGGAAGCCCCCAGTGGGCCACCCACCCGGTGCCGGCCCTGGTGCGCCGCGCCCTGCCCTTCGCCTCCGCACTGGTCGTGGTGGCCCTGGGCGCCGGATTGCTGTTCAGGGGGGCGGCATCCGCGCTGGGCTGAGCTACTTTTGTGAGGAATTCACGCGAGATGCCGTGGGGGGCGCCCGTGTCCGACGAACCGGGCCGTGAACGTGTGATCGCAGGCCGCTACCGCCTGCTGTCCCCGCTCGGCGAGGGCGGCATGGGGACCGTGTGGCGGGCCCGCGACGAGGTGCTGCGCCGCGAGGTCGCCGTCAAGGAGGTGCGGGCGCCCGCCGGACTGCCGGGCCCGGACGTCGAGCGGATGTACGCCCGCCTGGAACGGGAGGCGTGGGCCGCGGCCCGGGTCGCGCACAGCAACGTGGTGACGGTGTACGACGTGGCGATGGAGGGCGGCCGGCCGTGGATCGTCATGGAGCTGATCCGCGGCCTGTCCCTGGCGGACCTGTTGGAGGCGGAGGGGCCGCTGCCCGCGCGGCGCGCCGCGCACATCGGTGCCGAGGTGCTGGCCGCGCTGCGCTCCGCGCACGAGGCCGGGGTACTGCATCGGGACGTGAAGCCGGGCAACGTGCTGATGGCGAACGACGGCCGGGTGGTGCTCACCGACTTCGGCATCGCCATGGTGGAGGGCAGTTCCGCGCTGACCATGACCGGCGAGGTGATCGGTTCGCCCGAATTCCTCGCTCCGGAGCGGGCGCTCGGGCGCACGCCCGGTCCCGAGTCCGACCTGTGGTCCCTCGGCGTGCTGCTGTACGCGGCCGTCGAGGGCAGCTCTCCGTTCCGGCAGGACACTCCGCTCAGCACCCTGCGCGCGGTCGTCGACGACGAACTGCCGCCGCCCCGCCGGGCCGGGCCGCTCGCGCCCGTCATCGAGGGCCTGCTGCGCAAGGATCCCGCCGAGCGGCTGCCGGCCGGCCTGGCCGAGCGGGACCTGCGGCTCGTCGCGGCCGGCGACGCGCCGCGCACCGGCACGGCGCCCGTGTCGTCGTACGCGCCGACGATCACGGACCGGCGCCAAAACCCTTCGGCGACACCGCCGCTGCCTGTCCCGGAACCGTTCACGGAGCCACGCACTCCGTCCGGCCCGCCACGGCGCGACCGCCGTGCCGCCGCCGTTCTCGTCGCGGGGCTGGTCGCCGTGGCTCTCGCGCTCGCGGGGCTGACGTACGCGCTGCTCGGCCGCGACCACGGCGGCGGAGGCGACGACGCGGGCGCGCCCGGCGGCAGCCGGGCGGCGAGCAGCCCGAGTTCCCCGTCCCCCTCAGGCGCCGGCGGCTCGCGCACCGGCGGCTCGCGCACCGGCGCTCCCCCGCCCGCCCCGGACAGCACCCCGGCCGGCGGCACACCCGCCCAGACCGTGCACGTCACACTGACCGGTACGCACACCTCGTACTCCGGGACGTGCCCGCCGCCGACCGGCCATGCGCCCGCTTTCACGGCGGAGTTCACGGTGGGGCGGCTGCCCGCGCAGGTGACGTACCGGTGGGTGACGGCGAAGGGGTCGGTCTCCGACCCGGGGTGGAAGACGCTGTCGTTCCCGGCGGGCGGGGGACGGACCAGGCAGGACCGGTTGATCGTGACGACGTACTCCAAGAGCGGGACGGTGGAGAACGCGATCAGCGTGGAGGTGCGCGCTCCGGTGCGTACGACGTCCGACTCGGTGCCGTTCTCGGTGAGCTGCTCGCCGACGGAGACCCCGACGGACGGGGCCTCCGCTTCGCCTTCGGCGTCGCCGTGACGGCTCAGGCCGCGGCGGTGAGCACCGGCAGATAGCCGCCGGACTGGCCGGAGGCCTTCGGGTGGTACGACTCGCCGAGGTTGAACCAGCTGACGCTGTGCAGCCAGGAGCTGCCGGAGCAGATCTCGTGGCCGCTGAAGGTGGTGCGGACGTCGCCGAAGGTGAAGCCGTGGTTCGCGGCGGCCTTGGCGATGGCGGTGTCGAGGTGGTCGGCGGCGTCGTCGATGGCGGAGCGCTTGGTCTCGGAGAGGCCGAGGCAGAACTGTCCGAGCAGGTAGAAGCGGGGGTAGCCGAGCACGACCACGTGGGCGTTCGGCGCCTTGCCGCGGATCACGGAGTAGAGGTTGTCGAGCTTGCCGGGCAGCGTCGTGTCGACGTACGCCTCGGCGGTGGCGATGCGGGACAGACAGCCGCTGTCGGACTGGAGCACACAGGTCGTCATGACGTCGGCGAACCCGGCGTCGTTGCCTCCGATGGTGATCGAGACGAGGGACGTGGCGGAGTCGAGGGGGCCGAGCTGGTTCGCCAGGACATCGTCCGTCCGGGCGCCCGAGCAGGCGGTGAAGGCGAACGACGAGGGTGAGTGGGCGGCGTTCCAGAGGTAGGGGTACGCCTTCGTGCTGCGGTCGCAGTCGCCGCTGGAGCCGATGTAGCTGCCGGCCCCCACTCCGGAGGAGTAGGAGTCGCCGAGGGCCACGTACCCGCCGCTGACGGCCTGTTCGGACGCCTGCGCGGAGGCCGCCCCGGTGAGGGCCAGGCCGACGGTCAGGAGGAGGGAGCCGACGTATGCGGCAATTCGGGAACGTCTCATGGAACCTCCCTTTAGCAGGATCTCTGCACCATCTGTCGTAGCAGCTACGCGTGTTGACTGGAAGTGTCCATGCCAAGAACGTTTGCGATCCTCAACCAGTGCCGCGACGGGGGGAGATCGAATACTGACGGCTTGTCAGCCGAACGGGTGAGGTCAGATCCGGTGAAGGCTGGTTCAAAGTCGGACAAGAACCCGTATGCGGGGCTTGCGCGTCTTGACGGCCCCCTGAAGGCTGCGCGACATTGAAGCCCGGCATCCGGCGCTTCGGGGGGCAAAGTCGCCAATGCAGACCATCCGTATCAAGACAGCTTCAACAGATGCTTCGAGAGGCGGTGCCGAGCGGGCGCGGTCAGGGCCGGGGAGGGACCTGTCGCCGCTGCTCGCGGGCGCCGCGACGGCCGTCGCGGGGGCCGGCGCGCTGCTCTCGCTCACCGAGTCGGGCTCTCCGCTGCGGGGTCCGCTGACGCTCCTCTTCCTGCTCGCGGCGCCCGCCGCCGCCATCGCGGCCTGGCTGCGCGGGCTGGATCCCTTCGGCCGCACGCTCGCCGCACTGGCGGGCGCGGTCGTCCTCGACATGGTGGTGGCCCAGGGAATGCTGGCCGTGCACCGGTGGTCGGTCCACGGGGGCGTCGTGGCCGTCACCGTGTTCAGCTCCCTCGTTCTCCTGCTGGTGTCCGTACGGCGCTCGCGCGGCCGTACGGCGAGAAGACAGGGCTCCTGACGTGGACATCAGCGTGTACCGCCCCGGCGAGCTGAGCGAGGCCGACCGGGCGGCCTGGACGGCGATGCAGTCCAAGGCCCACCTGCACGGCTCGGAGGAGCTGGCGAACCCTTTCCTCTCGCCCGAGTTCGCGCTCGCGGTCGGCAGGTGCAGACGCGGGGTGCGGATCGCGGTGATACGCGAGGACGGGGAGCCGGCCGCGTTCTTCCCGTTCCACAGATCCCCCCTCGGCGTCGGCCGGGCCATCGGGCTCGGCGTCTCCGACTGCCAGGGTCTGGTGCACCGCCCCGGCTTCGCCTGGGACGCCCGCGAGCTGCTGCGGGCCTGCGGGCTCGCCGTGTGGGAGTTCGACCATCTGGTGGCGGGCCAGCGCCCGTTCGAGGCGGCCGCCTCGGCCACCTTCCCGTCCCCGGTCATGGACGTCGACCAGGGATACGACGCCTATCTGCGCGAACTGCGCGCACGGTCGCCCAAGTTCACCCGCACCACGCTCGCCAAGGAGCGCAGGCTCGGCCGTGACGCGGGAGAGGTGACCTACGTCCACGACGAGCGCGACCCGGCCGTGCTGCGGACACTGATGGCCTGGAAGTCCGCGCAGTACCGGCGGACCGGGCGCAGCGACCGCTTCGCGCACGAGTGGATCACCGCTCTCGTCACCCGCCTGTTCCACACCCGCTCCGAGCCGTTCGCCGGGATCCTGTCCGTGCTCTACGCGGACGGCCGGCCGATCGCCGCGCATCTCGGGCTGCGCACCGAGCGTGTGCTGGCGTGCTGGTTCCCGGCCTACGACCCGGCGCACGCCAAGTACTCCCCCGGGCTGATCCTGCATCTGCGCATGGCCGAGGCCGCCGCGGCCGACGGCATCGCCTATCTCGATCTCGGCCGGGGCCAGAAGGAATACAAGGATTCCCTCAAGACACGAGAACTCGCCGTGTCGGAGGGATGGGTGACCAGGCGTCACCCGGTCGCGGCCGGACACCGGGCACGCCGCGCCCCGATCAGGGCGTTGCGCAACGCGGTGCAGTCCCGGCCGGAACTGTTCGAACCGGCGGACAGAATTCTCAAACAGATGGGAAAAATCCGTTCCAAGCGGTGAATACCCGCTACGTATCCGTGTAACGGAAAACCGACAAAAACGTGAGGTTCCTATCCGAACCTTGCCATACTGGTTCCATCATCAATACCGTCGTACATCTCACCCGCATCGGTGACGTCCGCACTCGGTTCCAGGGGAGGGCTTTGAACCGGGACGTCGCGGAGCGGGGCGCGGTAGGGGGGTGCCGTGCCCGGTGACCTCGACAATCACCGGGCCGTGCCGCGCGACCGGCTGCCGTTCTTCGGCAGTCCGGCAGCTTTGCCAGCTCACCCGGCGTGCACGGAGATCTGATCTCCGTCGTGCCCCGCGTGAGAGCCCCCCTTTCGAACCGGACACACAGCCGGACCGCCCGGGGGCGGGCGGTCCCGCCGGACGAGAGGGACTTGACTGATGAGCTCCGTTCTCCACCCGCCGTCCTCGGACCGAGATCCGTTCGTGGACGCCCAGTACCGGCCGATCTCCTCTCACCTGGCCATCGCGCCACCGGTGAGCGTGGTGATTCCCGCCATGAACGAGGCGGAGAATCTGCCCTACGTCTTCAAGACACTTCCGGACTGGATACACGAAGTCGTTCTCGTCGACGGCAATTCCACCGACAAGACCGTCGACGTCGCCCGTGAACTCCGGCCGAACGTCAAGGTCGTCCCGCAGCGGGGAAGGGGCAAGGGCGACGCCCTGATCACCGGATTCGAGGCGTGCAGCGGCGACATCATCGTGATGGTCGACGCGGACGGCTCGGCCGACGGCGGCGAGATCGTCTCCTACGTCTCCGCACTGGTCTCGGGCGCCGACTTCGCCAAGGGCTCGCGGTTCGCCAACGGCGGCGGCACCGACGACATGACCTTCATCCGCAAGCTCGGCAACCGGGTGCTGTGCGCGGTGGTCAACCGCAAGTTCGGCGCCCGCTACACCGACCTGTGCTACGGGTACAACGCGTTCTGGCGTCACTGCCTGGACAAGATCGAGCTGGACTGCACCGGCTTCGAGGTCGAGACGCTGATGAACATCAGAGTGGTCAAGGCCGGACTGAAGGTGCAGGAGATCCCCAGCCACGAGTACCTGCGCATCCACGGCACCAGCAATCTACGGGCCGTGCGGGACGGGCTGCGGGTGCTGAGGGTGATCCTGAAGGAACGCTCCAACCGGCGTGAGCTGCGCCGCCAGGAACGCCACTCCCCGCTGCTCGCCTCCTACCCGGGAGAGGTGTCTTGAGCGGTCCCGGCGTCTCCGTCGTGATCTGCGTCTACACCGAGGACCGCTGGCAGGACATCCTCGCGGCGGTCTCCTCGGTGCGGGCGCAGTCCCGCCCGGCCCTGGAGACGCTGCTGGTCGTCGACCACAACCCGGCGCTGCTGGAGCGTCTGGCCGGGGAGTACAAGGAGGCCGGGGACGTGCGGGTGCTGCCCAACGCGGGCCCGCGCGGCCTGTCCGCCGGCCGCAACACCGGCATCGCCGCCTCCCGTGGCGAGGTCGTCGCCTTCCTCGACGACGATGCCGTGGCCGAACGCGACTGGCTGCGCCGCTTCGCCGAGGGGTACGCGGACCCGCGGGTGATGGCGGTGGGCGGCCGGACGATGCCGGTCTGGGCCTCGGGCCGGCGGCCCGCCTGGTTCCCGGAGGAGTTCGACTGGGTGGTGGGCTGCACCTACCGGGGCCTGCCGCCGGGCCGGGTCCGGGTGCGCAACGTCCTCGGCGGCAACGCCTCCTTCCGGCGTACGGCGTTCGACGCGGCCGGCGGCTTCGCCACCGGCATCGGCCGCGACGGCGACAGACGTCCGCTGGGCTGCGAGGAGACGGAGCTGTGCATCCGGCTGACCCGGGCCCGGCCGGACGCGATCCTGCTGATCGACGACCGCGCGGTCATCCACCACCGGGTGCCCGGCGTCCGTGAGCGCTTCCGCTACTTCCGCGCCCGCACCTACGCCGAGGGTCTGTCCAAGGCGCTGGTGGCACGCAGCGTCGGCGCGGACAAGGGGCTGGAGTCCGAGCGCCGCTACACCACCCGGGTGCTGCCCTCCGGGGTGGCCCGCGGGCTGCGCGACGCGCTGCTGGCCCGGCCGGGCGGCGCGGGCCGGGCCGCCGCGATCGTCGCCGGGGTGCTCGCGGCCGCGGGCGGCTACGCCGTCGGCAGCGTCCGGGCGCGCCGGGGCGGCGCCCGCTTCCGGGTCGTGGAGATCGAGGACCGCCAGGGCGCGACGAAGGGGGGAGGAGCCGTATGAACACACCCGTGCCGGTGCTCATGTACCACGCGGTCGCCCGGGAACCGAACGCGGCCACACGGGGTCTGTCCGTGTCACCCGAGGCGTTCGCGGAGCACCTGAAGGTGCTGGAGGACCTGGGGCGCCGCCCGGTCAGCACCGCGGAACTGGCGGCCCACTGGCGGGCGCCGGGCGCCACGCCGCTGCCGCCGGACCCGGTGCTGATCACATTCGACGACGGCTACGAGGGCGTGCACCGGCACGCCCTGCCGGCGCTGGCCCAGCACGGCTTCACGGCCACGTTGTTCGTCTCCACCGGCTGGATCCGGGGCGCGCACGACACGGGCGGCGGCCTGGACGCGATGCTCGACTGGGACCAGGTGCGCGAACTGGCGGCCGGCGGCGTCGAGATCGGCGGACACAGCCACACCCACCCGCAGCTCGACCAGCTCGACGACGACACGCTGTGGTCGGAGCTGATCCGCTGCAAGGAGATCGTCGCCGGGGAACTGGGCGCCGTACCCGCCTCGTTCGCCTACCCCTACGGCTACTCCAGCCGCCGGGTGCGGGCGCGGGTGCGGGCGGCCGGGTACGCGCAGGCGCTCGCCGTCGGCAACGGTCTGGCCCGCCGCACCCAGGGCCCGTACGCCCTGCAACGCCTCACCGTGCGCCGCTCCACCACCACCGAGGAGTTCGAGCGGCTCGTCCAGGGCCGGGCCATCGCCCGGAACTTCGCCAGGGACCGCGCCCTCACCAAGGGCTACGCCATGGTCCGCAGAGCCCGACAGGTCCGCCGGAAGGCCATCCGTACCCGTGTCTGACACGACGACCACCACCGGGGCATCGGCCACCGAACCTCAGGCGCCCGAGCGACCGCGGCGCCGGCTGCGGCTGCGGCTGCCCGGACGCGGCCGGGCCGGCGGCGGCAGCCAGCTGTTCCGCAACGCCTACGCGCTCATGCTCAACACCGGGATCTCCGCGGTGCTGGGCCTCGGCTTCTGGCTGGTCGCCGCCCGCCACTACGCCGAATCCGCCGTGGGCCAGGGCTCGGCCGCGATCGCCGCCATGAAGTTCCTCGCCGGGCTCACCGCGGTGACGCTCACCGGTGCCCTGGCCCGCTTCATCCCGGTCTCCGGCCGCGCCACCGGACGGCTGATCGCCCGTACGTACGCGGGCAGTTCGCTGATCGTGGCGGGCGCGGCGGCGGTCTTCCTGCTCACGCTGGACACCTGGGGGCCGTCGTACCGCTTCCTGCACGGGGCGGTCAACGGGCTGGGTTTCGTCCTGGTCGTGATGGCCTGGAACCTGCTCACCCTCCAGGACGGGGTGCTGACCGGGCTGCGCAGCGCACCCTGGGTGCCGGTCGGCAACACCGTGTTCTCGGCGGTGAAGCTGGCCCTGCTGGTGGGGCTGGCCGCCGCGATCCCCACGACCGGGGTGTTCGTCTCCTGGGGCCTGGCGATCTCCACCTCGATCGTGCCGCTGGGCTGGCTGGTGTTCCGGCGGCTGGTGCCCCGGCATGTGACGGCCACCGAGGAGCACGCCCGGCCGCCGTCGGCGGGGGAACTCGGGCGGTTCCTCGCGGGCGACTACACCGGCTCGCTGTTCTCCCTGACCGTGGTCTACCTGGTACCGGTGATCATCGCCTCGCAGGTCAGCTCCGAGGACAACGCCTACTTCTACATCACCACCACCATCGGCGGCACGGTCAACCTGCTCGCCATCAACATGGGCGCCTCGCTGACCGTGGAGGGCTCCCACGACCCGGCGCGGCTGGCCGCCAACACCCGGGCGGCGCTCAAGCGGATGGCCCGGATCATGGTGCCGATCTGCGGTCTGCTGTTCCTGCTGGCGCCGCAGATCCTGCACGTCTTCGGCGACGGCTACGCCCAGGCCGCCACCCCGCTGCTGCGCTGGTTCGCGGTGGGCGCGCTGCTGCGGGTCGTGATGGAGACGTACTTCGCGGTGCTGCGCGCGCAGAGCCGCACCGCCGGACTGGCCTGGCTGCAGGGCCTGCTGTGCGTGCTGGTGCTGGGGCTGACACTGCTGCTGCTCCCCCGGATGGGGCTGACCGGTGCGGGTGTCGCGGAGATCTCCAGCCTGGCCGTGATCGTCGCGATCGCCTCACCCAGGCTGGTGCGGACCGTCCGGGCCGCACCGGCCGCCGCCGTCCCCCAGGACGCGGCACCCGACGGAGACCTCGCCGACCTGGGGGCGGGCGAGGTCCCCGCCCGGACCGCACCCCTGCGGCGGCCGGCGTGGGCGACGGAGCCGGACACCCTCGCCCTGGGCCTCCACGTCGACTTCGACCACGTGGAGCGCCGGCCGGACATACGTCCCGGACCGGGCACCCCGCCCGCGGGCACCGCCCTGCCGGGAGCCGACGGGCCGGTGGAATGGACGCTCGGGCTGCTGCGGCAGGACCCTCCCGGGCTGCCCGTCGAGGGCCGGGAGCCCGGCTCGGAGACCTCCCCGGGGCCGGCCGACCGGGTGGTGGACGCGCCGTTCGCGGCCGAGGAACGGGCGGTGCCGCCGGACGCGCCGGCATCGGCCGCCGTGCCGGAGGAGGAGGCCGACGCGGCGTCGGCCTCCGCAGCGGCGCCGGCGGCGGATGCGCCGCCGCGCTCCTGGCGGGAGCGCCTGACACCCACCCGGCCCGGAGTCGTCCTCGCCTCTCTGCTGACCGCCGCGCTGCTGCTGTACTGGGTGCCCGCGCTGCGTCTCGACGACGCCGCCCTCGACCGGATGGGCGGGCTCGGCCTGATCTCGGTGCTGCCGCCGCCGACGCTGGTCGGCGCGGCCCTGCTGGTCACGGTGTTCGCCGCGCTGCTCCGGCTGCGCCGCGAGCACCGGGCGCTGCTGCTGCTCACCCTGCTCGCCACCGTGGTGTCCCTGCACGCGCTGCCCGCGGTGATCGAGACCGAGCCGCGGTTCGCGACGGCCTGGCAGCACCTGGGGTTCATCGACTACATCGACCGCACCGGGGCGGCCGTACCGGACCTGGACGCGCGCTGGAGCTGGCCGGGTTTCTTCGCGGTGGCCGCGTTCGTCGCGCGGGCCTGCGGGCTGAGCGACTTCACCGAGGTGATCCGCTGGTGGCCGCTGACCGTCCAGCTCCTGTACCTGGCTCCGATGTTCCTGCTGACCCGCTCGCTGCGGGCGAGCTGGCGGGCCAGGTGGACCGGCGTGTGGATCTTCGTGCTCGGCGGCTGGGTGGGTCAGGACTACTTCTCCCCTCAAGGCTTCACCTACCTGCTGTACCTGGCCTTCGTGGCGATCCTGCTGGTCTGGTTCCGGGCGCCGCGCGTGCTGTGGGCCCAGGCACGCCCCGGCGAGGCGGAGGTCGAGCCGGCCGGCCGGCGGCAGCGGGCCGTGCTGCTCCTGGTGGTGATCGGCCTGTTCGCCGCGAGCGTCCCGGCCCACCAGCTCACGCCGTTCGTGATGCTGGGTGTGCTGGCCGTGCTGGTCCTGGTCGGCCGGTCCGAACTGCGCGGGCTGCCCGTGCTGTTCGCGGTGCTGGTGATGTTCTGGCTGGGCTTCATGGCCGAGCCGTACTGGTCGGGGCACTTCGACGAGCTGTTCGGCGGGGTCGGCGGGGTCGGCAGCAATGTGTCGACGTCCGTCTCCGGCCGCATCCAGGGCGGCGACCCCACGCACAAACTGGTGCTGTACACACGGGTGCTGCTGGCCGGATCGGTCATGATGTTCGCCTGCTGGGGCTGGTGGCGGCGGCGCCGGCACCAGTACCGGGAGCGCTCGCTGCCGGTCCTGACCTTCGTGCCGTTCCTGGGCTTCGGCATGCAGTCCTACGGCGGCGAGATGGCGCTGCGCGTCTTCATGTTCGCGCTGCCCGGGGCCGCTCTGCTGGCCGCCCTCGCGCTGTTCCCGCGCGCCGGGGTCACCGCCCAGGAACGCGAGCGGGACCGGGTGAGCCTCGCACCGGTCGCCGCGCTGCTGGCCGGGCTGCTGCTCATGGGCGGCTTCCTGGTGGCCCGCTGGGGCAACGAGCCGTTCGAGCGGATCCGGCCGGGCGAGGTCGCGGCCATGGACTACGTCTACGCCCACGACCGGCCGACCGTACGGCTGCTGTGGCTGAGCAACGACCCGGCCACCAACGTCACTCCGGCCATGCCGTGGGGCGCGCGGGACATGGAGCGCGTCAACTACGTGCCGACCCTGGCGCCGGCCGACCCGGTGCTGGTGTCCGGCCTGGTCAAGGCGCTCAAGGACGCGGGCCCCCACTCGTATCTGATGATCAACGGGAGTCAGGTCACCTATCTGCAGATGGACGTCGGCTACCCGGCCACCTGGCCCTCCCGGCTGGTCGAGAACCTGGACGGCCGGCGGGAGCTGAAGAAGGTCCTCACCAACGCGGACGCGACCCTGTACACGCTGCGCGAGCAGCCCGCGGGGGCGGTGCCGACACCCGATCCGGGGCCGATCGGGCCGAGGGTGACCTGGACACCGTGGTCGGTGGTCGGCGGACTGGCCGCGCTCGCCCTGGTCCTGATGCTCACCGCCCGGGAGATCGTCCGGGTCGCGATCCGGCCGAGCGTGCGCCGGCTGCGGTGGCTCCAGGGCAGCTTCTGGTTCTCCCTGCCGCTGCTGGCGGTGCTGCTCGCCTCGCTGGTGCAGCGGTTCATGACGATGGGGAGGGGCTGAGCGGAGGCGGCGCGGTCGCCGGTGACGTGGCTCGGGCGGTCTACCGTCCGAGCCACTTCACTTCGTACGCCGCCATGTCGAACCGCCTGCCGTCGATCCGCGCGCTGATCGGCCGGTCCAGGGTGTTGACCACCAGGACGGTCGTCGCGCTCGCCAGGACCTCGACGTTGGGCACGTCGTCCGGGGCGATCGACACCGTCCGGTAGGAGGTGCCGGGCGGGAAGGCCCGGCCGAAGCGGGAGAGCAGGTCGTACATGGGCAGCGCCCGGCCGCCGGCGGCGCTGTCGGTGGGCGTCCACAGGCAGCCGGGGCAGTCGGTGCCCTCCTCCTCCTCCTCGGGGTTCCAGTAGAAGCCGGAGGAGGCCCCGCCCTTGACCATGGCGATCAGCCCGGCGGCGTGGACGGCGACCCGGTGCGCCTCGGACCAGCCCTTGCGGTCGTCGTTGCCGTCGGCGGGCTCGACGTAGTACTCGGCCCACCACAGCGGCAGTCCACGGGTCCGCTGCCGCACCCACCGGCCGACCGCCGTCAGCTTGTCGGTCGCCGCGAACTCGTTCGGCAGCAGTTCGTCGTCCTTGGTGTAGCTGGAACCGTCCACCACCACGAAGTCGGCGCCCGCCTTGTGGGTGTTCCAGTAGTCGAAGGCGTCCAGGACCCGCTGGTCCATGGCTCCCCACGGGCCGCGCAGGGCGGTGGAGGCGTTGTCCTTCTGCCGTGGGTCGACGCTGTCCATGACGAGGTACGGGCCGCCCACCATGATCGTGGGATCGACCTTCTTGAGCGCCCGGTAGACCAGGTTGTACAGCTGGGTGTAGCCCTCGTAGTCCCAGCGGGCCCGGGCGTTGTTCCAGAAGCCCTTGAACTCGTTCCAGACCAGGAAGTGGCGTACGTCCGGGTAGCGCCTGGCGACGGTCGCGGCGAGCGCGGCGTAGTCCTTGAAGTGGTCGGGCGTCGGGGCGGTCTCCAGGGCGGACTGGCTCCAGTCGGTGTTGCCGACACCGGCCCTGCCGCCCTTCATCCAGTCGGGGGCGCAGCACAGCGTGATCACCGGGACGCCGCCGGACCTGCGCATGAAGTCGACACGGCGGTCCAGGGCAGCGAAGTCGTAACGTCCCCTGACCGGCTCGGGGTTGTCGGCGCCCCAGCCCATGATGGCCTGGTTCTGCGGTGCTCCGCCGCTCCTCGACAGCAGGTCCGCGACGCGGTCCGTGGCGGCGGCGCTGCCCTCGTCCGCGCTGAACTGGGTGTGGGTGAACCCCCAGCCGACGTACGGCTCGTCCGCGTCCCGGGGGGTCGCGGGCGTGCCGTGCACCTTGGCGCCGTCCGGTGTGGTGCCCTCGCTGCTCGCGCCGCCACCGGGCAACGCGTTGACCAGGACCACCACCAGGGCCACGACGGCCGCCCCCACACCGAGCAACGCGGTGAGCCGCCACCGCCCCGCCCCCGAATACCACCCATGACGTCCCATCAAGGACAACAGTACGGGCGGAATTCGACCCTCCGTGAGGGTTTGCACAGGCTCGCCCGACGACCGGGGGAACTTCCCTGCCGAGGACCGGGAGCGGGAGTCCGGACGACAGGACCCGGCCGGGCCCGGCGGGCAGCGCCGACACGTGCGGCGCGCGCCGGAAACGGGGTGCGTCCGGCGGTCCGGTGACGGATCATGGCGGCATGTCTGCGAACCCACACGACGCTCTGCCGATCCGGCTCAACGTCGACGACTCCGACTCGCCGTCCGACGTCGTCGACGCGCTGTTCCTCGGCCGCTTCGCGACGGGCGAGCAGCCGTACTCGCACGCGGCGAACATCGACCGGGTGCGCTCGGGCGCCACCCTGCTGCCCGACGACGCCCGGGTGCTGCGGGTGGCCCGGGACGACGACCGCAGCGCGACCCTCGCGGAGGGCGACGGCTGGACCCTGCTGGTCTCCCGCTGGAACCGCGGCGCCGACGTCACGGTCACGGCGACCAGCGCCGATCTGGCCAAGAAGGTCCTCGACCAGGCCACGGACGGCGCGGCGGACGAGCCTGAGCCGCAGCCGGAGAACGTGACGATGGGCTTCTGGTACGTCTCGCCGCGGCGCGGCCCGTACCGCACCACACGGCAGATCTCGGCGGGCACCTGGGACGAGGTCCGGGCCAACTACACGGCGCCGGTCGCGAACGCCATGGAGCGTCTGATGAAGACGACCCCGCAGGACATCGCCGGCCGGCTGCTCCTGCTGCACGGCCCGCCGGGCACCGGCAAGACCTCCGCGCTGCGCACGCTGGCCCGCTCCTGGCGCGACTGGTGCCAGGTGGACTGCGTCCTGGACCCCGAGCGCCTCTTCTCCGACGTCGGGTACCTGATGGACATCGCCATCGGCGAGGACGACTCGGCGGGCAAGGGCCGCTGGCGGCTGCTGCTGCTGGAGGACTGCGACGAACTGATCCGCGGCGAGGCCAAGCACACGGCCGGCCAGGCCCTTTCCCGGCTGCTGAACCTCACCGACGGGCTGCTCGGCCAGGGCCGCAACGTGCTGGTGGGCGTGACGACGAACGAGGACCTGGAGCGTCTGCACCCGGCGGTGGTCCGCCCGGGCCGCTGCCTGGCCCGCATCGAGGTCGGGAAGCTGACCCGGCGGGAGGCGGTGGACTGGCTCGGCGCCGAGGAGGGCGTCGGCCGCGAGGGCGCCACCCTGGCGGAGCTGTACGCGCTGCGCCGGGGGACGTCTCCCACGGCCCTTCCGGAGCCGCGCGAAGGAGCGGACGCGGGGCTGTACCTGTAGCCGGACGCGGGGCGGTACGTGTCGCCGGGAGCGGGGCGGTACGTGCCGCCGGGCGCTGTGATGTTCGACGCGCCCGGTGGTGTTTTGATGGGCGTATGACCCTGTTCGTCGGGACGTCCGGCTGGCAGTACAAGGACTGGCGGGGGGTGCTGTACCCGGAGGGCTGCCCCACCCGGCTGTGGCTGGAGGAGTACGCGGCCGCGTTCGCCACCGTGGAGATCAACAACGCCTTCTACCGGCTGCCGGAGCGGGAGACCTTCGAGTCCTGGCGGGAGCGGGTGCCGCCGGGCTTCGTGGTGGCGGTCAAGGCGAGCCGCTATCTGACGCACATCAAACGGCTCAAGGACCCCGGGGAGCCGGTGCACCGGCTGATGTCGCGGGCCGCGGGCCTCGGCGACCGGCTCGGGCCGGTGCTGCTCCAGCTGCCGCCCACGCTGCACGCCGACCCGGGGCTGCTGGACGCCTGTCTCGCCTGCTTCCCGTCCGGCACCCGGGTCGCGGTCGAGCCGCGCCACGACTCGTGGTGGACGCCCGAGATCCGCCGGGTCCTCCAGCTGCGGGGCGCGGCCCTGTGCTGGGCCGACGCGTACGCCCGCCCGGTCACACCACTGTGGCGCACCACCGGCTGGGGCTACGTCCGCTTCCACGTGGGCCGCGCCCGGGCCTGGCCGCACTACGGCCGGCGGTCCCTGGAGACGTGGGTCGACCGGATCGCGACGGGCCGGCCGGACGGGCAGGACGTGTACGCGTACTTCAACAACGACCCGACGGGAGCGGCGGTCCAGGACGCGGTGGTCTTCGCGCGGGCCGCGCGGCGGGCGGGCCTGACGGTCACCCGCACACCGGACCGGATGTCCGTGCGGAGCCGGGTCTGAGGCCCCCGGGGGCGGCTCACCGCTCGTAGGCCGCCCGCAGCGCGTCGCGCGCGGCGGCGAGCGCCGCGTCCTCGTCCAGCCCCAGCCGCCGTACGCGCTCCGCGTAGGCCTGGGCGGCCGTCGCGGCCTCGCGCTCGGCGGCCGAGCCCGCGGCGGCCACGAACGTGCCGTTGCGCCCCCGGGTCTCGATCACCCCGTCCGCCTCCAGCGCCCGGTAGGCCTTGGCGACGGTGTTCGCGGCGAGCCCGAGCGACTCGGCCAGTCCGCGCACCGTCGGCAGCCGGTAGCCCACCGGCAGCGCCCCCGACCGCGCCTGCTCGGAGATCTGCGCCCGCACCTGCTCGTAGGGGGGCGCGCCGTCGTCGATGTGGATCTTCAAGGTCACCTGGTGATTGTCCCGCACCCCCGGGAGCCGACACGAGCCCGCACGAGCCGGGCGGACGGCCCCTGCCCGCGCGCCGCCGGTCGTCCGCCGGACGGAGGGACCCCGGAAGGCGGACCGCCGGAAGACCGGCCGCCGGAAAATGGGAGGCGCCCGGCGGACTCCGCGCCGTAGCGTGCGCCCCCATGACTGTGATCGTTCGTGACCTCCGCGCCGACACGCCAGGCGACCTGGAGGGCTTCGCCCGCGTACGGCACCTCGCGCTGCCGTACATACTGTCCACCCCGCAATCCCTCGCCCACGACCTCGCCCATATGCATCCCGACGCCCACTACCGTCCCCTCGTCGCCGTGGCGGACGGCGAGGTGATCGGCACGGCGCAGGTGCACCTGACCCGCGAGAGCACCGAGCCCGGCCAGGGGAATGTGAACGTGTACGTGCACCCGGAGCACACCCGTCGGGGCGCCGGCACCCTGCTGGTGCGGGCCGCCGAGGAGCACCTGGTGGCCCACGGGGCGGTCAGGCTGCACGCCTGGGTGCTGGACGAGCGGGGCAACCGCGCCTTCGCCGAGCGGCACGGCTACAAGAGCAGCCGCTCCGCCCACTTCCTCCGTCTGGACCTGGCGTGCGGCACGCTCCCGCCGCTCCAGGACCCGCCACCGGGCGTGGAACTGCGCCGGGGCTCGGACTTCGCCGACGACCCGCGCCCGCTGTTCGAGCTCGACGCGGAGACGACGGCCGACGAACCCAGCGACGTGGAGTTCGAGTTCACCGACTACGAGGCCTGGCTCGCGGAGACCTGGCGGCATCCGCTGTTCGACGCCGAGCTGACGTCGGTGGCGATGGTGGACGGCCGCCCCGCCGCGTTCTCGGCGGCCCGCACGGACGGCGCCACCCGGTACGGCACGGTCATGACGGGCACCGCCCGCGCCCGCCGCGGTCGGGGCCTGGCCAAGCTCGCCAAGAACGACTCGCTGCACCGCGCCCGGGCCGCCGGGTACACGGAGGCGTTCACGGGCAACGACACGGGCAACGGGCCGATGCTCGCGATCAACAGGTGGTTCGGGTACGAGGTGTGCGCGACGGAGGTGCGGTATGTCCGTGAGCTCGGCTGACGCCGCGGGAACGGCGGGGGCGCCGGTCACCGTGGTGCTCGTCAAGGCGGGCCGTACGAAGCTCAGCTACCCGGGCGAACTGCTGGCCGACGACGGCGCACGGATCGCCGTCCGGGCGCGCTGGGCGGGCGAGGGCGTACGGGACTTCGGCTTCGTGCGCTTCGAGCCCGGTGACGTGTTCACCGAGTACTACTGGCGCGACCTCCCCCACTGCCTCAACGGCGTGGGTGGTACCCCCAGTACTCGATCAAGGAGGTCCGCGACGGTGGGGGCCGACTCAAGGGCTGGTACTGCGACATCACCCGCCCGGCCGAGTTCTCGGGTGCGGAACTGGTCGCCGAGGACCTCGACCTGGACCTGTGGCGCTCCGCGGACGGCACGGAGGTACGGCGCCTGGACGAGGACGAGTTCGCCGAGAGCGGCCTCGCCGAGCGCGAGCCCGAAGCGGCCGTCCGCGCCGTGGCCGCGCTCGACGAGTTGGAGACGCTGGCCCGCGAGGGTGGCTTCACGGCCCTGCTGACCTGACGGTCCCGGCCTCACAGTCCGGCCTCACACGGTCGCCACCACCGCGTACCGCTCGTCGTCCACGGCCTTGCCCCACAGGCGCCCGTCCGGCGAGAGGCGCTCCACACGGGTGTGCTCCGTGAGAGGTGCGAGAAGAGTGAGGAGACGTTCCGTGGGTATGCCGACGGGGGTGACCGTGCCCCAGACGCCCTCGACCAGGATCAGCCGCCCGGAGGGTCGCAGCAGCTCCCGCCAGCGCCGTAGGGCGCCGGCGGGGTCCGGCAGTGCCCACAGCACATGGCGGACGAGGACGACGTCGAAGCGGCGCTCGCCCACCGGCGGGCTCGCCGCGTCGCCGACCAGGAACACCGCGTCCCGGCCCGCGAGCTTGGCGCGGGCCCGCTCCAGCATGTTCGGCGAGAGGTCCACGCCGGTCACCCGGTGTCCGCGCTCGGCGGCGAGGAGCGACAGACTGCCCGTGCCGCAACCGAGATCGAGGACCTCGCCCGGGGTCCCGGGCAGCCAGCCGTTCAGGCGCTCGGCCCAGGCGGCGCGCACCAGCGGGTCGCGCAGCCCGTGATCCGGCTCGTCGTCGAAGACGGCCGCCTGCGCGTCCCAGTCCACGGGCGCCGGGCTCGTCGGGTCCTGGTGGGTCGTGATCGGTTCGCTCATGCGGCCAAGGGTGACACCCGCCACTGACAGCCGAATCGTGACAGCCGCCACAGACAGACCCGCACCGATGAGGAACTCTCGCCCGCAAGGTCTACCTCCGTGAGAACACGGAACCCGGTAGGCGTCGAAGGAGGCAGCGATGCGCCGTACGACAGTGCAGAAGCCCCTGAGGAAGACGGACCCGCGCCGCCTGCGTGGCGAGGAGGCCGACGAGCGCCCGGGCGGACGACCGGAGGTCCGCAAGGACATCGCGCGGACGTGGTGGCCCGACGGATGACCTGCGGACCGGCCGACGGACCGGTCGACGGACCGGCCCAGGATCTTCTGGTTCTCCCCCATCATGGCGTTCGTGCAGAGCCTGACCTCCTTCAGCCCCAGCGCGCGAGCGCGGGTGTCCACGAAACGGAGCAGCCGCCGTCCCCCTTCCCGTGCCGTCTACGTCGGGGTGGACGGCGATGCCGGATGCGCTCGATGTAGGCCCGGTGGGCCGCGTCGATGACGGCCCGCAGGCCGGTACGTCGGCGGCGCCCGCCGCCCCGATCTCCTCGCCGGTCCGCTCGCTGCGCATGCCGGGCACGCCACCTACCTGAGCGCAGTCTCAGCACCGCCTTAACGCGAGCATAAGGATCTCCCTACGC
Organism: Streptomyces sp. NPDC003393; assembly: GCF_053589015.1. Classification (NCBI taxonomy): domain Bacteria; kingdom Bacillati; phylum Actinomycetota; class Actinomycetes; order Kitasatosporales; family Streptomycetaceae; genus Streptomyces; species Streptomyces sp. NPDC003393. The sequence goes on along the minus strand of NZ_JBSFRB010000029.1, from coordinate 20,611 downwards.
CGCCCTCAGCAGCCGATCCGGCGGTTCTCCGGGGCTAGTTTCGGACCACCCCCACGGGATCCGTCCTCCCGTACCAGGACCGTCCGGACCGCCTCCGAGGAGTTCCCCATGCCCGCACGCCGCAAGGCCGTCGCCCTCGCCGCCCTCGGTCTGGCCCCGCTCGCGCTGACCGCCCTCGCCGCCGCGCCCGCCTCCGCGCACGGCTCCATGGGCGACCCGGTCAGCCGGGTCTCCCAGTGCTACGCCGAGGGCCCCGAGAGCCCGCGGTCGGCGGCGTGCCGGGCGGCGGTCGCGGCGGGTGGCACCCAGGCCCTGTACGACTGGAACGGGATACGGATCGGCGACGCGGACGGCCGGCACCGGGAGCTGATCCCGGACGGCAGGCTGTGCAGCGCGGGCAACGAGGAGTTCAAGGGCCTCGACCTGGCCCGCACGGACTGGCCCGCGACCGCGGTGCGCAGCGGCTCCTACCGGTTCAGGTACCGGGCGACCGCCCCGCACAAGGGCACCTTCACCGTCTACATCACCAGGCCCGGCTACGACCCCGCCAAGCCGCCGGCCTGGGCCGACCTGGACCTGGAGCATCCGGTGGCCAAGGTCACGGACCCGGTCGCCTCGGGCGGCTTCTACACGTTCTCCGGGACGCTGCCCGAGCGCACCGGGCGGCAGCTGCTGTACGCGGTCTGGCAGCGCTCGGACAGCCCGGAGGCGTTCTACTCCTGCTCCGACGTCGCGTTCGGCGGGAGCGGGGACGGCGGCGGGGCGGCGAGCGGTTCCTCGCCGGCACCGACGGCCTCCGCGCCGACCGAGCGGCAGATCGAGGACGGTGCCGGCAGGTCGACGGTCGAGCACCACGGCCACGGGGACGCCGACGCCCGTACCACCACGGACCCGGCGCCGGACTCGACGACGCACCGGGCGACGCACCCGTCGGCGCCCGCGTCCAGGGCCCCCGCGCCCGCGGGCGCCGCCCGGCCCGGGGCCGCCGCCGACGTACGGACGCGGCACGCCGGGCTCGCCGAGACCGGCGGCGACGGCGGCACCCCCTATGTGGCGATCGGCGGCGCGGCCGCCCTGGCGCTCGGCTCGGCGGCGCTGTTCGCCTCGGTCCGGCGGCGCGGCGCGCACGACGGCCGGCGGGGCCGCTGAGGCGGTCGGAGCAGACGCGGGGCCTGCCCGGCGGCTCAGGCCGGGCAGGCCCCGCGGGTGCGCGTAGGTCCCGCCGTCAGTCGAAGACGGACGCGCAGGTGGTGCGGGTGGCGTGCGGCGGGTCGAGGGCGTTGGCCACCTCGTGGAAGGCGACGCGGTCGAAGAGCCCGATCGCCAGGTGCTCGGACAGGTCGATCGGGCACAGGTCCTGCAAGAGGACGTTGCGGACGTCGGAGCCCGTGAGGTACTGGCTCCGCCAGGGGGTGGCCACCTCGTCGTACTTGGTGGCGATGACCGTGTAGTGCACTCCCGGCACGGTGTCGCCTCCCTGGTTGAGCCTGGTGAGGAAGTCGGAGCCGACGATCTGGTCGGCGAGGCCGGGGGTGGTGGCCTTGAGCAGGTCCTCGGCGCCGGGGAAGTACGGCAGCAGCTTGGTCAGGCCGCTGAGGGTGGTGCCGTGGTTGTCGGGCGCGAGGCCGACGAGGGCGTTCACCTTGGCGGCTCCGCCGAGGAACTTCAGGTAGTAGCGGGGCATCATCCCGCCCTGCGAGTGGCCGACGAGATCGGCCTTCGCGGCACCGGTGGCGGCGAGCACCTTGTCGACGAAGGCGGACAGCTGCCCGGCCGACGTGTCGATGGGGCCGAGGCCGTGGAAGAACGGCACTCCGGGCAACTGCCCGTAGTCGAGCGAGAAGACGCAGTACCCGCGGTGCTTCAGGTACGGCGCGAGGGACAGCCAGTTGTCGACGGAGTTGCCGAAGGTGCCGTGGACCAGGACGACGGGGCGGGGGTGGGCGGCGGACGGCCGGCAGGTGTAGTCGTTCCAGCCTCCCCCAAGCTCTCGGCTTCCCTCGAGCAGGGGGGACCCCCAGGTGGGCGCGTCGGAGGCGTGGGCGGTGGCGGCCGGGACGGTGGCTAGGGCGGCGGCCAGGACGAGGGCGGCCAGATGTCTCAGGGCGCGCTTGACGGGCAGCATCGTGTGATCTCCTTGCGGGTCAAGGGAGGTGCGACGGCACTGCGCCCTGTGATCCGGATCACGAGGATGCTGTTCACTCGTCAAGTTACGGACGAGTAGTCCAGGTGTGAAGTTACGCGTCAGTAAAAACTTCCAGTGATAACCGGCGGGGACCGACGAGTGTGAGGTAGTGCGGCTGGCGAACCATCACCAAGCGGGCTGAAACAGGCATTCGGCTGCGATCCGTGCCGGCCGTTCCCCCGGTGCGGGCACTTCCCCCGGCACATGCGCCTCCCTGGCGCAGGCAGCCCCTCGACCCACGCGCCCACGACGCCGGCCCGGTCTCCGCCTCCGCGCACGCATGCGCGCCCGCTCCTGACCGTGCCGACACGACCAGCCGCCCCCGCGTGCGCCCGGGACACGACCGCCCCGCGCTCCCCCACGCCTGCGGCATGCGACCGTCGGCCGGGCACCCCGGCCGCCCGGTCACGCGGCCAGGGTGCCCGGAATCACGGCCCTGGGGCCGAACCTGGCTCGCGCGCGGTCCGCGACCTCCTCGATGCGGCGGACCTTCTCGTCGACCGGGTCGAAGGTGAGCTGGTAGGACGCCTGTTCGGCGGAGTCCAGCCCCTCGGCGCGCAGGGCGAGGGCACGGACCCGGGCGCGCTGGAGGCCGAGGGCCTCGTACATGCCGTACGCGGCCCTGGTCAGCGCCGTGGTGTGAGCCGTGGGTTCCGGCAACGTGCGGCTGCGGACGGTGGCCGACCGGTCGGCGTAGCGCACGGTGAGGGTCAGGGTGCGGCAGACCTTGTCGAGGGCGCGCAGCCGGGCGCCCAGTTCCTCGGTGGCCGACAGCAGCGCCCTGCGGTGACGGTCGGGGTCCAGCTCGTCGCGCTCGAAGGGGCGTTCGGTGGCCAGGGAGCGGGAGACGGCGTTGGGAACGACCCGGCCGCGGTCGACGCCGTTCGCCTTCTCGTGCAGTTCACGGCCGGTCTTCGCGCCGACCAGGCGCTGCAGCGTGGACAGGGGCGCGGCGGCGACCCGGTCCAGGGTGTCCAGGCCGTACTCGCCCAGGGTGCGGGCCGTCGCGGTACCGACTCCGGGCAGCGCGGTGACGGGCCTGCCGGCGAGGAAATCGACGACGCCGTCCTCGGGCACCGCGCACGTCACCCCGGGCCGGGCGTCGTACAGGGCCATGCGGGCCAGCATCGGGCCCGGCCCCGCGCCGATCAGGCAGTCGACGCCGTACCGGGCGAGCGCGCGGACCCGGAGCACCGAGGCCAGCTCGACCGCGTCGCGCCCGAAGTACCGCTCGGCGCCCCGCAGATCGGCCAGCGCGCCGTCGGGCGGCAGCGCCTCGATCACCGGGGTGAACTCCTCCAGCAGCCCGAGCAGCCCCGGCAGGGCCGCCTCGTGCATCGTGGGCAGCTGGAAACGTACGCAGAGGATGGTCATCCCGCGCTCCCTGGAGACTGGTGCCACAACTTCCTTCCGCTCGCGGGCCCTTCGCCCGCCGGGCGCAGATCCGCCCATGGGTGCATCTCGTAGCCGGTGGACATGCGGATCCGGCGGTCGCCGGCCCGGGCGGCCTCCATCGGGTCCTGGGCCGCGGAGCCCGCGGGCGCGGGCCGGCCGTCCGAACCGGCGAGCCGGGCCCGCCGCGCACCGGCGCCGTCGCCGTCCTGAGCGCCCTCCGGCGGCCCGCCGGGCCGGGCCAGCCGGGCCGCCACCTCCTCCAGGCCGCCCTCGGCGCGCAGTTCGGCCAGTTCGGCGAGGTTCCAGGCGGCGGCTCCCACCACGCTGAGGCTGCGCGGGCCGCGCCGCTGCACCACACCGCGCACCAGCAGCAGCCAGGAGTGGAAGACGGTGTGCGCGCAGGCGTCGTGGGAGTCGTCGAAGAAGGCCAGGTCGACCAGGCCGGTGCCGTCGTCCAGCGTGGTGAAGATGACCCGCCTGCCGGACCGGATCGGCGGGGTCTGGGTGGCCGCCTTGGCGCCCGCGACCAGCACCGTCTCGCCGTGCCGGGCCTCGCGCAGCCGGCGCGCGGAGACCACGCCCAGCTCGTCGAGGAACGCCCGGTGGTCGTCCATCAGGTTCCGTGAGGTGTCCATGGACAGTACGCCCAGTTCGGCGCTGAGCCGCTCGGCGTCGGACAGGTCGGGGAGCCCGGCCGCGGCCGTCTTCCGGCCGCCGGTCAGGGGCAGTTGGCCGCCGCCCCCGCCCCGGGCGCCCCGGTGCAGCTCGGTCAGGTGCAGTTGCAGGTCGCGGCGGTTGGCGCCGAACGCGTCCAGCGCACCCACCTGAGCCAGCCGGCCGGCGATCGGGCGGCTCGGCCGGGCCCGCTCCCAGAAGTCCAGCAGCGAGGCGTACGGCTGCCCGTCCGCGATCCGCGCCGCCCCGGCCTCGCTGATGCCGTGCACGTCGGAGAGCGCCAGCCGGAGTCCCCAGACACCGGACGGACCGGACGGAGCACCGGAGGAGCCGGACGAACCGGGTGAACCGGACCTCGACTCAGACACCAGTTCGATACGGTGTGCGACTCCCGACCTGTTCACGTCCAACGGCAGGATCGGCACCCCGCGCCGCCGCGCGTCCGCCAGCAGCAGCCGCTTGGGGTACATCCCGGGGTCGTGCGTGAGCAGCCCGGCGTAGAAGGCGGCCGGGTGATGGGCCTTCAGCCACGCCGACTGGTACGTCGGCACGGCGAAGGCCACCGCGTGCGCCTTGCAGAAGCCGTACGACCCGAAGGCCTCGACGATCTCCCAGGTCCGCCGAATCGTTTCCGCGTCGTACCCGCGCGCCGCCGCCTGCTGGGCGAACCACACCTTGATCCGCCCCTGCGACTCCGGGTCGGACAGCCCGCGCCGCACCCGGTCCGCCTCGTCGCGCCCGCATCCGGTCATGATGTGCACGATGTGGATGATCTGCTCGTGGAAGACGACCACCCCGTACGTCTCCTTCAGCGCCTTCTCCAGGTCCGGGTGCGGGTAGCGCACCGGCGCCCGCCCGTGCCGGGCCTCGATGAACGGCCGCACCATGTCGGCGGCGACCGGACCGGGCCGGAAGAGGGAGATGTCGACGACCAGGTCGTGGAAGGTCGCCGGCTGGAGGCGGCCCACCAGGTCCCGCTGGCCCGGCGACTCGATCTGGAAGCAGCCGAGGGTCTCGGTGGAGCGGATGAGCCCGTACGTCGCCGGGTCGCCCTCCGGCACGGAGTCCAGGTCGACCCGCTCCCCCGTGGTCCGCTCCACCTCCGCGACCGCGTGCGCCATCGCCGACTGCATCCGCACGCCCAGCACGTCCAGTTTGAGCAGTCCGAGGTCCTCCACGTCGTCCTTGTCGAACTGGGACATGGGGAAGCCCTCACCGCTGGTGGGCATGACCGGGGTACGCGCGAGCAGGGAGGCGTCGGACAGGAGCACTCCGCAGGGGTGCATGGCGACCCCGCGCGGCAGGGCGTCCAGGGCCTCGACCAGCTCCCACAGCCTGCCGTACCGCTCCTTCTCCCCCGCGAGCGCCTTCAGCTCGGGCAGCTCCTGAAGGGCCGCACGGGCGTCGCGGGCGCGGATGTGCGGGAAGGACTTGGCGATGCGGTCGATCTCGGCGGGGTCCATGGACAGGGCGGCGCCCACGTCCCGGACGGCGTGGCGGACGCGGTACGTCTCCGGCATGGCGACCGTCGCGACCCGCTCGGTGCCGAACCGGTCGATGATCGCGCGGTAGACCTCGAGCCGGCGCGCGGACTCCACGTCGATGTCGATGTCGGGCAGGACGAACCGCCGCCTGGACAGGAAGCGCTCCATCAGCAGCCCGTGCTCGACCGGGTCGGCGTGGGCGATGCCGAGGAGGTGGTTGACGAGGGAGCCCGCGCCGGAGCCGCGGGCGGCGACCCGGATGCCCATCCTCCGCACGTCGTCCACGACCTGGGCGACGGTGAGGAAGTAGGAGGCGAAGCCGTGGTACGCGATGACGTCCAGTTCGTCGTGCATCCGCTCCCAGTAGTCGCGCCGGCCGGCGTAGCCGCGCAGCACCATGCCGGCCGCCGCCCGGGAGGCGAGCGTGCGCTGGGCGGTGCGGCGGGCGGCGCCGACGAGGTGCGGCTCGGGGAAGTGGACGGTGCCCAGGCCGAGGTCGTCCTCCGGGTCGACCAGGCACTCGGCGGCCGTGGCCCGGGTCTGCTCCAGCAGGCGGTGGGCGGCCTCCCGCCGGAAGCCCGCGGCCTCGACGATCCGCTCGGCCGCGTGCAGCATGACGGCCGGGTCCTTCAGCCAGGCCTCGCCGGAGTCCAGCTCCTTGGTGGGGTCGATGGGGACCAGGCGGCGGGCGGCGTCCAGGACGTCGGCGACCGGCCCCTGGCCGGGGTCGGCGTAGCGGACGGCGTTGCTCAGCACGGGCCGGATCCGCTGCTCGGCGGCGAAGCCGACGGTGCGGGCGGCCAGCCGCAGCGAGCCGGGTCCCGTGCCCGCGCGGCCGTGCCAGACGGCCTCCAGGCGCAGCGCGTCGCCGTAGGTCTCGCGCCAGGGGACGAGGAGCGCCGCGGCCCGGTCGGGGCGGCCCGCGGCCAGTGCCCGGCCCACGTCGGAGTCGGGGCCGAGCAGCACGGTCAGTCCGTCGGCGTGGTTGTCGGGCCAGGACAGCAGGGGGGTGTCGGGCGCCGTGTGGGCGGCGGTGACCAGGCGGCACAGATCGGCCCAGCCGCGGGCGCCGTCCCGGGCGAGGAAGGTGGCACGGGGGGTCGACTCGTCGATGAAGGCGCCGCCGCGCACGGGGGTGCGGCGCCGCTCGCCCCTTTCCCCTCGGGCCGCTCCTTCCCGCCGTCGCGGCCCGTCCACCGCCAGTTCCGCGCCGAACAGCGGGCGGACGCCCGCCGCCGCGCAGGCCTTGGCGAAGCGGACCGTGCCCGCGACGGTGTCCCGGTCGGTGAGGGCGAGGGCGTCCATGCCCCGCTCGGCGGCACGCTCGGCCAGCCGTTCCGGGTGCGAGGCGCCGTAGCGCACGGAGAACCCGGAGACGGTGTGCAGATGCGTGAAACCCGGCACACGCACCTCCCGCACTCGTGAGCCGTCGGCGGCTCTCGAACATCAGTTCCCAACTCTCACCCCCACCATAAACCAATTCCCGAACATCTGTGCGACATCCGTTCGAGCGTGTCCCACCTGCGCAAACGCATGCGCCGGCCGGCCGCGCGGTCGTGCGGCGGCCCCACGCGGCACGGCCCCGCCCCCTCACGCGCGAGGGCGGGGCCGTGCCGGAGCAGGCGGAGCGATCAGCCGATCCGGGTGCCGGTGGCCGAGAGCGCCTCGGTGACCGGCTGGAAGAAGGTCTCGCCGCCGGAGGCACAGTCGCCGCTGCCGCCGGAGGTGAGGCCGATCGCGGTGTCGCCGTCGAACAGCGAACCGCCGCTGTCACCGGGCTCGGCGCACACATCGGTCTGGATCAGGCCGCTGACCGTGCCCTCGGAGTAGTTCACGGTGGCGTTCAGACCGGTGACCGTGCCGGTGTGCACATGGGTCGTCGAGCCGCTGCGGGTGACCTTCTCGCCGACGGCGGCCTCGCCCGCCCTGGTGATCGTCTGCGTGGAGCCGTCGTAGAGGTCGACGGCGCTCGGGTGGTCGACGTTCGCGGTGTACTCGACCAGGCCGAAGTCGTCGCCCGGGAAGCTGGACCGCTCGTTGCTGCCGATCACCGTGCCACTGGAGTCCGACCAGGTGGAGATGGCCTCGGTGCAGTGGCCGGCGGTGAGGAAGTACGGCCGGCCGTCCTTGACCACGTTGAACCCGAGCGAACAGCGGCCGCCCGAGCCGGTGATGGCGTCCCCGCCCGCGACGAAGGGCTTGAACTCCCCTTTGGAACGCTTGAGTTCGGCCTTGCCGCCGAGGCCGTCGACGACCTTGGAGAGCGTGGCCCACTCGGACGCCGAGACCGTCCGGTCGGCGGTGACCACGACCTTGTTCGTGACCGGGTCGGTCGCCCAGGAGGTGCCGGGGACGGACGCGTCCTTCGTCAGCGTCGTCCGGGCCGCGTCCAACTCGGCGAGGGTGTTCTCGACGACTCTGGCCCTGGCCCCCGCCCGCTGGACCGTCCTGGCCGCGGTCCGGTCGAGCACGTTGACCACGAGGGTCCTCGACTTGGCGTCGTAGTACGTCCCGGCCGCGTCGCCGCCGAGGTCCTTCAGCAGCGTCGAGGCGAGACTTCCGGCCGCCGAGGCCGAGAGGGTACGAGCCTCGGAGGTCTTCGCGGACTCGCTGGCGTTCGCACTCTGGAAGGTGAGCCCCGCGGCGACGAGTGCGGCAATACCCGCACCCGCCACGGCGATTCGGCGCCTGGGTATGCGTCGGTGCTTCAACTGACGTCCTCCTGTGGGGGGATCGGCCACGCGAGGTTGTGGGGACCTCACGGACCGGAAGGCGGTTGAACGGCGCCTACTATTCCGAGGCTCACAGGGGGCACACAAGGTCGAGTTCTGGACGCGTATACGTCAACCGGCGTACGTCCCTCGCCGCTTGACCGTCCGAGGTCACACCGCCTCGTTCGCGCTGCAAACGTTACGCGCGAGTAACCAACGGGCGTTTCCGCGCGGTTCGGCCCTGTCCTGATCCCGCCCCTGCGCAGCCCCGTCCGGACCGGCCCTTCACCCCCTCCGCACAACGGGAAGCCCCCGTACGCCTGTCGCGTACGGGGGCTCCACCTGCTGCCGGCTGCGGGTACGGTCCGGGCCGTGCGCACGGCCCGGGGGTCGGGACGTCAGTAGACGTGGACCCCGTAGGCGCTCAGCGCCTCGGTGACCGGCTGGAAGAAGGTCGTGCCGCCGGAGCTGCAGTTGCCGCTGCCGCCGGAGGTCAGACCGTAGGCGACGCCGCTGCTGGAGTACAGCGGACCGCCGGAGTCGCCGGGCTCGGCACAGACGGTGGTCTGGATGAGGCCGTAGACGATGTCGCCGCCACCGTAGTTGACCGTCGCGTTGAGGGCGGTGACCCGGCCGCTGTGGATGCCGGTGGTGGAGCCGCGGCGGTAGACGGTGGTACCGACGGACGGCGTGGCCGCGCTCCTGATGTCCACGCTGCCCACGGTGCCGGACTTGGTCACCGAGCCGTTGGTGTAGCGCACGATGCCGTAGTCGTTGCCAGGGAAGGAGGAGCCCGCGGTGGTGCCGAGCGTGGTGGAGTGCGACGAGTTCGACCACCAGGTGCCCGCCCCGTCGGTGCAGTGACCGGCGGTCAGGAAGTAGTAGTTGCCGCTGTTGTCCTGGACGTTGAAGCCCAGTGAGCAGCGCCAGCTACTCGCATAGATGGCGTCGCCGCCGGAGGTCAGCTTGTTGAACCGGCCCGGTGTGCGCTTGATGGTCAGGGCACCGGAGCTGGTCCCCGCCTGCTGTCTGATCCGGTCGATCTGCGCCTGGGAGACCCGGCTGTCGACGGTGACGACCACCCGGTTCGACTTGCTGTCGACCGCCCAGGCGGTGCCCGGCACGTCGGCCTTGAGCACCGAGTCGCTCGCCTTGGTGAGCTGGGCGGCGCTGAAGGTGTCGGTGTCGGACGCGTTCGCGCTGGGGACCGCGAACGCGGCAGCGGCCACGAGCCCGGAGGCGATGGCGATCAGCCGGGTCCGTCTCGCGATACCGCTGCGGGGGGCAGTGCGCTTGATCCTCACTTTTCGTTCCTCCACAAAGGAAGTCGGGGGCCCGCGTGGGGTCGGGGCCCGGTGAGGCGCAGCCAGGGCACGGACATCCGGATTCACGGACACGTTGTGACCCTGACAAGCGCTGAGGGGGAGTATTCGGCCGAACGACCGGTCGGCGCAAGGGTGCCTTTCGGCCGCGCGCCTCTGTGCGATTCGAGTGAACCGTGCGCGATCGGGGGTATTTGACAGCCGGTCAGCCGAACGCGGTGCGCTCCCCCGCGGCTGTCGCGAGGTCCAGAGTGCGCCCGGGCGTCCGCAACCGGTCCGATGCCGGCGCCGAGCCGTACCTGACCGGCCAAGAACCCTCCGCTCACGGTCGGTCCGTCCTCCGCCGGCAAAGAGCACGACCGCGTCGCCGTCGGGCGCCCGGATCACGGGTCTGTCCGGAAGTCGACCGTCCGGACAGTCCTCGAACCATAACGTTCCGGTACGTGGGTCTGCGCCCGGCACACCGGGAGCACGCACCGGATGCCGCAGAGCCCGCCCTTCGGGCGGACGACGCGAGTTCGACGACAGGATCTAGCAGTCGCAACCGCAGTCGCAGCCGTCGCAGCAGTTCCCGCAGCAGTCACAGGAGCCACAGCAGTCTGGGCAGTCGTCGCAGGGGTCGCAGTCGCAGCTGCTGCACCAGCCCTCACGCCGCTGCCGCGACCACGGCCCCTCGAACTCGTCTGCGCAGCACATCCGGCAGGTGCAGCACAGTCCGACGGCGACCGCGCAGCCGGTGAGGAAGCCCCGCTTGCCGGGCCGCGGGGGTTCGGGGCCGAAGGGGTTGCCGCCGCCGGGGTGCGGGTGGTTCGGGTCGTACGGGGTGTGCGGTGCCCGGGGGTCCTGGGGTGCGTACGGGCCCTGAGGTGGTCCGAAGGCGCCGCGCGCGGCGCCGGCCTCGGTGGCCCGGGGCCCGTGCCCGCACGTCTCGGTTCCGAAGGCGCGGTCCACGGAGCGCGCGAGTTCGTGGACGAGCAGCAGATGGGCGAGCCGGCCGTCCGTGAACTCCACGTCGCGCAGGGCGAGCCGGATGCCGTGCACCGCGTCATCGGCGAGCCGGCGGGCCTCGGTGAGCGAGGTGCCGGTCGCGGTGAGCGGGTTCCAGGCCCCGCGGGCGGCGTCGGCCTCGCGGTCCTCCACCGCGTCCAGGAGGTGGGCGAGCCGTCCGAACAGGCGCCCGACCTCGGCGAGCGGTTCGGCGTTGCCCGGCCGGCCGGCGAGGACCGCGGTGTGGGCGAAGGCGGCGGCGGTCGCGGTCTCGGTCGGCTCGGTGACGGTGAGGAGCGGGGTGCCGGGCCCGGCCAGCGTCTCGATGCCGACCTGCCGGTCCACCGCGTCGACCAGGACGGCGGTGTCGAAGCCGACGTCGGCTCCGGTGCGGGCGCCGGCCCGTCCCCAGCTGTCGGCGACCTTGCGCGCGGCGAGCGCCACCGGCCGGCGGGCCAGCAGCCCGTCGCCGTCGGCGACATGGTCGCGCACCTTGGCGGAGGCGAGTACCAGGGAGACGGCCGCCGCGAGGCGTGCGCCCTCGCCCTGCGCCACGGACGCGGTACGCATGCCGCGCAACGGGCACGGTCCGGCCGTACGCCGCCCCGCCCCGCGCCCGCCGCCCTTGCCGTCCGGTACGGCGAGCGCCTGAGCCTCCGTCAGGACGGATATGAGAAGGCCGTCGTAGTTCGTCACGACCCGGGCGAACTGGCCATGATCGCCGCGCAGCGCGAGGCACAGCCCGCACAAGTGGGCCATCCACTGGGTGGCGAGACGGTCACCGAGCCGGTGACGGCAGGGCCTGACGATTCCGAACACGACGATCCCCCGTGGTGTGGACGACGCTGAGCGGCCGCATCGTATAGGCCGCTTCGTTCACCCGTACGCACTGTCCCTCACCCGTGTGCCGGGGACAATCATATTTCGCCCTCAGTCAGCAGCCGTGTAGGCCATCACCCTTGGGGCACAAGGCTCTCGACGGATCCGCTGTGCACCAGTACCGTCACAAACCCCCCGCGCGGCGTCTATCCACTTGGCGCGCCGTCCGCATCATGGATGACCATAGGGACGCGGAAAGCATGAAAGACCGCTGTGAGAGGAGGCGTCCATGGGATCGGTACGCAAGGCGAGTGCGTGGCTCGGCCTCGTCGACGACAACGAAGACGAGCGTTACTACGACGACGACTACTCCGAGGGCACCGAGTCCGGGGACGCCTGGGTCACCGACCCCCGGGTGAGGGTGGCCACGGACACGGCCGAGGAGAAGGGCCGCCGGATCGGCACCGTGACCCCGGACAGCTTCCGGGACGCGCGCGCGATCGGCGAGCTGTTCCGGGACGGCGTGCCCGTCATCATGAACCTGACGGCGATGGAGCCGGCCGACGCCAAGCGCGTGGTCGACTTCGCGGCCGGGCTGATCTTCGGCCTGCGCGGCTCCATCGACCGCGTGTCCACCCGGGTGTTCCTGCTCTCGCCCGCCGACACCGAGATCGTCAGCGGGGACCCGGGGGCGCACCGCTCGGACGGCTTCTTCAACCAGAGCTGAGGCAGGGCCGCACGCCGGCCCTGCCCTGCCCGGGCCTCACCGAAGGCTCCGGGGCTCACCGGAAGGCGTCGAGACCGGTGAGCGCCTTGCCCAGCACGAGCTGGTGCATCTCGACGGTGCCCTCGTAGGTGAGCACCGACTCCAGGTTGGTCGCGTGCCGCATCACGGGGTACTCGAGGGAGATCCCGTTGGCGCCGAGGATCGTCCGCGCCGTGCGGCAGATCTCGATCGCCTCCCGTACGTTATTGAGCTTGCCGAAGCTGACCTGCTCGGGACGCAGGCGGCCGGCGTCCATGCGCCGCCCCAGATGATGGGCGAGCAGGATCCCCTTGTGCAGTTCGACCGCCATGTCGGCGAGCTTGGCCTGGGTGAGCTGGAAACCGCCGATGGGCCTGCCGAACTGTTCGCGCGACCTCGCGTAGTCCACGGCGGCCTCGAAGCAGGAGCGGGCCGCGCCCATGGCTCCCCAGACGATGCCGTAGCGGGCGTGGGACAGACAGCTGAGCGGTCCGCGCAACCCGGTGACCTCCGGCAGTACGGCGTCGGCGGGCAGCCGTACGTCGTCGAGCACGAGCTCGCTGGTCACGCTGGCCCGCAGGGACCACTTGTGCTTGATCTCGGGCGCGGAGAAGCCGGGGGTGTCCGTCGGCACGACGAAGCCGCGGATGCCGTCCTCGGTCTGCGCCCAGACGACCGCCACTTCGGCCACGGACCCGTTGGTGATCCACATCTTGCGTCCGTTCAGCACCCAGTCTCCCCCACTCTCGCCTCCGCTCGAGCGGGAGGTGCCCCCAGCGTCGCGCTTGGCGTGGGTGCGCATGGAGGCGGGGTCGGAGCCGTGGTCGGGTTCGGTGAGGCCGAAGCAGCCGATCGCCTCGCCGGCGGCCATGCGTGGCAGCCAGTGCCGCTTCTGCTCCTCGGAGCCGAAGCGGTGGATGGCGTACATGGCGAGGGAGCCCTGCACGGAGACCAGGGAGCGGATGCCGGAGTCGGCGGCCTCCAGCTCCAGACAGGCGAGCCCGTACTGCACGGCGGTGGCCCCCGCGCACCCGTACCCGCTCAGCGACATCCCGAGCGCCCCGATGCTTCCGAGCTCGCGGGCCAGTTCCCGGACCACCGGCAGCTCGCCCCTCTCGTACCACTCGGCGACATGGGGCAGCACGCGGTCGGCCGCCCAGTCGCGCACGGTGGCGCGGACGGCCAGGTCCTCCGGGTCCAGCAGATCGTCGATCCCGAGCGGGTCGGTGGGGTCGAAGGGGGGCGGCGACGACTTCGGGGACGGGGACATGTGGGCACCCTCCGGGACGGCGACTGAAAACTAGCAGCGCTAGTTACGTGGCTCTGGCCCGACGGTACGACGCGGCGGTCGCCGCGTCCAGCCCGACGGTGATCATGTCGGCTGCGTCAGTGATCACATCCGTCCCGTCGAGGCTCACACGGACACGCTCGAGCGGGCGACCTCCCGCTGGGCGGGCAGCTCCACCGCCGCCTCGTCCGCCTCGCCGCACTGCATCGCCCGCGGCAGGCGCAGCGCCGCCACCGCGCCCAGCAGCAACAACGCCGCGCTCACCACCAGCGTCACATGCAGCCCGTGCACGAAGGAGTCCCGGGCCGCGCGCCGCAGGGAATCCCCCGCCGGACCGCCCAGCCGCCCGGCGACCTCGTAGGCCTCCCCCAGCGAGTGCGACGCCGCTTCCGACGCCTGCGCCGGAACCCCCGGCACATGCGCGAGTCCGGGGGCGTAGGCGCCGTTCATCACCGTGCCCAGCAGGGCGATGCCGATGCCGGCGCCCAGTTGGTAGGACGTCTCGCCGATCGCCGCCGCCCCGCCGGCCCGTTCGGCCGGCGCCTCGCTCAGCATCGACTCGTACGCCCCGAACAGGGTCGTCTCCAGGCCGAAGCCCAGCAGCACGAAGCCGGCCAGCAGCAAACCGGCGTCGTCCCGGCCGCCCATCGCGGTCAGCACCACCACCGCGGCGGCCGTCAGACAGAACCCGGCGCACACCATCCGCCGCGGCCCGAACCGCCGCAGGATGCGTGCCCCCAGCAGCCCGGCCGCCATCGCGGCGAACGTCAGCGGCAGCAGCCGCAGTCCCGTCTTCAGCGGAGAGAGCCCCAGCACCAGCTGCAGATACTGCGCCGCGATCAGCTCCAGGCCGACCAGCGCCAGCATCGCCAGCACGATGCAGCCCACCGCCGTGCTGAACGCCGGCCGCGCGAACATCCCCAGGTCCACCAGCGGATGCGTGCGGCGCCGCTGCCGCCGCACGAACCCCACCAGCAGCGCCACGCCCACCACCAGCGGCCCCAGGGTGAGCACGCTCAGCATCGGCTCCTCGCCGCCCAGCCGCTTCACCCCCAGCACCGTCCCGAACAGCCCGGCCGCCGCCATCAGCGCGCCGACCACGTCCCAGGGGCCGTCCCGCTCGCCCGTCGACTCGGGCAGCAGCAGCCGGCCCACCGGCAGGCTCACCAGCATCAGGGGGATGTTGACGAGAAAGACCGAACCCCACCAGAAGTGCTCCAGCAGGAAGCCGCCGAGCAGCGGCCCGACCGCCGCGCCCACCGCCGCGACCGCGCTCCAGACGCCGATCGCCAGCGCCCGCTCCCGGCGGTCGGGAAAAACCTGCCGCAGGATCGACAGCGTGGCGGGCATGATCATGGCCCCGCCGACCCCGAGCAGCGCCCGGGCGAAGATCAGCGTCTGGGGGTTGGGCGAGAAGGCCGCCACCGCGGAGGCGACGCCGAAGAGGCCGTAGCCCAGCAACAGGATCCGTCTGCGGCCCACCCGGTCGCCCAGCGTGCCGAACAGGATCAGCAGCGAGGCGCAGACGAGGGGGTAGGTGTCGACGATCCAGAGCAGCTCGATGGCGCCGGGCCTGAGGTCCTCGGTGACGGCGGGCACCGCCACGTGCAGGACGGTGGCGTCCACCGCGACCAGCAGCAGGCTGACACAGAGCACGACCAGGACGACCCAGCGGTTGGCACCGGCCCCGGCCGCCCGACGGCGCAGCCGAGCGGCGGCCGCGGTCGTCCCGGACATGTACGTACCTCCCAGATGAACCCTCGCCGTCGGCGGGCCCTCGGGGTGGGGACTCCCCGCGGCCCGGCCGGAGCGGAGCGGTGGTCTCCGGCCTGCGCGACGATGTGCGAGTGACTCGTCAGCGTACGCCAGTCCGATCCGGTGCCGAGTGGCCCACCTCTCAGACTTCTCGCCAACCCGTGTGGCGTACGCCACTGTCCTCCCGTCCGGCAAGGCCCGCCGCGCGACGGGTCGCGGGCCCGGCAGGCCGGCCCGCGGGGTGCCCGGTCGATAATCGAGTCCGTGACCGATCTTGCAACGCGTGCGGCGGTGGCCCGCCCCACGGCCCTGCGCCGGGCCGCCCCGGCGCTCCTCGGCTACGCGGCCGTCCGCGCCCTGAGCCTGGTGGCTCTGGCCGTCTGGAGCGCGGCGCGCGACAAGAGCGCGTACACCCTGCTGACCGCCCGCTGGGACTCCCTCTGGTACGCGAGGGTCGCCGGGGGCGGCTACGGCTACGAGGTGCGACTGCCCAACGGGGACGTCCACTCCGACCTGGCCTTCTTCCCGCTGCTGCCGTGGCTGGAGCGGCTGCTCGCCTCGGTGGGGCCGCTGTCGTACGCGGACGCGGGCTTCGCCGTGAGCCTGCTCGCCTCGCTCGCCGCGGCCTGGGGGATCTTCGCGGTGGTCGACCATGTGTACGGCCGAACGGAAGGGCGTGCCGAGCACGGCCTCGGCAGGGTGGTGCCGGGAGACGGGCGGGCCGGCCTCTGCGCGGTGCTGCTGTGGGCCGTGCTGCCGGTCGGGATCGTGCAGTCGATGGCGTACAGCGAGTCGCTGTTCACGGCGCTCGCCGCCTGGTCGCTGTACTGCGTGCTGACCGGGCGCTGGGTGGTGGCGGGTGGTCTGGCGCTGACGGCGGGGCTGACCCGGCCGGTGGGGCTCGCCGTCGTGGCCGCGGTGTGGGTGGCGGCGGTCACCACGTTCGTGCACGACCGAGGCACGTTCGTGCACGACCGAGGCACGTGCGCGCGCGGGCGGAGCGCGGCGCCGGCGAACGGCGCCCGGCAGGCGGCACACGCCTCCGCCGTCCCCGGCCACGCTCCCTCCCGCCTCCTCCTCGGCATGCTGCTCGCGCCGCTCGGCGCCGCCGGTTACGTCCTGTGGGTGGGCCACCGCACCGGCGGGGGCGTGCTCGGCTACCTCGATGTGCAGGCCGGCTGGCGCAACGGCTTCGACGGCGGATACGCCTTCGCGCGCTTCGTCGCCGACAAGTTCACCTCCTTTCCCTCGGCCCTGGCGGGGCTGGGGCTGATCGCCGGGGTGGCCGCGGTGATCTGGCTGTACGTCATCGGCGTACGGCAGGGACAGCCGCTGCCGCTCCTGGTGTACTCGGGCGTCGTCACCGCGCTCGCGCTGTGTGCGTCGAGCTACTTCGGGTCCAAGCCGCGCCTGCTGCTGCCCGCCTTCCCGCTGCTGCTGCCCCTGGCCCTCGCGCTCGCCCGGGCGCGCGCCCCACGGTCGGCGCTGGTGCTCGGCACGGTCGCGGTGGCCTCGGCGCTCTACGGGGCGTTCTGGCTGAACGGCTCCGGCCCCCCGTGACCGCCGCGGTCGCCCACCGATCGGCGCTCGTCCGATGAGCAGACGGGTCATCAGATCCGAGCTTCCGGTTAACGAATTCATAAGCGGGATATAAGCAAGTTCCGGAATCATCGAAGGTAATGCGCTCCGGAAGGGCCCCGGATTGCGTAATCCACGGAAATAAAGGCCCGTTGAGAGCAATCCCACATCACATCGTCATCACAACCCCCGTGATTCGTCGGGGAACTGAGCTGACCCACGGTAACGTCGATTAGGTGCGTACCGAAGGAACCGTCACCCGCCTGGACCGGGTGTTCGCCAGGCTGGACCGTGAGCCGCAACGGCCGGCGCACATCGACATGCCGAGAATGAGCCGGCACCGGGTCGTTCTCTTCTCGGCGACCCTGGCCTTCTACCTGGCGATCGTCTGGGCCGTGGTGACCACCTCCTGGCTGGTCCGCCTGGACTGGCAGGTCATGTTCTTCCGGCCGTACCAGCAGTGGCCGCAGATCCACGCGTTCCTCGACTACTACGTGGTGCTTGGCCAGCGCGGCCCCACCGCCGTGATGGTCGCCGCCTGGCTGGGCTGGCGCTCCTGGCGGCAGCACACCCTGCGTCCGCTGCTCACCCTCGCCGCCTCCCTGCTGCTGCTGAACCTCACGGTCGGCGCCGCGAAGCTCGGCATGGGACGCCTCGGACCGCACTACGCCACCGTCATCGGCTCCAACGAGATGGGCATGGGCGGCGATATATTCCCCAGCGGCCACACCGCCAACGCCGTGGTGACCTGGGGCATCCTGGCCTATCTGGCCTCCACCCCGAGAGCGCGCCGCTGGCTGTCCGCCCTGTCCGCGGTGACCGCGCTCGGCGTCGGCCTCACCACCGTCTACCTGGGCACGCACTGGCTCAGCGACGTACTCCTCGGCTGGGCCGCCGGTCTGCTGATCATGCTGGCGCTGCCGTGGTTCGAGCCCCTGATGGCCAGGGTCGAGACGGCCCTGTTCGACCTGCGCGACCGCTGGCGCGCCCGCCGTGGCCAGCGCGCCCCGGTGCCCGTACCGGCCCATCCCGTGGGGTCCCCGGCGCTGCTCAAGCCGCGTGCCACCGCCGCGGACGAGGGCGCCGCGGCCCGCGAGCCGATCGCCGCGAGCCGCTCGGCCTCACGGAACGCGGTGCACCTCGCCCCAAGCCGTCCGCACCTGACCCGTTCGGAGCGCACACCGGTCACCCCGGCCGGCAGTCGCCGCCCGCCGCACCTCGAGCGCGTCCCCCGCGGCACGACCTCGGCGGCCCGCCCCTGACGGCACGCGACGGCGCCCGGCCGCCGCGTCAGCCCTTCCAGGCGCGGGCCACCCGGCCGTCCGCCACCTCGAAGTTCAGCCGCCCGAACCGGTACTCCATGGTGATGATCGCGCCCGGCGGCAGGGACCTGACCGTCGACCAGCCGCGTTCCCTCGCGCGTTGCTCGGCCCGTGCGGCCTCGAGGCCGACGTACGTCTCCGGATTGTCCTGCGGCTCCGCGGGCGGAGTGGGAGTCGGTGCCATACGGCCATGCTAAGGGCTGTCCTACCTTGAAGACGTGGGTCTGGTCTGGTCATTCGTAAGATCGGAGGACCTCGAGGGCTCCGGGTATGGCTGTAAAGGCTGAGCCGCGGGATGGCTTACGGGACTTGGCCGCCCGGAGCCCCGCCACGACTCGACCGCTGATTGGGAGACGCGACTCGATCGCTGCTGTAGGACAACGCCGGCGAGGTCGTCTGCGGGATCGATGTACGACGAGCTGGCGGAGGGGAATGTGGCCGAGGTCTGGGCCGGGGTGGACATCAGGAAGACTCATCACCACGCCGTGGTGATCAATATGGAGGGCGAGAGGCTGCTGTCGCGCCGTGTCCGGAACGACGAGACCGAGTTGCTCGCACTGCTCGGCGACGTGCTGGCGATACGCGGCGACGTGCTGTGGACGGTCGACCTCAACCATGGCCGTGCCGCCCTGCTGATCGGCCTGCTCACCGCCCGCGGTCAGTCTGTCGCCTACCTCACCGGCCTGGCAGTGCACCGGGCCTCGCACCTACCGGGGTGAGGAAAAACCGACGCGAAGGACGCCTTCGTCATTGCCGACCAGGCCCGTATGCGCCGGGACCTGGGGCTGCTCAGGCCGAGGGACGAGATCGCCGTCGACTTGCGCACCCTGACCACGCGGCGCCTGGACCTCGTCTTCGACCGTACCCGCCAGATCAACCGCCTCAGGGCTCAACTGAGCTGACCCCGGTTTCGTGGGTCTGATGTGTCCCGGCTTGCATGGAGTCGAGTTGCTGGATTCTAGGCGATCGAGGGGGTTTTCCTCAGTTCGAACTCGACGGGTGTGAGCATGCCGAGTGCTGAGTGCCGGCGTTGCCGGTTGTGGAAGATCTCGAGGTATTCGAAGATCGCGTTGGCCAGTTCCAGGCGGGTGCGCCATCGGCGGCGGTTGAGCAGCTCGGTTTGCATCCGACCCCAGAACGATTCGATCATGGCGTTGTCGTAGCAGTCGCCGATCGTGCCCATCGAAGGGACCAGGCCAGAGACCCGGGCCCGTTCGGTGAAGGCCCAGGACGTGAACTGAACTCCGTGGTCGGAGTGGGCCAGGACGAGGACGCCGTCGATGTCCACGATCACTTGCCCGTCCGCGTCCGGCGCCGCAGCCCCGGCCAATCGCCAGACGCGTTCGCGCACTTCGGCGCGGGCGGTGCGCAGCGCGGCCAGGACCCGCTGGCCGCCCGACGCCAGCTTGCTGATCAGCCGGGAGACCGTGGGGTCGGAGGCCACCGGCCCGAACACGGCCGACTCGGCCCGCAACATGCCCACATCGGCCAGGCAGTCCCCGCCGAGTGCCACCGCGAGCGCGACATCCAGCAGGATCTTGCCCGGATCGTGCACCGCCCGCGGCTTGCGCCACGGCTCAAGCGCCGCCGATATCGCCGCATCCAGACCGGACTTGCGGACCGTCTCGACCAGCAGCACCGGACCGGCCTGCGAAATCACCCCGCGACCGCCGCCCTCAACGCGGACACACGGATAGGACCCGATACGCTTCTTCACCTGGAAAGTGCCTCCGACGGTGGCGGGAACAAGGACCTCAGCAATCCTCATTCTCGCTGGTCAGAGGCACTTTCTGCTTTCTTGATCACCAGCTGGACAGCCCACCTCGTGAAAGCGCGAGGCCAAGGGCCCGGGGCCCGTTCTGCGACCAGGCTCTGCGCCACCGCTGAACCGACCGGACGCTGACCCGCAGGTCGTGAGCGATGACCGCGTTCTCGTCGCCCTGCCTGGACCGCTCGGCTTCTCGCGGAAGACCTGCCGTTCGTCGGTCAGTCCGCCCCCTTGCGCATACCTCATGTGGTCGGCATACCGCAGCGATCATGAGGCGTCAGCCCCTACGACGCCACGCTTTGAAGGTCAGTAGGCGGCAGTGATGGTGTGGTTCATGCGGAAGAGGTGGTACGGGTCGTATTTCTGCTTGATGGAGACGAGCCGGTCATAGCGCTGGTTCCCGTAGACGGCTCGCAGCTCCTGCGGGGTTATGCTCCGCGCAGGAAGAAGGTTGACCTGCATCTCCTGCTGCGTCCAGGGTGTTAGCCTCGATCTTGCATGACGGTCCGCCGACGGAGTCGGTGGACTGTTTCGCTTTCTGTGGCTGATGGTGGGCATGCTGGCGGCCCGGGTGTCG
>NZ_JBSFRB010000028.1:0-105940 GCF_053589015.1 Streptomyces sp. NPDC003393 | reverse complement strand
CGGTAGTGGCCGCCGCCGCCACCGCCGCGGTTGCCGTGGTCGTTGTTGTTGCCTTCGTTGCCCTTGCTGTTGTTGTTTCCGCTCTCGCCGCCCATGGGGGCCTGGAGGGGGGCCTGCTGGACGGCGGCGGCCGGAGCGCCCTGGGCGGCCGGGGCCGCCTGGGGCGCCGGGGCGGCCGTGGCGTAGGTGATGCCGGTCGCGGCCAGGGCCGCGGCGGCCGCGACGCCCGCGGCGATCGCGTGAGAACGAGTCATGATCATGGTGCACTGCTTCCTGTCTCAGAGTCAGAGAGAGACCGACTTCGCAGCCGGTGTGTGATCGAACGTACTGACACCCACGGAAGCTGTCATTTCGGGCAGATCGTACCTACTGCCTCTGGTAGGCCGATCGGGGTATCCGAAGCGCCCGCACACCAGGTTCGGTCGAACTGACGGAACATCAAATGGACGCAGCTACTTAGCAGATTGACTGACTATTAGGCCTTGCAGGTGATCTTCTGACGCCCTCTCACTCGTGCGGCAGCGAGAACCCACCAGGATGTTCGGCGTGTTGCTGCTTGACATTCGGCGACGGCGATGCCTCGGAGGTGTGCGGAGTGTCGTCCGGGTGCCGCGTACGCCGGGACAGCGCGGCCACAGCCGTCGCGGATCGTCGGCGTAGAAGCGCAGTACCCGCGCCTCGGCCTCCCTGCCCAGCGGGCGTACGAACCGCACCGGCTCGGAGAGCTCCACCGTGACCGTGGTCTGCCCGCCCACCGACAGGTCCAACGAGCCGTCGTCGCGCACCTGCGCGAAGCCGCCGCCGCCGACGATGCGGCGCTCGACGCGGGCACGGGCGACGAGCTGAGCCGGAACGTCGACGTCCAGCAGTACGCCGTAGCGCACGCGCAGGGAGCCGTCGGCGGTCACGACGTGGGGGCGTACGACGCAGGAGATGTGCACCGCGATGACGAAGTAGCAGCCCCAGACGTCCATCACCAGGAAGACGAAGTGCGCGACCGGCCAGGGGATGAGCACCGCCAGCGCCACCGTCTCGACGATCGAGACGAACAGGAAGCCGTAGATCACGGCGGCCTGGTTCGCCGCGTAGCGCACCGCGAGGTCTTCGGGGCCCACGCCGTGCGGACGATCCTGCGCGACGCGTTCACCGTGCCCCCCGCTCCTGGAGCAGGGCCGTCGCGCGGCGCAGGACCTCCGCCTGCGCGGGCGGGAAGTCCGCGAAGAACGCGTCGGCGAATCCCCCTCCGCACCCGTCCCCGGTGCGGGAGGCGCCCTCGGCCGCGGACCGGGCGACCTCGTGCGGCATGCTGTCGGCGATGGTCCGGGCCGGCTCCGGAACGCGCGGGTCGGTGGGTGAGGCGTCGGCGAGCTCGTCCAGACCGGCGTAGATCTCGTACGCCCGCGCCATCGCGTCCTCGTCGGTGCTCAGTGCCCGCATCATCGCCAGGAGCCAGTAGCGGTGGCCCGCGCCGGCGGTCGAGTGCAGCAGGGCGAGCAGCTCTCGCTCCTTGGCGGCCATGGCGGCCATGGCGGGCTCCGGGCCGGGGCGTGCGGCGGAGGCACGGGCCATGTCGTCGAAGACGGCGGCGAGTTCCGCGGAGACCGGGCCCTCGGCAGGCCGCCCGCGTCCGCGCGCCGCAACAGCCCGGCGAGACGGGCCGCGGCGCCGTCCGATCGCCTCCTCCTGGCGGGCCGGGTCGGCGTCGAGTTCGGCGAGGATCTCGCGCAGGTCCTTGCCCGCGTCGTCGGCGAGCGCGTCGCGGACCTCGTCGAGGGTCAGTCCGAGCTCGGTGAGCCTGCGCACGCGGGCCAGCTCGACGGCGTCGCGCAGTCCGTACTCACGGTAGCCGTTGGATTGCCGTTCGGGTTCGGGCAGCAGGCCGATGCGGTGGTAGTGCCGCACGGTGCGGGTGGTGACGCCGGCGATCGCGGCGAGCTCTCCGATACGCATGTGCCCGGTAGAAACGTTGCCGCTGCGACAAGGCCGAGCGAGGAGGGGCCGGGCTCGATCCGCCGGAACGGATCCTGGACCGCCGACGCCTCGACCAGCGGCAAGAGGAGCGGTCTGATGGAATGGGAGGGAGGTGTCTTCCATGGCTGCGACAACGCTTCCGGCATCGATGCGGGCCTGGGTGGCCTGCGCCGCCCACCCCGGGACGATCGAGTCCGTCGTACTGCCCGTCCCGGCGCCCGAGGACGACGAACTGCTGGTGCGGGTGGCCGTGTGCGGGGTGTGCCGGACCGACCTCCACGTGCGGGACGGCGACCTGCCCGCACACCGTGAGCGGGTCGTGCCCGGGCACGAGACGGTGGGCGAGGTCGTCGCGGCGGGGCGGGCGGCCACCGGGCCCGGGATCGGCGCCCGGGTCGGGATTCCGTGGCTGCGCCGGACGTGCGAGGAGTGCGTGTACTGCCGCCGCGGGCAGGAGAACCTGTGCCCGTCCTCGCGTTACACGGGCTGGGACGCCGACGGGGGCTACGCGGAGTACACCACCGTTCCCGCCGCGTACGCCTACGAGCTGCCGCGGGGGTACACCGAGGAGGAGCTGGCCCCGCTGCTGTGCGCGGGCATCATCGGTTACCGGGCCCTGTGCCGTGCCGAACTGCCCCCGGGCGGCCGGCTCGGGATCTACGGCTTCGGGGCCTCCGCACACCTCACCGCGCAGGTGGCCCTCGGCCGGGGCGCCACCGTCCACGTGTTCACCCGGGCACCGGCCGCCCGGGAACTCGCCCTGTCCCTGGGTGCGGCCTCGGCGTCCGACACCTACGCACCGCCGCCGCAGCCGCTGGACGCGGCGATCCTCTTCGCCCCCGTCGGCGATGTGGTCCCCGTCGCTCTCCAGGCGTTGGCCGGCGGCGGCACGCTCAGCATCGCCGGTATCCATCTGACCGACATCCCCACGCTGGACTACCAGCGGCACCTCTTCCGCGAGCGGACCCTCCGCAGCGTCACCGCCAACACGCGCGACGACGGGCGCGCCCTGTTCGCCCTCGCCTCGGAGCAGCGCCTGCGGGTCTCGGTCACGGCGTACGGCTTCGACGAGGCGGACCGTGCGCTCGACGACCTGTCCGCGGACCGTGTCAACGGCGTCGCGGTGCTCCGCGTGCGACCGTGACGTCCGCGGACGCGTTCACCGGGCCCGGTGACGAGGGCGCGTTCACCGGCCCTGGTGACGAGGAGGACGGGGAACGCGCGAGGATCCGGCCGGTCGGGTGCGCGGACATGCGCCGAGGTGTCACAGAACCCGCTGCTCCCCGGTCTATCCGACAACCGGCAGTGCACGAAGACACACTGGGGGAGGGGGAACGGCGCATGGAACACGGTGACGCGGTACCGATCGCCGAACTGCTGGACGAGCGCCGGTGTCTGCTGGAAGTCGCCCGCCGCATGCTGGACCGTCCCGGCGAGGCGGAGAGCGTCGTGGAGGAGACCTATCGCCGGTGGTACGGGCTGCCCGAGGGCGCCCGTCGACGGATCAACGCTCCCCGTTCATGGCTCGCGAACACCGCGGGAGGGATCTGCCTGAGCCGGCGCTCCCCGCCCGGCCGGTCGGAGTCCGTTTGCGATGACGTCGTCGAGGCGGCCCCCGGCACGGTCGCCGACCTCATGGCGGACACACGGCCGGAGCGTGCCGGCCCCGCCGAAGGCGCCCGCCGCATGCTCCGCCTACGGCACTCAGGTCCCGCGACCCCCGAAGAGCACGACGCCCTCGCCCGCTCCGTCCGCCAGGCCTGCGAGAGCGACGACGCGGAACTGCTCGTGTCGCTGCTGCGTCCGGACGTCACGGCGTTCTTCGACGGCGGCGGCAAGGTCCGGGCGCTGATCGGACCGGTCCACGGCAGCCGGGAGGTCGCCCACAGCCTGCTGACGCTCCTGGCGCACCGCCCGCACACCGTCCTGACCACCCACCCCGTCAACGGGCGCACCGGCCTCGTGGCCCGCTACCGGCATCAGGTCGCCGCCGTCGTCGTCCTCGACATCGACGACCACCGCATCGCACTGGTCTGGGTCGTCCTCAACCCCGACAAACTGCGCTCCTGGAATCGGCCGTCGCCCCTGGCCGGCCCGCCGTCCACGCCCCGGTGACAGCCCGTGGGCCTGTTCGCGACAGAGCTTCGCGGCGACCGAGGAACGCGTGGGCGTGCGGCCCTCAACCGCCCGACGAGGCCGCGTAGGCGGCGAGTTTCGCGGGATTGAGCACCCAGAGCAGGCGTTCGATGCCCTGTGCCGACACCTCGACGGACAGCAGAGCCACCGGGGTGCCACCCTCCGAGACGAGGGCGGCGGGCATGCCGTTGGCCTCGACCCAGCGCACGTCCCTGTCGGGCCAGAAACGCGGGGCGAAGGCGGTGACGTACTTGGAGACGTGCGGACGCCCGACGACCGGGATCCTGCTCGCCCCGCGCATCCCTCCGCCGTCGGCGTAACTGACCACGTCCGCCGTGAGAACGCCCTCCAGCGCCGAGAGGTCGCCGGTCCGCGCGGCGGCGACGAACGCCTCCAGCAGGCGCCGGTGCGCGGAGGAGCTGACCGGCTCCTTGCGCTGCGACGACAGATGCTTCCGGGCCCGGCTCACCAGCTGGCGCGTGTTGGCCTGGCTCGTCTCCAGGATCTCCGCGACCTGCTTGTACGGGTAGTCGAACGCCTCCCGGAGCACGTAGGCGGCCCGCTCCACGGGGTTCAGCTTCTCCAGGAGGAAGAGCACCGCCAGGTCGAGCGCCTCCGCGCGTTCCGCGCCCAGGTGCGGGTCCCCGCTGGTGTCGACCGGCTCCGGAAGCCACGGCCCGATGTACGACTCGCGCCGCACCCTGGCGGACTGCGCGTGGTTGATGGCAAGACGGGTGGTGACCGTCGTCAGGAACGCCGTCGGCTCGTGGATGCCGGCGCGGTCGGTGTTCTGCCAGCGCAGCCACGCGTCCTGCACGATGTCCTCGGCCTCCGTCGTGCTGCCGAGTATGCGGTAGGCGATGCCGAACAGTCGGGGACGCGCCGCGATGAAATCCCGCGTGGCCCGGTCCAGGGACTCTGCCTCACCACCGGCGTACATACCCGCCCTCCAACTTCGGATCACCATGCTACAAGCCGCCCCAGGGCAACGCGCGCGGGTGCCTCCTGACGCGGCGATGCCGTGGGCGGCGCCCCTCCGCCCCTGTCACACATCGACGGGCTATTCGGTCAATTCATCTGAAAAGCGATGTGGCGGTTCGCACCTCGGTGCACCAAATACCGCTTCTCCACCACTCACCGAGGGCAGTTCCATGATCAGCACTGACAATGTCACGCTCAGCCATCACAGCCATGTGTGCGAGTCGGCCGCGGCGGCGATCGCGATGCTCGACGAGCGGGGGACGGTGGTCGCCTGGACGCGGGCCGCCGAGGGGCTGGTGGGGTACTCCGCCCGGGAGGTGGTGGGCCGGTCGGCCGCGTTCGTCCTGCCGTCCCCGAAGGGGGCGCCGGCGATCGCGGCGTTCATCGAGGAGTGCCGTGCCGGGCACGATTGGTCGGGCACCACGGCGCTGCGACACCGGGACGGCCGGATACTCGACGTCAGCCTGCGCATCTCGATGGTGTGGGGGCCGGACGGGTCAGTGCGGTGGCTGGCGTCCGTGACCGACGTCGGCGCGCTGTCCGGGGAGGTGATGAACGGGTCGGTGCGCGAGTCGCTGCTCACCCGCGCGCCCGTCGGCATCGTCGTGCGCGACCGGCAGCTGCGCTGCACCTGGGTCAACGACACGACGGAGAGCCATGACGGCATTCGCCGTGAGCGGCGGCTCGGACGCCGGCTCACCGAAGTGTGGCCCGGAGCCAAGGGCGAAGCGTTGGAGGCCGTGATGACGGAGGTGCTGCGGAGCGGGACGGCCACGGTCCACGAGTTCAGCCGGTGGCTGCCGACGGGCCCGCGCCGGGAGCACACGTTCGCGGGTTCGTTCTTCTGTCTCCTGGGAGCCGACGGGCAGACGCTGGGGGTGTGCACCATCAGCGTCGACGCCACCGAGACCCGGCGTGCCCGCGAGCGCCTGGCCATCCTCAGCCAGGGCGGCGCACGCCTGGGCCGCAGCCTGGACGCGACGCAGACCAGTCAGGAGCTGGCCGATCTGGCCGTGCCCCTGCTCGCCGACTACGCCGCGGTCGACCTCGATCAGTCGATCCCGTTCGGCGACGTGCCTCCGGTCCACGCCGGCCCGGCGGGCGCGCACCGGCCCGCGTTCCGGCGTGTCGGCCTGGCCTCGATCCGCGAAGGGATCCCGGAGTCCCCCTGGGGCCGTGGTGAGCCGGTGCCCGTGCCGCCCGCCTCACCCTTCGCCGAGGTCGTGCGCACCGGCAGTTCCCACCTGCAGCCGGTCCTGGACACCGCTCCGGGCGCCTGGACCGACCAGGATCCGCTCCGGGCACGGACGATCCATGACAACGGCATGCACTCCCTGATGATCGTCCCCATCCGCGCCCAGCGGACCCTGCTGGGCGTGGCGATGTTCATCCGCACCGAGGACCCCGTGCCGTTCCAGGAGTTCGACCTGCTACTGGCCGAGGAACTCGTCAGCCGGGCCGCGCTGGCGCTGGACAACGCGCGCCAGTACGCGCGCGAGCAGACCGCGGCACTCGCGCTCCAGCGCAACCTGCTCCCGCACCGGCTGAGGGGAGGAGCGGCGGTCGAGGCCGTCTCGCGCTACCTGCCCGCCGACGCCCACAGCGGTGTCGGAGGCGACTGGTACGACGTCATCCCTCTGTCCGGCGCCCGGGTCGCCCTCGTGGTCGGCGATGTCGTGGGACACGGCATCAACGCCGCCGCGACGATGGGCAGGCTGCGTACGGCCGTTCACACGCTCGCCCACATGGAGCTGCCGCCCGACGAGCTGCTGGCCCACCTCGACGACACGGTGCAGCGGCTGGCCGAGGAGGACGCCGACACCTCGGACCAGCTCCACGGGGTCGTGGGCGCCACCTGTCTGTACGCCGTCTACGACCCGGTCACCCGCCGGTGCACCATGGCGCGGGCCGGACACCTCCCGCCCGGGATCGTCGATCCGCAGGGCCACGTCACCTTCCCCGACCTGCCCGCCGGAAGCCCGCTGGGGGTCGGGCTGGGGATGCCGTTCGAGGCCGTAGAGCTGGAACTGCCCGAGGGCACTCTCCTCGCGCTGTACACGGACGGACTGGTCGAGTCCCGCCACCACGACATCGACGTGGGCATGCGCCGTCTGGGCGACGCCCTGGCACAGCCGGACCGCCCGCTGGAAGAACTGTGCACCGACGCGACGGAGGGGTGCCCGGGTCAGGCGCCGTCCGACGACGTCACCCTGCTCCTGGTGCGGACCCGCTCACTGCGGCCCACGCAGGTCGCCTCCTGGACGCTGCCCGACGACCAGAGGGCTGTCCGCACCGCCCGGCACAGGGCGGCCGACCAGCTGGCCGCTTGGGGTCTGGACCGTCTCGTGGACTCCACGCAGCTGATCGTCAGTGAACTGGTCACCAACGCCGTGCGGCACAGCACCGGCCCGATCGTGCTTCGCCTGATCCAACATCAGGTGCTGACCTGCGAAGTGTTCGATGCCGACGTCGGTTCGCCACGGGTGCGCCGCGCCCGCGCCGTCGACGAGCACGGCCGCGGCCTGTTCCTGGTCTCTCAGCTGTCCCGCCGATGGGGCGCCCGCTGGGTGTCGGGCGGCAAGGTCGTCTGGGCCGAGGAGGACCCGGCCGGCACACCGGCGCACGCCGACGCGGCGTGCGCCGCGCTCTGAGCCGTCGCAGTCTGGACCCATGACCACATGACCAGTGGTTCGCGATGGGAGGCGCCCGTATGAAGTGCGCAGTGATCGGCGGCACCGGCTTGATCGGGTCGCAGGTCGTGAAGAAGCTGAACGCGGCCGGACACGAGGCCGTACCCCACTCGATGTCCACCGGTGTCGACGTGATCACCGGCCAGGGCCTGGAGGAGGCGGTGGCCGGAGCCGGCGTCGTCGTCAACCTGACGAACTCCCCGACCTTCGACGACGCCTCAACCGCATTCTTCCGGACCTCCATGGACAACCTCCTGGCGGCCTGCCGGAAGGGCGGCACGGGCCACGTCGTCATCCTCTCGATCGTCGGCACCGACCAGGTGCCCGGCCTCGTCTACTACCAGGCCAAGGCCCTGCAGGAGGACATTCTCAAGGCCGGGGGGATCCCGTACTCCATCGTCCGCGCCACCCAGTTCATGGAGTTCATGGACGCGGTTCTGTCCTGGACCACCGAAGGCGACACCGTCCGCCTGCCCGCCACGCCGATCCAGCCGATCGCCGCCCGGGACGTCTCCGACACCGTCGCCGACGTCGCACTGGGTGCCCCGTTGAACGGCACCCTGGAGGTCGCAGGGCCTGACGTCTTCACCCTCGACGAACTCGGCCGGATCACCCTGGAGGCCCACCCGGACGGTCGCACGGTCGTCACCGACGACACGGCCGGCATGTTCGCCGCCGTGCCCGGCGACGTCCTCACCCCCAAAGGCGACGCCCGCATCGCCCCCACCCACTACGCCGACTGGCTGTCCTAGGTCATCGCGCCCGCTCACGGAGGCACCATCATGGCGAACAAGGAACCGGCCGCAGGCGGCGCGGGGAGCGCGGAAGGCACGGACGGCAGCGCGGGCGCGGGGAACACCGAGCACCGGCCGCGTTCGGCCGCGTGGAAGACGGCACTCACCACGTTGCAGTCGGTGAAGCCGCCGTTCGTCCCGGAGGGGGCCGAGGCGATGACCGTCCTCGTCCAGTTCCCTCCCGGCGACCCCGGCACCCCGCCGCACCGGCACTCGGGGCCCGCGTTCGGCTACATGCTGGAAGGGGAGATGCTCTTCGAGCTGGAGGGCGAGCCGGAACGGGTGATCAAGGCGGGGGAGACCTTCTGGGAGCCGGGCGGCGACGTCATCCACTACCAGGACGGGAACAACCGGACGGACTCCTGGAGCCGTTTCCTCGTCACCATGATGTGCGCGCCGGGCCAGCCGATGCTCACTCTCGTCGACGACGAGGAACTCGCCCGGCGCCGACACCTGCGAGCTCCCCGCCCCGGCACCTGACCCGCTCCGGCCCGGCGCAGGGAGCGCCGGCATCGTCGCGCCGGGTCACCGGATGCGGGGACGGCCGCTACGGCGCCGGCGGGATGCGGTAGACGGAGACGTGGGAGCGAGACTCGGCGGTGAACTCGGTGCCGTCCCAGTCCGCGTACCTCGCCTCCAGCTCGAATCCGGCCAGCCGGGCCATGAGGTCCAGCTCCGCGGGCCAGACGTAGCGGTGCGGACTGCGGAGCAACCGTGCCTGCTGGGTGTCGTCGAAGTGGAAGTGGTGCGACACCACGTGCTGCCGCAGGACGTCGTAGGTGTCCAGACCGATGTAACCGGGTTCGGACTGCCAGACGGTGGCCGTCCGGCCCGGTGGGAGCCTGCGCAGTTCCGGAACCCACAGCTCGATCACGAACCGGCCGCCGGGCGTGAGGTGACGGGCCGCGTTGCGGAAGCACTGGACCTGCTCGTCCTGAGTGAGCAGGTTGGAGAGCGTGTTGTAGACGAGATAGACCAGGGTGTACTTCCCCGGGGCGGCGGTGGTCGCCATGTCACCGACGACCACGGGAAGGGTCGACTCGTCCGCCTTGGTGCGCAGTCGCTCCACCATCGGCGGCGACAGTTCGATGCCGGTGACCGGCACTCCTCGCTCGGCGAGCGGCACGGCCACCCGGCCGGTCCCGATGGCGAACTCGAGCGCCGCGCCGCCGTCCGCGAGCTCGGCGAGCCGGTCCACGGCCGGCCCCAGCACCTCGGGCGCGAACATGCCGGACCCGGGCGTGTCGTAGCGTCGGGCGGCATCGGTGTCCCAGATCTTCTCCTGCTGCATTCCCCCGACACTCGCCGCCGGCCCGTGCGATGTCCAGCGGATTTCTCGCGGCCGGGGCTGCCGGGTCGGCCGGTCGGTGCGGCCCGGGTGCGTGCGCCGGCCCGCGCGCGCCTTGGCCGACCTGCTAGGTTCCTGTCGTACGCGAGCCTTCCCGGCGCGGATTCCGATCCGCCGGGGAGGCTCCTCTCATGCCCGGGGCCGGCCTGCCTCCGGCATGGGGTGAACCTGCTTCCTGCTTCCCGCCGCGCACCCGCAAGAGGAGACCCTCGCATGCATCCACCGACGAACGTCGCAGCCGCCACCGGCACGTGGCGGCTGGGTGACCTGACCGTCAACCGCATCGGCTTCGGCGCGATGCGACTGACCGGTACCGCACCCTTCGGCGACGGTGTGCCGCGCGACCGCGAGACGTCGATCGGTGTACTCCGGTGCGCTGTCGAGCTCGGCGTCAATCACATCGACACCGCCGCGTTCTACTTCTCGGCGACGCGGTCGGCCAACGAACTGATCAATCGGGCGCTGGCCCCCTACCCCGAGGATCTCGTCATCACGACCAAGGTCTGGCCCGGCCGCGACCCCTCGGGCGCCTGGTGGTGGGCCACACCCCCGCAGTTGCGCGGACAGGTGGAGGAGAATCTGCGCCAACTCGGCCGCGACCACCTGGACGTGGTGAACCTGCGAGTGCCGCCGAGCCGGCGGACCGGCTCGATCGGCGAGCACTTCGGCGCGCTGGCCGAGCTGCGTGACGCCGGACTGATCCGACACCTCGGGGTCTCCAACGTCACCTCCGGGCAACTGTCCGAGGCCCTCGACATCGCGCCGGTGGTGTGCGTGCAGAACGCCTACGGAATCGGCGCGTCCGACGAGGACCGGGCCCTTCTGCGGCGCTGCGGTGAACTCGGCCTCGCCTTCGTCCCCTTCTTCGCGATCGCCGGCTCAGGGGGCGAGGCGGGCCCGCGGGCCCATGACGGCGAGACGGACCGGGCGAGCCGTGACCGTGACGCGGTGCGGGCCGTGGCCGGCGCCCACGGTGTGTGCGCCGCGCAGGTCCGCCTGGCCTGGACCCTGCACCAGGGGCGGCATGTGCTGGCGATCCCCGGGACCGGAGACCTGGACCATCTCGCGCAGAACATGGCTGCCGGCTCGATACGGCTCACGCAGGAGGAGCTGACACGCCTCACCGCGCTGCGGCCGGCCGGGGCCCGGTAGGCCGTTCCCCCGGGCTCGCCACCTGAAAAACACGCGTGCGTACGAGATCTCGGCCTGCCAGGATGACGGGGGGAAGCGAGGTCTCGTGGACGAGTTGAGGCGATTCGGTCAGGCGCTGGTCGTATGGGCGGCCGGCGGAGCGGGGGCGGGTGCGGCCGCCGCGGCGGCGCGGGAGCTGGCCGCCGGTGTGCGGGCGGCGGTACTCGTCGAGGGGCACAGTGACCAGGTCGCGCTCGAGACGCTGGCCGCGCGCCGCGGACGCGACCTCGGCGCGCAGGGCATCGCTGTCGTACCGCTGGGCGGTGCCACGAACATAGGGCGCTTCCTGGACGTGTGCGGTCCCGCGGGGCTCGGGCTTCCGCTGGCCGGTCTCTGCGACGTCGGGGAGGAACGGCATTTCCGGCGTCATCTGGAGCGGGTCGGCCTCGGGTCCGCTCTCACGACCACCGCACTGGAGACACTCGGGTTCCAGGTGTGCGTCGCCGACCTGGAGGACGAGCTGATCCGCGCTCTGGGTGCCGAACGCGTGCGGCAGGTGATCGACACCCAGGGCGAGACCCGCCCCTTCCTGACCTTCCAGGGCCAGCCGGCACAGCGGGAACGGCCGGTGGAGCACCAACTGCGGCGCTTCATGGGCACGCACAGCGGCCGGAAGGCGCTCTACGCGAGGGCACTGGTCGCGCAGCTGGACCTCGGGCGCGTCCCCCGGC
This sequence comes from Streptomyces sp. NPDC003393, assembly GCF_053589015.1. NCBI lineage: Bacteria > Bacillati > Actinomycetota > Actinomycetes > Kitasatosporales > Streptomycetaceae > Streptomyces > Streptomyces sp. NPDC003393. Next base: position 94,158 of record NZ_JBSFRB010000028.1, on the reverse strand, counting down.
CGCTGGAGCGTCTTCTCACGCACCTGTCCTGACGATCGGCGCCGGGCGGCATCGGCGCGTTCGGAGGGGCGGCGTCCAGGACGGATCTCCAGGCCGCGCGGTCGGCCGGGGACGGCCGCACTCGTATCCTGGCCCTCGTGCCGTCCTCCCGTCTGCATCGTGTCGCCGTGCTCGTGCTCGAGGGTGCCAAGCCGCTCGATGTGGGCATCCCCGCGCAAGTTTTCACGACCCGCGCGAGCATGCCCTACGAGGTCAGGGTGTGCGGGGCGACGCCCGGACTGGTGACCGGCGGCGACGGCCTGGCCTACCACGTCACGCACGGCCTGGACGCACTCGCATGGGCCGACATCGTCTTCATCCCCGGCTACCGCTTCCCGGACCGTGACGACCCGCCGCGGACGGTCGTCGACGCGCTGATCGCCGCGCACGCCCGGGGCACCCGGCTCGCGGCCATCTCGACGGGCGCCTTCGCCCTCGCGGCGACCGGCCTGCTCGACGGCAGGCGCGCCACGACGCACTGGCACTACTCCAGGGCGCTCGCCGAGAAGCATCCGCTGGTCCGGGTCGACGAGAACGTTCTGTTCGTCGACGAGGGCAGCGTGCTGACATCGGCCGGCGCGGCCTCGGGCATCGACCTGTGCCTGCACATTCTGCGCGGCGACCTCGGAGTGGCCGCCTCCAACCACGCGGCCCGGCGCCTGGTCGCGGCGCCCTACCGCAGCGGTGGTCAGGCGCAGTACGTGCCGCGCAGCGTGCCCGAGCCGCTGGGCGAGCGGTTCGCCGCGACCCGGGAGTGGGCGCTGCGCCGGCTGGGCCGGCCCCTCACCCTGGAGGCGCTCGCCCGGCACGCTGCGGTCTCGCCGCGTACGTTCTCGCGGCGCTTCGTCGAGGACACCGGGTACACGCCGATGCAGTGGGTGATGCGGGCCCGTATCGACGTGGCCCGTGAACTGCTGGAACGTTCCCAGCTGAGCGTCGAGCAGATCGCCGCCGACGTGGGACTGGGCACCGGCGCGAACCTGCGGCTGCACTTCCAGCGCATCCTCGGCACCACGCCGAGCGAGTACCGGCGCACCTTCGCCCGGGGCGAGTAGCCCGTCGCCGGTGTGGCGCGATCCTTGTGAACCATGGCGATCACGCCGCTGTCCCGGGCGGACGCCGCGCGCGACGCTGGTCGCGAACGAAAGGGAGACCATTCATGACCCGCATCGCCATCAACGGATTCGGCCGCATCGGACGCAACGTGCTGCGCGCGCTGCTCGAGCGCGGCAGCGACCTGGAGGTCGTCGCCGTCAACGACCTCACCGAACCCGCCACCCTGGCCCGGCTGCTCGCCTACGACACGACGGCCGGACGGCTCGGCCGCCCGGTGACCGTAGACGGGGACGCCCTGGTCGTCGACGGCCGGCGCATCAAGGTGCTCGCCGAGCGCGAACCGGCGCAGCTGCCGTGGGCGGCACTCGGTGTGGACATCGTGCTGGAGGCGACCGGCCGCTTCACGTCGGCGAAGGCGGCCCGCGCCCACCTCGACGCGGGCGCGCGGAAGGTTCTCGTCAGCGCGCCGTCGGACGGAGCCGACGTCACGCTCGCCTTCGGCGTCAACACCGACGCGTACGACCCGGACGTGCACACGGTGGTCTCGAACGCCTCGTGCACGACCAACGCGCTCGCGCCGCTGGCCGCGGTGCTCGACGAGCTCGCCGGCATCGAGCACGGGTTCATGACGACGGTGCACGCCTACACGCAGGAGCAGAACCTTCAGGACGGTCCGCACCGGGACGCCCGCCGGGCCCGCGCCGCCGCCGTCAACATCGTGCCGACCACGACGGGCGCCGCCAAGGCGATCGGCCTCGTGCTGCCGAACCTCGACGGCAAGCTGTCGGGCGACTCGATCCGCGTTCCGGTTCCGGTGGGCTCGATCGTCGAACTGAACACCACGGTCGCCCGCGAGGTGACGCGCGACGACGTGCTGGCGGCGTACCGCACCGCGGCCGAGGGCCCGCTCGCCGGGATCCTGGAGTACTCGGACGACCCGCTGGTGTCCTCGGACATCACGGGCAACCCGGCCTCGTCGATCTTCGACTCGGCCCTCACCCGCGTCGACGGCCGTCATGTCAAGGTGGTCGCCTGGTACGACAACGAGTGGGGCTTCTCGAACCGCGTGATCGACACGCTCGAACTCCTCGCCGGCCGCTGACCTGGGCGTCCACTGCACGCCGGGGCGGACAGGACGGTCCAGGCAGAGGTGCCCCGCGAAGGCACGTGACCTACGTGGCGCCTGGAGGCGTTCCAGGGACGGCCCGTGCCGTCCGCTCGTCGAGCCTGGTCGATGGACCGTCGATTCCCCATGACTGTAAAAATTTACAGGCAAATATGACTATTTGAGATCGATGAGAAATTGATTGGCATTTCGTAACAAGCAGTGGTTTCAGAGCTTTTGTCCGTGCCGGTAAGTGAGGATCACCGTGTCCCCGGCCGAACCGGTCCGGGGAGTGGCGGGGCGTCAGCCCCGGCTCACACGGAAAGGTCTGCACATGATCAACGGGTTGAAGAAGGCGGCGGCCCTGGGGGCGGCGACGGTGGCCCTGGCCGCCGGTGCGGTCGTCGGCACGGTCGGCACCGCGTCGGCCGCACCGCAGCACCACCAGCCGCCGAGGCCGGTGCGCCACTGCGTGCAGGCGTCGGGCTACTGGACGTGGCTGCGGCACCCGGGGTACCGGGACCGGCACCACCGCTGGCACGCCGCCTACCGGACCCGCGTCTGGCACCCCACGCACAACCGCCACTGCCACCGCTGATGTGGTGAGCGCCGCCGACACCGTCTCCAGCCGGCGGTGACAGCGATCCGACCGGCCGTCGGTGCGTCCGCTCCAGGGCGCGCCGGCGGCCGGTCCGTCGTGTCGCGACCGCCCCGGCCGAGCGGCGCACGGGCCGCTACTGCTTGCCCCGGGCTCCTGCTTCTTCCGGTGTCGTCGCTGCCGCCGCGTGACATCCGTGCGGCGATTCCGCTGCGAACACGCCTCGTCGCGCCCATCGTTGTTCATGGCTGCTCCGGACGCCGGGCTGCCACGGGTACGGTATGTCGTCCGGCTCGAGGTGCGGCGGAGGCCGACGGCTGCGACCGTTTTGAGGGATGGGGGATGGTCCAGGTGGGTGAGAACGGAGGCGGCCGTGGTGCTGGTGGCGCATCCTTCGCTCCTGCGGGAGCTGATCGAACGGTGTGAGAGGCTCAGCCGGCGGGCGGCGTCCGGGGGTGGTTCGGACGCCGCCCGCCAGCTCGAGGATGCCGCGTACACGCTGTGTGTGGTCACCGGCACCCGCCGGCTGGACGCGGCCTTGTTCGTGGCCCGCCGGCAGCTGGCCGACGCCATGACGCGACGGCAGCCTCGGCGCTGAACGCCGATCCCGGTCTGTCCGACGTCGCCGCCCGCGGCTGTGCCGGCGCGCGCGGACGGCACCTTGTGCCAGGATCCGCTCCGGCACCCCTCGACCCGTTGCGTTCATGACAAGACAGCGCTTACGGTGACGCGCGTCAACCGCCGCCCGGTCGAGGGGAGCGATCATGAACGAGCCACAGGTCCAGGGGATAAATGTGGGGCGCCGCGCACTGCTGCGGGGCGCGGCGGGAGTGACGGCCGTGTTGGGCGCGGCGGCGTTCGTCGACCTCGGCTCGGCGGGGCGGGCCTCGGCCTACGGCTGGACCCGTACGCTCCGGCAGGGCGTGTCCGGCTCGGACGTGGTCGAGTTGCAGGTCCGCGTCGGGGGCTGGGCCGCGGCGAGCGCCCAGAAGACGTACATCGCCTGGGACGGTGCCTTCGGCCCGGCCACCGACGGTGCGGTCAGGCGCTTCCAGTCCGCCTACGGTCTGGCCGCGGACGGTGTCGTCGGACCGCAGACGCAGAGCGTGCTCAACAGCCTTCAGAGCGGCGACGGTTCGACCGCCCACTTCGACTTCAGCGAGTTCCACTCCAAGGACGGCTCGGGGTTCAGTGGTGGCAAGGTGGGCGCCGCCCAGGTCAAGGAGAACGTTCGACGGCTGATGTACAAGCTGGAGGCGCTGCGCAAGAAGGCCGGCAACTCCGCGGTCACCATCAACTCCGGTTTCCGCAGCGTCGCGCACAACGCGTCGGTGGGCGGCGCGTCCAACAGCATGCACGTGTACGGCGTCGCGGCCGACGTCGTGGTCTCCGGGCACAGCACCCTCCAGACGTACCGGCTCGCCGAGACCTGCGGGTTCTCCGGACTGGAGGCGTACACGCACTCGTGGCAGCACGTGGACAGCCGGGTCCAGTACCCCTCGTACGGCTCCGGCTCCTGGTGGTGGGAGAGCGGCGTGGTGTGACCGTGACCGGCCATCGCGGACGCCCCGGCCACCACCTCCCCTGCGTCGTCGACGGGGCTACGGCGCGGGGGTGGCGGCCGGGCCGGCCCCGACCTCGTCGACGTCCAGGCCGCGGTCGACACCGTGCGGCACGACGCTCTGGCCGGGCTCGGGGTGCAGGCGCTCGCCGTCGAGCCGGACCTCGACCTTGTCCGCTTCGAACGACACCAGACCGCCGATCCGGTCGACCTCCCGGTAGGCGTCGCGGTAGGACCAGGCCGCGCGCTGCGCGTCGCCGATGTCGTAGTAGTCGCACAGGCCCTTGTAGGGGCAGAAGGTCTGTCCCGCGACCGGCCGCAGCCGGGTCTCGTCGATGTCGGCGCGCGGGACGTACCAGCGTGGGGCGAAACCCGACTCGTACAGCACGACGGGGTGCTCCGAGCGGGCGATCACGGTGTCCCCGAGGCGGACCTCCAGGGTGCGGGAGGTGGTGCGGATGTCGATGCGGTGGTACGGGTCCGCGGCGTGTCCCAGGATGCGTTCGTCCTCCTCGTAGAAGGCGTCCATCGCGCGCCAGGCGAAGGCGATGCGCCCCCGCAGGGCGGCGGCATGGGCGGGCAGCGCGGTGAACTCCCAGGCGGCGCGTTCGGTGGTGCGGTCGCCGGCGTGCACGGCGTACCAGGCGGTGTCGCCGAGGTCCTTGTGGTGGGTGACCTTGCCGCTCGGGACCAGGGCCGGCCCGTCGACGTCCTCGCGGGGGAAGTAGGCGACGGGGTACCGGCCCGGTTCGTGGAGCAGGATCACGTTCTCGCTGTCGGCGATCCAGGCGCCGCCGAACCGTACGCGCATGCGGCGGCGCAGCCGCTCGGCGAACAGCAGCCGCTCGGGCAGGGGTTCGGGGGTGAGGAAGTGTCCGACGGCGCCTGTGGAGAGCGGGCCTTGCTGCCAGGACAGTCCCATGGCGGGTTCCCTTCGGGGGCGGGATGGAGGGGCGGGTGCCCGGCGGGACGCGTCAGTCGAGGACGCGCGCGAGGAAGGCGCGGATGTGGCCGGTGATGGTCTCCAGGTGACTCTCCAGTGCGAAGTGCCCGGACTCCAGGAGGTGGATCTCGGCGTCGGGCAGGTCCTGGCGGAACGCCTCCGCGCCGGCGGGTCCGAAGATCTCGTCGTTGGCTCCCCAGACCGCGAGCAGAGGCACCCCGGAATCGCGGAAGTAGTGGTGCACGGCAGGGTAGAGATCCACGTTGGTGGGGTAGTCGCGGAAGAGTTTGAGCTGGATCTCGTCGTTGCCGGGGCGGTCCAGCAGCGCCTGGTCGTGGACCCAGTTGTCGGGGCTGACCAGTGTGGGGTCGGCGACACCGTTCACGTACTGCCAACGGGTGACCTCCGGGGTGAGGGCGTTGCGCATGGGGGCCTCGGTGTCCGGTCCCGGGGTCCTGGCGTAGGCGAAGGCGGCGTCCCAGAAGGGCTTGACGAAGCCCGCCTCGTAGGCGTTGCCGTTCTGCGTGATGATCGCGGTGACGCTGTCCGGGGCGCGGAGTGCGAGACGCCAGCCGATGGGAGCGCCGTAGTCCTGCACGTACATCGCGAACCGGTCGACGCCCAGGTGCTGGAGCAGGCCGGAGGTGACGTCGGTGAGCGCCTCGAAGGTGTAGGGGAAGTCCTGTAGGGCGGGCATCGCCGACTGACCGAAGCCGATGTGGTCGGGGGCGATCACGTGGTAGCGGTCGGCGAGCGCCGGAATCAGCTGCCGGAACATGTGCGAGCTGGTCGGGAAGCCGTGGAGGAGGACCACGGCGGGCGCCGTCGGATCGCCCGCCTCCCGGTAGAAGACCTCGAGGCCGTCGACGGTGGCGGTGCGGTGGTGGACTGCGGAGACCATCTCTGCCTAACCCCTTTATTGGGTTTCATTGGTTAGCCCTAGTCGAGCATGTGCGACCTAACCTGTCAATCTGCTTTAGATGGTTAGTTCGTGCTTCTGTGAGGTGCGCCGATGCACCGGAGGCAGGCACCGGCCCTCCTCCAGCCTCTGCCCGTCGGCGGTCATCGGCCAGCGCACCGCCTCCGTCCCTCTCCGGTCACGTCCGACGCCCACGGCGACGCCGGCGCTCGGCCCGGGCGATCTCGCCCCCGATCGGCAGCCAGTAGTACGGAACGAAGGCGGCGATCACGGCCATGCCGAGGACGGGGACGAAGGCGCCCAGCAGGGTGCCCGTGGCGCGCCACACCAGGGCGAGGCGGAAGCGCCGGCCGATCGCCGCCACGCCGGCCGCGTCGATGGTGGCGGTGAGGAGCCGCCGGTCACGGCGGACATAGCCCCAGATGACGTTGAACAGAACGGCCAGCAGTTCGAAGGCGGCGCCGTGGAGGACGACCGCGGCGGGCCGGCCGTGTCCGTCACGGAACGCCTGGGCCAGCACGGAGGCGGCGAACGGCAGGAACGCGACGTCCATGAGCAGCACGGTGTTGAGGAAGAGCACCACGCGGTCGGCGCTGCGGATGTGGTCGAACATGAGGTGGTGGTTGACCCACACCTGCCCGATGAGCATGAAGGTGACGACATAGGCGAGACAGGACGGCCAGAGCATGGCGAGGCCGTGCACCAGGCGGCGGGTGTCGGACGGCGGGCGGATCTCCAGGACGAGCAAGGTGACGGCGATGGCGATGACGCCGTCGCTGAAGGCGACCACCCGGGCGGGATCGCGCTCCACGCCGAACGACGTCGTCGCTTGTCCCGGCCCGCCGGGTCCGCGCACAGGCTCTTTCATCGCCCCGGCCTCCGGTGTCGCGGGCTTCTGCACGCGCATCCGGGGAGCGTTTCCTCGGCGCGGGTCGGAGTGCGGCCCCGTACCTCGCCGTCATGGTCCCGGTCGCGAAATCGCGGTCCTACCGGTACCCGCATAGGATCGGCGCCGGCACCGGCGCACGGGTCCCGGCGTCAGGAGGAGCTGCCCCGGCCGGCCGCCCCGCAGGAGGTCAGCGATGGCGACGCTGCTGTCCGTCAACGTAGGCATGCCCCAGGACGTCTCCTGGCAGGGCAGGACCGTGCGCACCGGGGCCTGGAAGACGCCCGTCCAGGGCCCCCGAATGGTGCGGCGGCTGAACGTCGACGGAGACGGGCAGGGGGACCTGGCCGGGCACGGCGGCGAGATCCGGGCCGTCCTCGTCTACCAGTCGGAGTCCTACCGGTACTGGCAGAAGGAACTGGGCCGCGACGACCTGACGTTCGGGATCTTCGGGGAGAACTTCACCGTCGACGGCATGCCCGACGACGAGGTGTGCATCGGTGACCGGTACCGCATCGGCGAAGCGGAGTTCGAGGTCACCCAGCCCCGGGTCACCTGCTACCGGGTCGGCATGCGCCTGGGCGAACCCGCCATGGCCTCGCTACTGGTCGCCCACCACCGTCCCGGCTTCTATCTGCGGGTCCTCACCGAAGGACGTGTCGAGGCCGGCGACGAGATCACCCTGATCCGAAGGGGGCCCGGAGAACTCAGCGTCGCCGACACCGACGCACTGCTCTACCTGCCGGACCGCGACCCCGAGAAGCTGCGCAAGGCACTGGACATCCCCGCCCTGAGCCCCGGATGGCAGCAGTCCTTCCGCGAACTGGCCGCCGCCCAGCAGCCCAAGCAGGAGCCGGGATGGCCGGGCGAACGCGCCGCCGCACGGCAGCCCGGAGCGGCGCCGGGATGGCCGGGCTTCAGGCCCATGCGCGTCGCCCGCGTCGTCGCCGAGACCCCCACCGTCTCGTCGGTCTACCTCGACAGCACGGACGGCACCCCACTGCCCGAGGCCCGCCCGGGCCAGTACCTGTCCCTCCGGCTGCCCGTCGGCGACGCGGCTCCCGCGGTGCGCAGCTACTCCCTCTCCGCCGCGCCCACGGTCCGCACCTACCGCATCAGCGTCAAGCACGAGCCCCACGGGAAGGTCAGCGGCTACATCCACAGCAGGCTCCGGCCCGGGGACCTGGTGGACATCGCGAGCCCACGCGGCACGTTCGTACTCGAGGAGGGAACCCGCCCGGTCGTGCTCGTCTCCGCGGGGATCGGCGCCACTCCCGTGCTCGCCATGCTCCACCGGCTCGCCGCCACGCGAGACCCGCGGCCCGTCTGGTGGATCCACACCGCCCACGACCGCGCCCACCACGCCTTCGCGGACGAGACCCACACCCTCCTGGCGCGACTCCCCGACGCCCACGAGCACGTCTACTACACCGCGGAGACCCCGCACCCCGACGAGCACCGAATCTCCCGGGGCCGCCCGAACGCCCGATCCCTCGCGGCCCTGGGCGTCCCCACAGACGCCGACGCCTACCTGTGCGGACCGCCCGCCTTCATGGACGAGGTGGGCGGCTTCCTCCGGGACCACGGACTGCCCCCCGAGCGGATCCACACCGAACAGTTCAGCGCCCTGTCCGCCATCAACCCCGGCGTCACCCCCACCGCCGCGGTCCGGCCGCACCGGCCACCCGGCCCCACGGGCACCGGCCCCCTCGTCACCTTCGCCCGCAGCGGTATCACCACCCCGTGGTCACCCGGTCGCGCGACCCTCCTGGAACTGGCCGAGGCCTGCGACATCCCCACCCGCTGGTCCTGCCGGACCGGCGTCTGCCACACCTGCGTCACCCACCTCGTGGCGGGCGACGTCGACTACACCACCCCGCCCCTGGAACTCCCCGAGCCCGGCACCGTCCTCGTCTGCTGCAGCGAACCGGTCACCGACGTCGTCCTCGACCTGTAGCAGGGGTCTGGGACGAGGCGAAAGCTCCTGGCGCGCTAGGCCAGCGACAGGAACAGTTTCTCCATGCGGGCGCGCATCTGCTGGGCGTCCTCGCCGTTCTTCCGGCCGGATTCGATGTCGGACAGACACTGCTGGAGACCGGTCGCGATGATGGCGAAGCCGGCCCGGTCCAGCGCCCGTGACGCGGCGGCGAGCTGGGTGATGACCTCCTCGCAGTCCCGCCCCTCCTCGATCATCCGAATCACTCCGGAGATCTGGCCCTGTGCCCGGCGCAGCCGGTTGAGGACCGACTTCAGTTCGGCGCCCGCCACGTCAAGTTCCATCTTCACTCCCCAGGACATACCCCCTGGGGTACTGTACCCCGTTTGACGTCGCAGCCGGCCCCGCCCATTCTCCCGCCGGTGGGCGCCTCCCGGCCTTCGAGTGGCCGCGCAGCGCGGCCGGCGTCGATCGATGAAGTCCCTGGATGAGCGTCGAGTCACACTCCTCGATACCCCCGGGGGTACCCGTGCTAGGGTTTCCATATACCCCCGGGGGTAATTTGGCCGGGTGATTTCGACGGGAAGGAAGCATCCCCGTGTTCTTCATCGACACCATGGAGCTCGAGGGTCTGGGCAACCGGAGCTATCTGGCGGGCGGCCGGCGGACGGCCGTGGCGGTCGACCCGCCGCGCGACGTCGACCAGGTGCTGGCGGCGGCCGCGCGACGCGGCGTACGGATCGGGTATGTGGTCGAGACCCACATACACAACGACTACGTCACCGGTGGCCTGGAACTGGCCCGGGTGACGGGCGCCACCTATCTGGTGCCGGCCGGGGCGCACGTCTCGTTCGCGCGGGTGCCGGTGGCCGACGGCGACACCGTCGCCGTCGACAGCGGGCTGGAACTGCGCGCGGTCGCCACGCCCGGCCACACCCCGCACCACACCGCCTACGTCCTCCAGGAGGGGAGGCGGCCGGTGGCCGTGTTCACCGGCGGGTCACTGCTGATCGGCACCGTGGGCCGGCCGGATCTGGTCGAACCGCGGCTGACCGAACGGCTGGCCCGCGCCCAGCACGCCTCCGCGCACCGCCTGGCGGCCGAACTGCCGGACGAGACCTCCGTTCTGCCGACCCACGGCTTCGGCAGCTTCTGCTCCTCCGCCCAGGCCACGGGGGAGACCAGCACGATCGGCACGGAGAAGTCCGCGAACGCGGCGCTGACCACGGACGTGGACTCCTTCGTCGCCCGACTGCTCGCGGATCTCGAGGACATCCCCGCCTACTACACGCACATGGCCCCGGCCAATGCCGCCGGTCCGGCGCCGGTGGACCTGACCCCTCCGGCCGTCGCGGACGCCGGCGAGATCGCCGCCCGGCTCGCGGCCGGCGAGTGGGTCGTGGACCTGCGCAACCGCGTGGCATTCGCCGAGGGCCATGTCGCCGGGTCGTTCAACTTCGAGGCGGACGGCAAGATCGCCACCTATCTGCCGTGGCTGATCCCGTGGGGCAAGCCGGTGACGCTGCTCGCCGAGTCCCCCGAGCAACTGGCCGCCGCCCAGCGCGAACTCGTCCGGGTCGGCATCGACCGGCCGGCCGCCGCCGCGACCGGCGCTCCGCGGCAGTGGATCCCCGAGGGCGACAGCCTCGCCTCCTTCCCCCGCTCGACCTTCAAGGGCCTGGCCGAGCACGGCACGGACGGCATCGTCGTCCTGGACGTACGCCGCGACTCCGAGCGTGCTCGCGGGTACATCGCGGGGTCCACCCACATCCCGATCCACCAGTTGCACGAACGCCTGGGCGAGGTACCGGACGGCACCGTCTGGGTGCACTGCGCCGGCGGGGCACGCGCGGCCGTCGCCGCCTCGCTGCTGGACGCCGTGGGCCGTGACGTCGTGGCCGTCGACGACGGCTTCGGTGCCGCGGCCGACGCCGGACTGACCGTCGTCACCTGCGGCTGACGCGACCCGACCGGACGACCCTTCCGAACCACCCAAGAGATCGTGATGTCCCACTTCCGTCATCGCGGCCCGGACCACGCCACCGTGGACGAGGCCCACCGACGCACCCACCGGTGCGGCCGGCGCAGCTCCCGGCCGACGTCCGCGCGGCTCGCCGAACGCGGCGCCGAAGCCCCTGCGGCCCTCGAAGCTCTCGCGGCCGAAACCGGTCCGACGGCATGACCGCCCTCGTTCTCGCGCTCCTCGCCGGGGCGGTCATCGGTCTGGCTCTGGGCGGCCTCGGCGGAGGCGGCAGCGTCCTCGCCGTGCCCGCCCTGATCTACCTGCTCCGCTTCACCCCCGCCGAGGCGACTACCGCCGGCCTGATCATCGTCGGCGTCACCTCGGTCAGCGCACTCACCGGCCATGCCCGGGACGGCAATGTCGCCTGGCGGACCGGACTGCTCTTCGCCCTGGCGGGACTCGTGCCCGCGGTGATCGCCGGGGCCGCCGCCGCCCGCCTGCCCGAGTCCCTGCTCACCGTCGCCTTCGCCGGCACGGCGGCGCTCGCGGCCCTGCGCATGCTGCGGCCCGCACGTACCGAGCCGTCCGGCCGGATCCGCCCCGGCCGGGCCGGCGCGGCGGGCGCCGGGCTCGGCGCGGTCACCGGATTCCTCGGCGTGGGCGGTGGCTTCCTCGCCGTGCCCGCGCTGGTGGGCGTCCTCGGACTGACCATGCGCCGGGCGGTCGGCACCAGCCTGCTGGTCATCACGGTCAACTCGCTCGCGGCCCTGGCCGCCCGGGCCGGCACCGGGACGCCACTGCACTGGGCGGTCGTCGCACCGTTCACCGCGGCGGCGGTCCTGGGCGCCTGGGACGGCAAACGCCTCTCCAAGAGGATCCAGGGAGCGGCACTGCAGAGCGTCTTCGCCTACGTGCTGCTCGCGGTCGCCGCGTTCATGCTCGTCGACGCACTCGCCTGACCCCGCCTCGAACCTCGCCGCCGCGTCACCTGACCCCCTGCACACACCTCGACACACAAGGACGGCAACCAGCATGACCACCCCCGCCACCCTCGACCCGCGCCAGGCCCGCACCCGGCTGGACGAACTCACCGTCATCGACGTCCGCACGCCGGGCGAGTACGCCGGCGGACACCTCCCCGGCGCCCTCAACATCCCGCTGGACCAGCTCGACCGGGCACTGCCCGACATCCGCACCGCCGCCCGGCGCGGCGAGATCCTCGTCGTCTGCGCCTCGGGAGCCCGCTCGGAGACCGCGTGCCGCAGGCTGGCGGAGAACGCAGTCCACGCGGCCACGCTCGTCGGAGGCACCAGCGCCTGGGCGGCCCAGGGCCACGACCTGGCACACCCCGAGGGCAGCCCGAAGGCCACCTGGGGCATGGAGCGCCAGGTCCGGCTCACCGCCGGTTCGGCCGTGCTGCTCGGCCTGGCGCTGGGCGAGACGGTCCACCCCGCGTTCCGGCTGCTGTCCGCGGGCATCGCGGGCGGCCTGGTCTTCTCCGCGGTGTCCAACACCTGTGGCATGGCCGCCGTACTCGCCAGGCTCCCGTTCAACCGGCCCCGTCAGGCCGACCTCGACGCGACACTGGCACGGCTGCGCAACGGCTGACATCGAGGGCGCCGGGCGGTGCGATCGGCGATCGCACCGCCCGGCTGCACGGGGTTCCCGCCCGGCGCGCCTCCCGCACCGGATCCGGCGCCGTGAGTGACCGTATTTCAGTTCCTCGGCCCGTCTCGGTCGTTGGGCCGAAGAGGCCGGGGAGCCACGTGAGCCGGCGGCACTCTTGTGTGATGGGGAGTTCCGTTCGATGCTGGCGGTTCTTGATGCCTTGCGTTCGGAGTCGCGAATGAGTGCAGAGAGAAGCAGTTCGTACCGCCCGCGCCGCCGCACGGTGCTCGCCGCGGGCGCCGTGGCGGGATGGGCCGCCTTCAGCGCCCAGAAACGGGCGTTCGCCGCCCAGGGCGCCCCGGCGGCCCGAGTGGGTCCCGCCGCCCAGGGCGATCCGTGGGACGCCGACCCACGCACGTTCCAGATCAACCGCGAGCCGGCACGAGCCCGCCTCGTGCCGTACGCCGGCCCGGCCGACGCGCTGCGCGGACGGTTCCAGGAGTCGCCGTACCACCGGTCGCTGAACGGCGACTGGCGCTTCACGTGGTCGCGGAACGCCGACCAGCGGCCCACCGGGTTCCACGCGCCGGACTTCGACGACAGCGCATGGGACCACATCCCCGTGCCCTCCAACTGGGAGATCGAGGGCTACCCGGAGCCGATCTACCTGAACATCAAGTACCCGTGGATCGGATACGAGACGCCGGTCCCGCCCCAGGTGCCCGAGGACTTCAACCCGGTCGGCTCCTACCGCCGTACCTTCACCGTGCCCGCCGGCTGGTCGGGGCGCCGCACACTGCTGTCGTTCCAGGGTGTGAAGTCGGCCTTCTTCGTGTGGGTCAACGGCGAACAGGTGGGCTACAGCGAGGACAGCTACACACCCGCCGAGTTCGACGTCACACCGTATCTGCGCAGAGGCACCAACACCCTCGCGGTGGAGGTGCACCGCTGGTCCGACGGCAGTTGGCTGGAGGACCAGGACATGATCGACCTGTCCGGGATCTTCCGCGACGTCTACCTGTACTCGATCCCGCCGGTCCACGTACAGGACCTGTTCGTGCACACCGAACTGGACTCCGCCCACCGGGACGCCGTCCTGACGGTCGACGTCGCCGTACGGGACCGCGGCGGCGACGGCACGGCCGGGCACCGGGTCACCGCCGAGCTCTTCGATCCGCGCGGCCGCCGTCGGCTCCGCCTCTCCGGTGACGCGGGCGGCGGCTCGGCGACCCTGAAGGGCGACGTCCGGGCGCCCGCGCTGTGGTCCGCGGAGAGCCCGAACCTGTACACGCTCCTCGTCACGCTCACCGATCCGGGCGGCCGGACGACCGACGTCCACAGCACACGGATCGGCTTCCGCCAAGTGGAGTACGGGCCGGGGCGGTTCACCGTCAACGGCAAGCCGGTGATGTTCCGCGGCACCAACCGTCACGAGACCGACCCCGAGCGCGGTCAGGCCCTCGACGAGGCGCGGATGATCCAGGACATCCGCCTGATGAAGCAGCACAACATCAACGCGGTCCGCACCTCCCACTACCCCAACCATCCCCGCTGGCTCGAACTCTGCGACGAGTACGGGCTGTACGTCATCGACGAGACCAACCTGGAGACGCACGGCGTGCGGGACACGGTCCCCGCTTCCCTGCCGGAGTGGACCGACGCCTGCGTGGACCGGCTGCGGTCGCTGGTCGAACGGGACAAGAACCATCCGTGCGTCGTCGTCTGGTCGCTCGGCAACGAGGCCGGACAGGGCGCGAACTTCAAGGCCATGGCCGAATGGGTGCACGCCCGCGACGCGTCCCGCCCGGTGCACTACGAGGGCATGAACGCCGTCGCCGACCTGCACAGCGAGATGTACACCAGCCCCGCGGGCGTGGAGGCCTACGGCAGGTCCGGCAACCGGACGCCGTTCATGCTGTGCGAGTACAACCACTCGATGGGCAACAGCGGCGGCAACCTCCAGGAGTACTGGGACGTCTTCGAGCGGTATCCGAACCTGCACGGCGCCTTCGTCTGGGACTGGGTCGACCAGGCCGTCCGGCTGCCGGTCCCCGGCGACTCCCGGCACACCTACCTGTCCTTCGGCGGTGACTGGCACGCCGGCTATCCCACGGACGGCAACTTCTGCTGCAACGGCCTGCTGGCCGCGGACCGGTCGGTCCACCCCGGGCTGATCGAGGTGAAGAAGTGCTACCAGCCGGTCGGCGTCACGGCCGGCGACCTCTCCGGCACGTCCGGCGGCACCGTCAGGGTCCGCAACAAGCACCTCTTCAGCGGTCTGGACGCCTACGCGCTGCGCTGGTCCGTGACCCGCGACGGCGAGACGGTGCAGCACGGCACGCTCCCGGCGCCGGCGGTGGCCCCCGGCGACGAGCGTGAGGTGCGCATCCCGTACCGAAGGCCCTCGTCCTCCGCGTCCGGTGGCGAGTACTTCCTGAACCTCTCCTTCGTACTGCGTGAGCGGGCTCCGTGGGCGGACGCCGGACACGAAGTGGCCACCGAACAGCTGGCGCTGGACCGGCACAGCCCGGTCTCCGCCGACGCCCCGGCGACCGGCCGCCTCACGCCGACCGAGACCTCGACCGAGGTGAGGATCAGCGGCCCGAACGTCGAGGTGGTGCTGTCCAAGACCTCCGGCACCCTCGCCTCGTACACATGGAAGGGCCGGGCGCTGCTCGCCGAGGGCCCCGTGCCCAACTTCTGGCGCGGGCCCACGGACAACGACATCGGCCGCGGCTTCCAGAAGACGGCCGCCACATGGCGGACGGCGGGCGCCGAACGCACGGTGACCTCCGTGCGGGCCGCACAGCCCGGGGACGGCGAGGTCGTCGTCGAGGTCGCCTGCACTCTGCCCACGTCCCCGAAGACGGCCTCCTGGCACACGGTGTTCCGGGTGCGCGCCGACGGCGAGGTACGGGTGCGGCACACCCTGGACGCTCCGGCCGGGCTGCCGGACCTGCCCATGGTGGGCGCGCTGCTCACCGTGCCGGGCGGGCACGAACGGCTCGGCTGGTTCGGGCGCGGACCCCACGAGAACTACCAGGACCGCAAGTCGGCCGCCTTCGTGGGCCGGTGGCACTCCACAGTCGACGAGCAGGGCGCGCCGTACGTTCGGCCGCAGCAGACGGGCAACCAGACGGACGTCCGGTGGCTGTCGCTGACCGACCGCTCCGGACAGGGCCTGAAAGTCGTCGCCGACCCCGCCGAGGGCGAACCACTCCTGGAGACCAGCGCCCTGCACCACTCGCCCTCGGACCTCGACGGTCCGCGCCACCCGTATCAGCTGACCCGCCGCGACGAGACGATCCTGCTCGTCAACCACCGGCAGATGGGAGTCGGCGGCATCAACTCCTGGGGCGCGGCACCGCTGGAGAAGTACCTGCTGCACTCCGGGCGCACCTACAGCTACGCCTACCGGTTGCGCCCCGCCTCCGGCTGACCCGGAAGCGGGGCGGCACGACGCCGCGCCGACGCCCGCACCGCACTCGCCCTCACGCTCCGAGGGCGAGTGCGGTGCCCAGCACGAGCATGGTCACGGCGACCAGGCCGTCCAGCACGCGCCAGGCGGCGGGCCGGGCCAGCAGGCGGCCCAGCAGCCGGGCGCCGAAGCCGAGCGCCGCGAACCAGCACAGGCTGGCGAGAGCGGCCCCCAGCCCGAAGGTCCAGCGCAGCGGGCCGCGGTCAGCGGCCAGCGAGCCGAGCAGGAACACGGTGTCCAGGTAGACGTGCGGGTTGAGCCAGGTCATCGCCAGGCAGGTGAGGACCGCGCGCCTTCGTGACCCGGCGGCTTCGCCCTGCGCGTGCAGTCCGGTGCCGGGCCGCAGGACGCGGCGGGCGGCGAGGACGCCGTAGGAGATCAGGAAGACGCCGCCGACGATCCCGACGGCACGGAGTGCGCCCGGCCACGCCACGACGACCGCCCCGACCCCGCCGACGCCGAGCGAGATGAGCACCGCGTCGGACAGGGCGCAGATGCCGACGACGGCGAGGACTGCGTCCCGGCGCACCCCCTGGCGCAGGACGAACGCGTTCTGGGCGCCGATGGCGACGATCAGGGAGAGTCCGGTGCCGAATCCGGCGGCAGCGACGGCCAAGGAGTGGTGGTTCATGGCGCTGACGCTAAGGAAACCACCGATCAAAAGTACAGCTAAAGTTTCTTACGTATCCTTAGCCGATGTGATGACAGATCATGCGGATCTTCCGGTGGAACAGGTGCGGACCCTGCTCGCCGTGGTCGACGAGGGCACCTTCGACGCGGCGGCCGCGGCGCTGCATGTGACGCCGTCGGCGGTCAGCCAGCGCATCAAGGCACTGGAGCAGCGCACCGGCCGGGTGCTGCTGCAGCGCACCAAGCCGGTGCGGCCCACGGAGTCCGGCGCGGTGCTGGTGCGGTTCGCCCGGCAGCTCGCCCGGCTGGAGCGGGACGCCTGGGGCGAACTGGGGCTCAGCGGCGCCGGCCGGCCGACGCGGGTCTCGGTCGCGGTGAACGCGGACTCGCTGGCCACCTGGTTCCTGCCGGCCCTCACCCGGGTGTCCGGGCTCTGCTTCGAGCTGCACCGGGAGGACGAGGACCACACGGCGGCCCTGCTGCGCGAGGGTCTGGTGATGGCGGCGGTGACCTCCTCACCCGACCCGGTGCCCGGCTGCACGGTGCGTCCGCTCGGCCGGATGCGGTATCTGCCGGTGGCGGAGCCGGATTTCGCGGCCCGCCTGCTGACCGGGCCCCTCCCGGAGGTGCTGCCCCGGGCCCCCGTCGTGGTCTTCGACCGCAAGGACGACTTCCAGGACGGCTTCGTGCGCCGGCTGGGTCGTACCTCGGCCGCCGCGGCCCGGCACTTCGTCCCCACCTCCGAGGGCTTCTGCGAGGCGGTCGCGGCCGGGCTCGGCTGGGGCCTGGTCCCGGAGGTCCAGGCGGCCCCTCTGCTGGAAGCGGGCCGTCTGACCCTGCTGGCGCCCGGGGAGTGGATGGAGGTCACCCTGCACTGGCAGCAGTGGAAGCTCGACTCTCCGGCGCTGGCGGCCCTGGCCGACGCGGTCGCGGTTACGGCGGCCGAGGCTCTTCGGCAGTGAAGGACGCGTGTTCGCCCGCCCGGGTACGGTCTCCCACGGAGCCGGCGGATCGGCCGGGTCACAGGCGGACGACGACCAGAGCCGTGTCGTCGGTGGCCGCGCTCAGGGCGATCAGCCCTTCGGCCAGGCGGTCCACGTCGTCCTGGCGATGGCGGGAGAGGTGGTCGGCGAGGCGCCGAAGGCCCTGGTCGATGTCCTCCCCGCGGCGCTCGATCAGTCCGTCGGTGTACAGGACCAGCGAAGATCCCTCGGTGTAGGTCGTCGTCGCCTGTGGGCGGGAGGCGTGTTCGGGGCCGGCCCCCAGAGGGGGGTCGGTGGCCTGGTCCAGGAACCGGACGGTGCCGTCCGGGTGGACCAGAGCCGGCGGTGGATGACCGGCGCTGCTGTAGGTGATGCGACGTTCGCTCCGGGAGACAACGGTCTGCACGGCGGTGGTGGACAGGGCGCCGTCGACGGAGCGTGCGTACATGTCGAGCCCTTCGAGTGCGGCCGCGGGGCCGTCCACCACGCGTGTGGCGGCGCTCAGGGCGCTGCGCAGCTGGCCCATGACGCCCGCCGCCGCCAGTCCGTGTCCGACGACGTCACCGACCGCGACCGCGCACTCCCCGTCGGAGAGCTCCGTCACCTCGTACCAGTCGCCGCAGACGTTCAGGGCGTTGACGGCCGGGCGATAGCGCACCGCGGCCAGGTGATACGCCAGCGCCCGAGGCGCGGGCAGCATCGCGTCCTGGAGCGCGAGGGCGACCTCCCGCTCGCGGGCGTGTGCCTGCCGCAGCCGTTCGTTGATCTCCTGCAGCTCACGGGAGCGCGCGTACAGCTCGAGAGCCATCTGCCGGCGCTGCTGCTCGGAGCCCGGGCTGCCCGCGCGGACGAGACCGGTGATC
The DNA here is from genome assembly GCF_053589015.1 of Streptomyces sp. NPDC003393. Classification (NCBI taxonomy): domain Bacteria; kingdom Bacillati; phylum Actinomycetota; class Actinomycetes; order Kitasatosporales; family Streptomycetaceae; genus Streptomyces; species Streptomyces sp. NPDC003393. The sequence goes on along the minus strand of NZ_JBSFRB010000028.1, from coordinate 75,590 downwards.
TCCTCGAGGCGATGCACGACCAGCCCGATCCGTCCCGCGGCGTCCAGCACGGGGGCGTTCACCGGGCTCCAGTAACGCTCCGCGAACACACCCGGCCGGCCGGGTTCCTCCACATCGTGACGAATCGGCCCCGCAACGTCCTGGGCGCGGGTCTGCAGTACCCGGCGCAGCGAGCCCTCAAGGTCGTCCATGCCCTCGGGGTCCTGCGGAAAGGCGTCGAACACGTACAGGCCGACGAGCTGGTCGCGGCTGCGCCCGACCAACTGCTCATAGGCCGCGTTCGCGTCCAGGATGACGAGCTCCGGGGTGAGCACCAGCATCGCGCTGGGCGACGCACCGAAAATGTCCTGGTAGTCGATGTCCGGTTCCTTCACGGCTTCCCCGTCACACTGGCGATCGGTCATGCCTGATTGACCGGGGGACGCCTGGAACTGTGACAGGAGCGGCGCGCCGTCCGGCGAGGTCCCTGCGCGGAACCCGGATCGCGAAAGCCTTCCCCTCCACGGCGGACGGGCCACGGCGGGTGAAAAAGGAAAGGCAAGGAGGGCACCTACTCCTTGCCACTTTCAACATATAGCGCACAGGGGGCCTTGCGGCAAGGCCCCCTGTATGCCGCAGAATCTCCGGCCGGTGGCAGGGCCTGAGGACATCAGGCGGCCGGAAGCTGAGGAAATGGGGCTTGATGACCGACGTGATCGTTGTCGGCGGCGGACCGACCGGGCTGATGCTGGCCGCGGAGTTGCGGCTGCACGGTGTGCGCGTGCTCGTGCTGGAGAAGGAGGCGGAGCCGACCAAGGTGGTGCGCGCGCTCGGACTGCACGTGCGCAGCATCGAGGTGATGGACCAGCGCGGCCTGCTGGAGAGGTTTCTCGCGCTCGGCAAGCAGTACCGTGTCGGCGGCTTCATCGCCGGCATCGACAAGCCCTGGCCGGACGGGCTGGACACCGCGCACGGGTACGTCCTGGGCATCCCGCAGCCCGTGACGGCCCGGCTGCTGTCCGAGCACGCCACGGAGCTGGGCGCCGAGATCCGCTCCGGCTGTGAACTGGTGGGGCTGAGTCAGGACGAGGAGGGGGTGACCGCCGAGCTGGCCGACGGCACGCGGCTGCGCGCGCGTCACCTCGTCGGCTGCGACGGCGGCCGCAGCACCGTGCGCAAGCTGCTCGGCGTCGGCTTCCCCGGGGAGCCCAGCAGGGTCGAGACACTGCTCGGCGAGATGGAGATCGGCGTGGATCAGGAGACGCTGACCACCGTGATGACCGAGGTCCGCAAGACCCAGAAGCGGTTCGGCTTCGGGCCGTTGGGGGAGGGCGTGTACCGCGTCGTCGTGCCCGCTGAGGGAGTGGCCGAGGACCGAACGGTCGCGCCCACGCTGGAGGAGTTCAAGCGGCAACTGCGCGCGACCGCCGGCACCGACTTCGGTGTGCACTCGCCGCGCTGGCTCTCCCGCTTCGGCGACGCCACCCGGCAGGCCGAGCGCTATCGCGTCGACCGGGTGCTGCTGGCCGGCGATGCGGCACACGTTCACCCGCCGACCGGCGGGCAGGGCCTCAACCTCGGTATCCAGGACGCCTTCAACCTCGGCTGGAAACTGGCCGCCGAGATCGCCGGCTGGGCGCCCGCGGGGCTGCTGGACAGCTATCAGAACGAACGTCACCCGGTGGCCGCGACCGTGCTGGACCACACCCGTGCGCAGATGCACCTGATGGCCACCGACCCCGGTCCGCAGGCGGTGCGCCGGCTGGTGGCGGAACTGATGGACATCGAGGAGGTGAACCGCCACCTCATCGAGAAGATCACCGCGATCGGCATCCGCTACGACTTCGGCGACGGGCACGAGCTGCTCGGGCGGCGGCTGCGCGACGTGGAGCTGAAACGAGGACGCCTGTACGAGCTGATGCGCGAAGGCCGCGGACTGCTGCTCGACCAGACCGGCCGACTCTCGGTGGCGGGCTGGGCGGACCGCGTCGACCATGTCGTCGACGTCAGCACGGCGCTGGATGTTCCGGCGGTGCTGCTGCGGCCGGACGGCCACGTGGCATGGGCCGGTGAGGACCAGCGGGAGCTGCTCGACCACCTGCCCACGTGGTTCGGTGCCGCCGCCCGCTGAGCACGCACCCTCGGCCCGGGCAGAACCTCCGTGCCCGCCTCGTCGTGCGGCGTCATGCCGCGGCACACCACCCGTCCGTACGGCGCCGCGCCGCGCGGCGGGCGTGGCCGCCGCGGCCCCGTCCCGTTCACCAAGGGCTGTCCCGCCATCCCCGGCGGGCGCGCGACGCCGGCCACGGCACCTCGCCGCGTTGTCGCAACCTTCGCATACGCCCAGTAGGCGGACGTCCCTGCGCCGTGCGATGCTCCCCCACTGCCGGAACTGTGTGGGAGGTGCCCCCGGCATCCGACGCCGCGCGCTGATCCACCGCGGACAACGGGACAGCCCTTAGTCTTACGGTGCATCAGCAGGTCAGCGTGCAAGGGGCGGACGCCGAGCCACACCGCACGGGACCCCGCCATGCCGGTCACCGGCCGCGGCCAGGACCCGCGGCAGAGCGCCGGTCGCCCGGTACGAGGTGGAGCCCGGTGGTGGAGAAGCGGATGACGGAGCTCAGCGAAAGCCACGACGATCCCTTCGCCCAGCACTTCGCGGCCGTGGCGGTACTCGACGACCGCGGCACCGTCGTCGGCTGGAACCGGCGGGCCCAGGAACTGCTCGGCCATCCGGACACGGCCGTGCTCGGTCGTCCTGCACTGGATGTCCTCGTCGATCCCCGCGATCGGCCGGCCGCACGACGGGCCGCGGCCAGATGCAGGAGAGCGGGTGGCTGGTTCGGGGTGCTGAAGGTGCGGCACAGCGACGGGCGGTCCGTGGAGACGGGGCTCAGGGCCCATGCGGTCACCCGCGCGGACGGGGCCCGTGAGTGGTTCCTGGCCGGAGCGCTCGCGGGCGACGTCCTGGAGTGGCAGCGGGACCGCGCGGTGCTCGACGGGTTGTACCGCCGCTGCCCCATCGGTCTCGTCGTCCACGGCCTGGACCTGCGGCTGCTCCGGGTCAACCGGGCGATCGAACGGGTCACCGGCGTCCCGGCGGCGGAGTTCCGCGGGCTGCCCACCGGCTGTTTCCTGCTCCCCGACGACGCGCGAAGGGCCGTGGAACGGGTGCAGCGGGTGCTCGAGACCGGACGGCCCACGGTCTACTCCGAGCAACTGGTGCGCATGGAGTGGGACCCGGCACGCGAGCGGGTCGCGATGGTCTCGTCCTTCCCCATGAAGGATCCCTCCGGCCGCATTCTAGGTGTGGCCGAGATGATCGAGGACATCACCGAACGCCATCGGGCCCAGCGCCGGCTGGCGCTCCTCGACCAGGCCGGCAGCCGCATCGGAACCACCCTGGACGCGGCGGAGACCGCCCGGGAACTGGCCGAGGTGATGGTGCCTCACCTCGCCGACCATGCCTCGGTGGACCTCCTCCGGCAGGTGACGCGCGGTGAGGAACCGGCGCAGGCACTGGCAGGGCCCGTCGTACGCGTCGGGACCAGCGGCATCGGCGCCCGGCATCCCGGTCCGCCCCCTCCGCACGGCGAGCCGGTGGAGTACGCACCCGACACGCCCGAGGCCAGATGCCTGACCGAAGGGCGGTCCGTCCTGGAGCCCGTTCTCCCGCCCGGCTGGTTCTCCGCACAGGGCCGCCGGGGGCCGCACGCACCGGAACTCGGCGCCCACTCGCTGATCGTGGTGCCCCTGGTCGCGCGCGGCCTGGTGCTCGGCGTGATGACCCTGTGGCGTTCACGCCGCCCCGAGCCCTTCGAGGCCGACGACCTCACCCTCGCCCAGGAGCTCGCCGCCCGCGCCGCCGTCGCCGTCGACAACGCCCGGCGCTTCACCCAGCAGCAGCACACCGCGTTCACGCTCCAGAGCAGCCTGCTGCCGCGTACGGTCCCGGACCAGTCGGCCGTCGAGGTGGCCCTGCGCTACCTGCCCGCCAGCGCGGCCCCGGGCCTGGGCGGCGACTGGTTCGACGTCATCCCTCTGTCCGGGGCGCGGGTCGCCCTCGTCGTCGGCGACGTGGTGGGTCGCGGCATCCACGCCGCCGCCACCATGGGCCGGCTGCGTACCGCCGTCCACACACTCGCCAGCCTCGACCTGGAACCGGACGAGGTCCTCTCCCGCCTGGACGACCTGATCCTGCTGCTGGCCGCCGAACAGGAGGCGGCGGGCGAGCGGCCCGTGGGGGAGCAGGTCGTGGGAGCCACCTGCCTGTACGCCGTGTACGACCCGGTCTCCGGACGTTGCTGCGCCGCCCGCGCGGGCCACCCGTCGCCGATGGTGACCGCCCCGGACGGAGAGGTGGACCGGATCGACCTGCCCGCCGGCCCACCGCTCGGCCTGGGCGGCCTGCCGTTCGAGGCCCGCGACATCGAACTGGCCGAGGGCAGTCTGCTGTGCCTGTACACCAACGGGCTCATCGGCGAGCGCCACCTCGATGCCGACGCCGCTCTGACCGTCCTGCGCCGGGCGCTCGCCCGCCCCGCGGACGCACTGGAGCGCACCTGCCAGGCCGTGGTCGACTCCCTTGTGCCGGCACACCCCAGCGACGACGTCGCGCTGCTGATCGCCCGCACCCGCATGCTGCGACCGGGCGACGTCGCCTCCTGGCAGTTGCCACCGGAACCCGAGAGCGCGGCCCGGGCCCGGGAGCTGACGTCGGCTCAGCTGGCCGAATGGGGCCTGGAGCACCTGGCGTTCACCACCGAGTTGATCGCCAGCGAACTGGTCACCAATGTCTACCGGTACGCAGGCGGCCCGGCGACCCTCCGGCTCATCCGTGAACGGTGTCTGGTGTGCGAGGTCAGCGACACCAGCCACACCTCACCCCACCTGCGCCGGGCCCGCACCACCGACGAGGGCGGGCGCGGCCTGTTCCTGGTGGCCCAGTTGGCCGAACGCTGGGGTACCCGCTACAGCCGCGACGGCAAGACGGTGTGGACCGAACAGCCCCTCGGCGGCCCGTTCGGCTGACCGGCCCGGCGGGACCGCTATCCCTGTTCGGGGACCGCCATCTCACCCAGCAGCGACCAGTCGTCCTGCTCGACGGTCGTGTTGACGATGCGCGGTGTCTCGGCCAGGTGCGGCGGCAGTGTCTGCTGCGCGGCCTTGAAGTGCGCGGACTGCACATGCGCGGCGCCGGCCTCGTCGTCGCGGAACGCCTCGACGAGCACGTACTCCGTCGGGTCCTCGACGGAGCGCGACCAGTCGAACCACAGACAGCCCGGCTCGGCGCGGGTCGCCCGGGTGAAGTCGGCGGTGATCTCGGGCCACCGGTCGGCGTGCTCGGGACGGACTCGGAACTTGGCGGTGATGAAGATCATGGGCAGCATCGTACGGCTCCGCACTGCCGTCGCGTCCCCGCCGTTCCGCCTTCGCGTCGCGGGATCTCTCCAGGGGCGGCGCCGAGGGGGCCCACCCGGCGGGCGTCCTTCCCGGGGAGCCGACTCACACTCCGGCCGTGTCGTCCGCGGTGTCCGCCCGCGGAGTTCGCGGTGCGGGCCTGGTCCGTCGTCGCTCGGCGTTCGCGACGGCGCTGGTGAGGGCGCCCGCGAGCAGTCCCCAGAAGGCGGATCCGATACCCGGCAGAGTGACGCGCCGAGGAGCGTCGGGCCGGGCAGGTCGGTGTGCTGGCCGGCCGACGTCGCCCACCTCTACAGCGCGCCTGCACGGCGAGGTGCACGGCGTCCTCTTCGTGCGCTGCCCGGCCACCGCCCTCCGACGCGGGTGGACGACGGCCGGCAGGTGCCGGTCAGGTCATGGGCCGGACGGGCGCCGGGCACGGCGAGCGAACGGTCGGCGCATGAACCAGGATGACCACCATGGCAGCCGAAAGTGTCTTGTACCCGAGCCTGATCGTTCCGATCGGACACGTCGAGCCTGTGCCGCGCCGGATCCGGGGAACGGTCGCGGGGCGCGTCGTCTTCGACACGCGCCGTGCCCTGTACGTGTGGGAGTGGCAGGCGTACCCGCAGTTCAGCATCCCGCTCGAGGACCTGGCCGAGGGCGTGCTCCGCGACGAGGAGCACACGGAGCAACGGAGTGCCGGTCCCGCACGCCGGCACAGCCTGCAGGTGGGCTCCGAGGTCCGGGTGGGCGCGGCATGGGTCTGGAGCGAGGGCGCCCCGGAGCCGCTTCGGAACACCGTGCGCTTCGAGTGGGACGCGCTGGACTCCTGGTTCGAGGAGGACGAGCCGGTCTTCGTCCACCCGCGGAGCCCGTACACCCGGGTGGATGCGCTGCGGTCCTCCAGCGCCGTCCGTGTGGAGCTGGAAGGGGTCGTGCTGGCGGACGCACCCCACTGCGTGAAGCTGTTCGAGACCGGCCTGCCGACGCGCTACTACCTTGACCGCGCGCACGTCGACTGGACCCGGCTACGGCCCTCGGACACGGTGACCGGTTGCCCGTACAAGGGGACGACGAGCGGCTACTGGTCGTTCGACGGCGACACCGCCTCCCATGAGGACATCGCCTGGACGTACGACTTCCCGACCGCGCAGGCTTGCGCCGTCGCCGGTCTGATCGCGTTCTACAACGAGCACGTCGATCTGTACGTCGACGGCGCCTTGCTGCCCGGGCCCGCCGACCCGGCCGGCGCCGCCGCCGAGTAGCGCGGCGCCGGGCCGCTGCGTCGGCGCGTCGCCGAGGGCACCGGCGGGCGTTCCCCGGCTCCTGGCCGGCCCGCTGCCGGTCAGGAGAGTTCGAGCCCTCCGTCGACCGTCAGGATCTGTCCCGTGACGTGTGTGCCCCGCGGCGGTGGCCCCGCCGATGCCTGATCCTGCGCCGGTGACGATGGCGACGCGGTCGGAATGGTCCATGGCGGGAACTCCTCGCGTGGTGCGGATACGACGTACTGCCCGGGACGACCCCGGGCCCGTGAAGGACCCGAGGCGTCACCCGGGTCACCTGCGCGGAGCACGCCCACGAACGGCACCGTGCGCCCTCGGTGCTCACCGGGCGATCTTCGCCAGGTCGACGCTGTCGTAGATCGGGAAGACCTGGTGCAGGCCCGTGATGGCGAAGATGCGCCGGATTCCGGGATGGCTGATGGCCAGTCTCAGCTCTCCGCCGCGCGGTGCGATGAGGTTCCGGATGCCGACGAGCGCGCCCAGGCCCGTGGAGTCCATGAACCGCACGCCGAGCAGGTCGAGGATCAGGCGGTGGTGGCCTGACCGGATCCGGTCGAAGACGTGCTCACGGATCTGCGGTGCGGTGTACATGTCCGCCTCGCCGCGGATCTCCACGATGGTCCAGTCGTTCTCTTCGCGGTGGCTGATCTCGAATTCGTGCCGCATGACCGAACCAACAGAAATGCCTTGGCGACAGGTTGCGGCCTACCGATGCCGCACATTCGTTCCGCATATGCACGGACGAATGGCCAAAGGATCATCAGGGTGCGAACGCCTGGCCAACGGTTCACTCGTGGGGTGGAGCGACACCGGCGCCCGGTGAAGGTACGTTTCACCACCTCGATTCCTACGCCCCCCTCGGTCGGGAGTCGAGGCCCGCGGCTCCGCCCCCTTGTACGCAGCCCGTACAACCCCCAGGGCGGCGGAGCCGCAACCACCGCACGGCCGGAGACCGGTGTGTCGGCCGATGTGGCGAGCAGGGGCAGGCTGCCTGACACAGGGGTACGCGGCCCGCCCCTGCTCCCGGGGAGCCGCGCGCCGATGAGGACTTCCTGGAGCGGCTCCGCGGCGACGCCGGCGATGTGCGGTGACGTGCCGTCGGTCTCAGCGCAACGGCCTCTGGAACCAGGCCACGTCCCAGAACCTGCCGAACTTCCGCCCGACCTGTTCGTAGACGCCCACGGGCCGGAACCCGAAGCGTGCGTGGAGCCGTTGCGACGCTTCGTTGGGCAGGGTGATTCCGGCGAGCGCCATGTGGAGGTCCTCGTGCTCCAGCGCGCCGAGGAGCGCGGTGTACAGCAGGCCGCCGACGCCACGGCCCACGTGCTCGGGCGCCACATAGACGCTGGTCTCCACGGAGGTCGCGTAGGCCCGCTTCGGGCGGAACGCGCTGCTGGTCGCGTAGCCGAGGAGTGTGCCGCTCGCCTCGGCGACGAGGAGCCGGTGTGGACCAGAGTCGGGATGGGCCAGCAGCCATGGCCGGCGCTGGTCCACGGTGAACGGCTCGATGTCGAAGGTGATCGGTGTCTCGATGACGTAGTGGTTGTAGATCCGGGTCAGCTCCGCGAGGTCGTCCTCGGCACCGGGCCGGATCCGCGCCCCTGCGTCGGCCTTGTGTCCGTTCACATCCGCGTTCACGGATGCGACGGTACGCGGCCCCGGTTACGTCGTTGTTTCCTGCGGACCGTGACCGGGCCCGTCCGCGACCGCCCGGGCCCGCCCGTCAGGCGGGATTGTCCCCGTGGGTGAGGGTCTCCCAGGCCACGAACAGGGCATTGGTGCCGGCCGGCCGGTTCTGTCGGGTCAGCGCCTGGGTGTTGGTCATGGCGACGCCGCGCCGGTTGTGGAGGGCGTTGTAACCGACTTCGGTGACGGGCCCGAGGCCCCGGTGGACCGAACCGCCGCACAGCCAGCCGGGCACAGAGGCACCCAGTTCGTACGTGGACTGGAAGCCCAGGGCCTGGCGCAGCCGCTCGCCGACGTCGGTGCCGTACAGGTCCTGGCCCTGGATCCGGCTGGTCTCGGCGACGTGCGAGATGGCGGAGATGCCGTACCCGGTGTGGGTGAAGTCGCGGCAGGTCTCCTGGGTGAGTCCGGTGACGAAGGTGGACTGGTGCTGCCAGTAGGAGACGATCTTGTCCCTGGTGTTCAGGTTCTGGCTCGGCACGGTCCTGGGCAGGTCTCCGTCGGAGGCCAGGTAGACGTAGGCGGCGGTGCGGGTGCGGAACTTGGCCATGGCCGTGTCGTAGGACGCCTTGTCCTCCAGGAAGACGGAGATGCCGACGGCGGCCTCCATCATCGACAGCTCCCAGTTGCCGTTGGAGTTGGACCCCTTGATGACCACGGGCAGATAGACGTCGCGGAGCATGGTGGCGAAGCGGCCGGCGTTCGGCCAGCCACCGGTGTAGGTGTACTTGATGATCTCGGCGGCCTTGGGCCAGGAGGAGCCGGCCCAACCGGTCTGCAGCGGTGCGTTGCTGTTGGTGTGGCTCCGGATCACGGCCGACCAGGCGTCCATGATCTCGATGGCCTTCTGGGCGTAGCGCGCGTCGCGGGTGATGTACCAGGCGAGGGCGTCCGTGTACGCGGCGATGGCGTCCTGGCGTTCGTCGGTGCAGCCGAGGTTCGGGTTGGAGTACGAGCCGCACTCCACGGTCGCCCAGGGCTTCGGCGTGCGGCTGAGACTGGCGTAGGAGCTCGCCGCCATCTGGTCGTAGGCGCCCTTCCAGGGTTGGGCGCCGGCCAGCACCTTGCCGCGTGCGAAGTCCAGTTGGGCCTGGGACACGGTCACGCCGGGGTGGACGAACGTGGTGGGTGCGGCCTCGGCCCGCGAGGGCCGTGGCAGGAGCAGACCGCAGGTGAGGACGGCGGCCAGGGCGAGGGGGAGTGTGGCTCGGGATCTGCTGCGGGAGTGTGGGGGAGCGGCAGGCATACGACGGCCATCCGTTCTTATATGTGAACGATGTGTGAGGGGTTGAACGCTGGTGTTCGCCGGTGACCATAGGTACGAACTAATGGGCCGTCAAGAGTGAGCACCGAAGGATGTCGAAGCGCTGGTCAGCAGCCGCCGATACGGGGGAGGATGGGCGTCATGACGGACGAAGGCCTCTCCATCGACCACACCAAGCCGAGCATCGCGCGCGTCTACGACTACCTGCTCGGCGGCAAGGACAACTACGCCGTGGACCGGGAGATCGGCGACGTGTTCAAACGCGACCTCCCGGGCTCCGTGGCCATCGCCTTCGCCAACCGAGCGGCCCTGACCAGGGCGGTCGGGGAGATCGTGACCACCACGGACGTACGGCAGTTCATCGACCTGGGCAGTGGTCTGCCGACCGCCGACAACGTCCACCAGGTCGCGCAACGGCACGATCCGGACGCACGGGTCGTGTACGTCGACATCGACCCCCAGGTGCTGGTCCACGGCCGCGCGCTGCTGGAGGAGAACGACCGGACCCGGGTCGTGGCGGCCGATGTGCGCAAGCCCGACGACATCCGCACCCACCCGGACACCGTGGAGCTGATCGACTTCGACCGTCCCGTCGCCGTCATGTTCAGCGCCATCCTGCACCACGTCAACGACGACGAGGACCCGGCCGCGATCGTCCGCTACTGGCGCGAACAGGTCCCCGCCGGCAGCTACTTCTTCGTCAGCCACTTCCGCTCCGGCAACAACCCGGAGACCGTGGAGGCCGAGAGGGTCCTCCAGCAGACCTTCGGCCGGGGCCGGTGGCGCACCGACGCGGAGATCGAGGCGCTCCTGGACGGCCTGGAGATCCTCGACCCCGGAATCGTCCCCGCCTCCCTGTGGCGTCCGGAGACCGTGGACAGCCGGTGGAACACCGAGGGCGGACGAGAACTCACCGTCTGGGAGCACCTCATCGCCGCGGGGGTGGCCCAGAAGGTGTAGCGCGGGTCCTCGGGCGGGGGCCCGCCCGCGCGCACTGTGCCGCGTTCATATGGCTTCGCCATACGCACCCGATGTCGCCTGTATGTGCCGCACACATGCCGGATCCGGTGGTCGGGCCGTATCGTGCGCGGCACGCGACCGGAGGATCGCAACTCGGTGCGCGACGAGATGAGGAGTCGCCGAACATGACGCGCCACGCCGAAACACCGCGCCACGAAGCCCCGCCGGAGACCGATCCGTACGAGGAGCTGAGCGTGCCCGTCCGCGGGGGCGAACTCGCCGTACTGCGGTGGCCGGCGGCCGAACCGGACGCTCCCGTGGTGCTCGCGGTGCACGGCATCACCGCCAACGCGCTCTCCTGGGCCGGGGTCGCCCACCACATCGAGGGCCGCGCCACCGTGATCGCGCCCGATCTGCGGGGCCGGGCCGGCAGCCGATCGCTGCCCGGACCGTACGGCATCGCCGCCCACGCCGCGGACGTGGCCGCGATCGCCGACGCGTTCGGCCTGCGCGAGGCGGTGCTCGCCGGTCACTCGATGGGCGCCTTCGTCGGCGCGTTCACCGGGGTGCGCCACCCCGCGAGATTCGGTTCGCTCGTCCTCGTCGACGGCGGACTCGGCTTCCCCGCACCGGCCCATCTCGACCCGGACGCGCTGCTGGACGCCGTCATCGGCCCGGCGATGCGCCGGCTGGACATGACCTTCCCCGACCGGCAGGCGTACCGCGACTACTGGCGCGATCATCCGGCCTTCGCCGGGGCGTGGACACCGTGGGTGGACGCCTACATCCAGCGCGACCTCGTCGGCGCGGAGCCGCGACTGCGGTCCTCCTGCGTCCGCGACGCCGTACGGGAAGACGGCACACAGGTGCTGCGGGATCCGGAGGTACTGGCCGCGGTCGGCCGACTCGAGCTTCCCACCCGGCTGCTGTGGGCCGACCGGGGTCTGATGGACGAGCCCCAGGGGCTGTACGACGAGCGGCGGCTGGCCGCCGCGGGCATCGACCCCGCCCGGTTGGCCACGCACCGGGTGGCCGACGTGAACCACTACACCCTGCTCGTCGGCGACGCCGGCGCGCGCACGGTGGCCGGCCATCTGCTCGACGCGGCGGGTGTGCGCGGCGGCGTGGCCGGAACACGCGGCTGACTGGGTAGACCTTGGCCAGTACGCGGGCCTTCCGCGGGGAGCAGTCGAATCCGGAAGCAGGGGAGTGAACCATGCATGTTCCGATGACGGTCGCGGACTTCCTGGAGCGGGCCGAGCTGGGCTTCGCCGCCGACACCGGTGTGGTGGACGAGCCGGATCAGCCCGGCGTGCCGGTGCCGGACTCGACGTACGGACGGCTGGGCGAGCGGGTCCGCGCCTGGCAGGCGGGGCTCGACGCGCTGGGCGTCGGTGAGGGCGAGCGGGTCGCGGTGGTGGGCCACAACTCCGCACGGCTGCTGGAGTTGCTGTTCGCCGTACCGATGAGCGGGCGGATCTGCGTACCGGTCAACTTCCGCCTGGGGCCCGACGAGGTCGACTACGTGGTACGGCAGAGTGGCGCGTCGGTGCTGCTCGTCGACCCCGAACTGGACGAGGCGCTGTCCGCGGTCAAGTCCCGTCACCGGTTCGTGCTCGGCGAGCAGACCGAGTCCGAGCTGATGCGGTTCGGCGTCGCTCCCCGTCCGTGGTCCCACCCGGACGAGGACGCCACCGCGACGATCAACTACACGTCGGGAACCACCGCACGTCCCAAGGGGGTGCAGCTGACCCACCGCAACATCTGGGTGAACGGAATGACCTTCGGGCTGCACACCCGGGCCTGGGAGCGTGACGTCTACCTGCACACCCTGCCGATGTTCCACTGCAACGGCTGGGGCATGCCGTACGTGATGGCCGGCCTCGGCGTGAAGCAGGTGGTGCTGCGCAAGGTCGACGGCGCCGAGATCCTGCGCCGGGTCGACCGGCACGGAGTGACGCTCATGTGCGGCGCACCGGCGGTGTGGAAGGCGGTGCTGGACGCGGCGGCGTCCTGGGAGGGCGAGATCCCCGGCCGTGACCGGGTGCGGATCGTGTGCGCGGGAGCTCCGCCGCCGAGCACGCTCATCCAGCGGGTCGGGGAGGAACTCGGCTGGGAGTTCACGCAGATCTACGGCCTGACCGAGACGTCCCCGCTGCTCACGTTCAACCGGACCAGGCCTGCCGACGCGTCGCTTCCCGCTGACGAGCGGGCGCGCAAGCTGTCGCGTGCCGGACTGCCCGCCCTGGGAGTCAGGCTGAGGGTCTCCGAGACGGGTGAGGTCCTCGCCCGGTCGAACGTCGTGCTGGACGGGTACTGGGACAAGCCGGAGGAGACCGCGGCGGCCCTCGAGGGCGGGTGGTTCCACACCGGCGACGGCGGCAGCATCGACGCCTGCGACGGTCATCTGACGATCTCCGACCGGAAGAAGGACGTGATCATCACCGGCGGCGAGAACGTGTCGTCGATCGAGGTGGAGGACGTCATCTTCAGCCACCCGGCGGTCGCCGAGGTCGCCGTCATCGGCGTGCCGGACGAGAAGTGGGGCGAGACGATCAAGGCCCTGGTGGTGCTCGCCGCAGGGGCCACGGCGACCGAGGCCGACATCATCGCCCACTGCAAGCGGCGCCTGGCCGGCTACAAGGCGCCGACGAGTGTCGAGTTCCGCGACGCCATCCCGCGCACCGCCACCGGCAAGGTCCAGAAGTTCAAGCTGCGCCGACCGTACTGGTCCGGGCGGGACCGGAAGGTGAACTGACGACTCGGGCCGGGATCCGGCACGGCTCTCCGGTGCCGCGTGCGGATCCCGACGGGTGTCCTGCGCGGTGAGCCGGACACCGGCCCGTGATGAGACGGAGAAACGCGGACAGACCGGGGAGGGGCCCTGCCGCGGACGTGAAAACCCTGTGGTGGCGCTGTCGGTGGGGCGGCTTATGCTGCACCGCAAGATCACAGCGGACCTGGGGAGGGCGCGGCATGTTCGGCAGGCTGTTCGGCAAGGGCGGTGGGGGAAGACCGGCGGATCCGCACGCCCTTCCCGCCCCGCGCACACGGAAGAACGGCATGTACACGCTGCACGCACTCGGGGACGCGCGGGTGCTGGCCTTGGTGGAAGCGGCAGGCGCGGGTGACTGGGAGGCGGTGAAGGCGGCGCTGGCGCCCTTCGATCTCGGCCGCGACCACCAGGTCCTGGGTGAGCTCGCCGACCTGGACGGTGTGCAGGACTGGATCGGCCGGGCCGTCGAGGAGGACAAGGAGCACCGGGCGGCGGCCCTGCTGATATCCGGCGCGCGGCACATCGCATGGGGCTGGGAGGCACGCACCTCCGCGCGTGCCGTGGACGTCACGCCGGAGCAGTGGCGCATCTTCCACGAGCGGCTGCGCATCGCCGAGGAGCAGCTCCTGGAGGCCGCCGAGTTGCGGCCGGAATGGGTCACTCCGTGGCGTCGCCTCCTCACCTCCGGCCGTGGCATGTCGCTGGGCTCCGCCGTCAACGAGACCCGGCGCGACGCCGCCCTGCGCCGCGACCCACTGGACCTGGAGACTCACACCGAGTGGGTGTCCCAGCTTCAGCCCCGCTGGGGTGGCGAGCCGGGCCAGGCACTGGCGTTCGCCCGTGAGGCGTTCGCGGGCGCGCCCGAGGGCCATCGGCTCGGCTGTGTGATCGCCATGGCCCATATCGAGGAGTGGGTGGAGTCGGACAGCATGGACTGCCTCGACACCCCCCAGATCCAGGCCGAGTTGAGGGACGCCGCCAAACGCAGCATCCTGCACGCCGGCTACCAACGCCGCCCGGGCTGGCAGGAGGACTTCAACATCTTCGCCATGGCCCTGTCGCTGGCCGCCGAGAGCATCGTGTGCCCGCGCGTCTTCCACGAACTCGACGGCGCTTACACCTCATGGCCCTGGAAGTACATGGCACGACCGGAGCGGATGTACGCCCGCTTCCGGCGTCGCGCCTGAGCCCGTCACCTCAGTGCTGCGACAGCACTCGCCCGTCCCCTTCCCGTCACCCCACTCCGGACTGCCCGATGACTCTGCCCGACACCCCCGCGAACCACCCCGGCGACGCCGACCGGAACTTCCAGGTGGACCTGCGCGGCCTCGTCGACCTCCTCTCCCACCACCTCTATTCCAGCCCCCGCGTCTACCTGCGCGAACTGATGCAGAACGCGGTGGACGCCCTCACCGCCCGGCAGCGCCTCGAACCGGCCGCGCCCGCCGGCTCCTTCGGCGTCCGCCTGTACGCGGACGGCTCGGTCGTACGCGTCGAGGACGACGGCATCGGACTCACCGAGGCCGACGTGCACAGCTTCCTCGCCACGATCGGCCGGAGCAGCAAGCGCGCCGAGAAGATCGCCGAGCAACGCGGCGACTTCATCGGCCAGTTCGGCATCGGCCTGCTCTCCTGCTTCCTGGTCGCGGACGAGATCCACGTCCTCAGCCGCACCGCCCGCACCCCCGACGCACCCGCCGTGGAATGGCGGGGACGCGGCGACGGCAGCTACACCGTCCGTACGCTGCCCGCCTCCGCACGGCCCCGGCCCGGCACCACCGTCACCCTGACGCCGCGCGCCGACGCGGGGGAGTGGACCCGGCCGGCGCGGGTGCACGCGCTGGCCCGCCACTTCGGCTCCCTGCTGCGCCACCCGGTGACCTTCGACGACGGCACGGCCGGTGCCGGCGCTCCCGGTGGCCCTGGCGCGTCCGTCAATCCCGAGCCCGCGCCCTGGGCGCGCACGTACCCCACCCCCGGGGCGCGGTCCCGCGAGCTGGCCGCCTACGGCGAGGAGGTCTTCGGCTTCACGCCGCTGGACACCATCGAACTGGACCTGCCGGCCGTGGGCCTGAAGGGCATCGCGTGCGTGCTGCCCGAGTCGGTGCCCGCCGGGCGCCGCCACGGGCACCGCGTGCACGTCAAGGGCATGCTGCTGTCCGAGCAGGCCGAGGAGATCCTGCCCGACTGGGCCTTCTTCGTCCGCTGCGTCGTCGACGCCGAGAGCCTGCGCCCGACCGCGTCCCGCGAGTCCCTGTACGAGGACGACACCCTCGCCGCCGTCCGCGACGCCCTCGCCGAGCGGCTGCGCGCCTGGATCGCCCGGGCCGCGGCCAGCGACCCGGACCTGCTGGGCCGCTTCCTCCAGGCCCACCACCTGGCCGTGAAGTCGCTCGCGGTGCACGACGACGAGATCATGCGGATGCTGCTGCCCTGGCTGCCGTTCGAGACCACCGACGGGCACTGCACCCTCGACGAGTTCGCGCGCACCCACCGCACCGTGCTCGTGACGTCCAGCGTGGAGGAGTTCCGGCAGGTCGCCGCGATCGCCTCGGCCGCCGGCCTCGGCGTCGTCAACGGCGGCTACACCTACGACCGTGAGCTGGTCCACCGGCTGCCCGAGATCAGACCCGAGGCCACCGTCGCCGACCTCGACCCGGCCACCCTCACCGCCCACCTCGACCCCGTCGACCGGGAGACGGAACTGGCCGCCGCGGCCTACCTCGCCCAGGCCCGGGACGCCCTCGCCGTCTTCGACTGCGACGTCGCGCTGCGCACCTTCCAGCCCGCCTCCGCCCCCGCCCTCCTCGTCGACAGCCGCGAGGCCCGGCACGAGCGCACCCGCTCCCAGCTCGCCCGCGAGCAGGAGGGCGGCGTCTGGGGCGACATCCTCGGCGCGCTGCGCCAGGAGGTCCCGCGGGCCCAGCTGATCCTCAACCAGCTCAACCCGCTGGTCCGCACCGCCGTCACCATCGACGAGCCCGAACTGGCCCGCACCAGCGCCGAAGCCCTCTACGGGCAGGCCGCGATGCTGTCCCGGCGCCCGCTCAGGCCCGCCGAGTCGAGCCTGATCAACCGCTCC
This sequence comes from Streptomyces sp. NPDC003393, assembly GCF_053589015.1. Lineage (NCBI taxonomy): Bacteria > Bacillati > Actinomycetota > Actinomycetes > Kitasatosporales > Streptomycetaceae > Streptomyces > Streptomyces sp. NPDC003393. The sequence goes on along the minus strand of NZ_JBSFRB010000028.1, from coordinate 59,154 downwards.
TTCCTCGACCTCCTCGCCCACGCCCTCCGCAAGGACAGCTGACGATGACGACCGCACCCCAGACCACCGACGAGCTGTACCAGGCGCTCCAGGAGAACCAGCAGCGCCCCTACGGCCGCACCCGCACCGTCACCGCCGAGGAACTCGTCGACGCCGCCGAGCAGTTCGAGGAGCCCCTCCCGCTCATCCGCACCCTCCTCGAACTCCAGGAGGCGTACACCTACGGCTCCGAACCCCGGAAGTCGCCTGTCGTCTTCGCCCGCCTGCTCACCCTGTTCGACGAGCAGCCCGACGCCTTCGACGAGCGCCTGCGCCACGTGCTGTTCTGGCGGTTCAAGTGGGTGGCGAGCGCCCTGCGCCAGCTGCCCGAGATACCGCTGGCCAGCCTGCGCCAGTGGCTGACGGAGATGCGCGACCGGTACGAGAAGGCCGGCTTCGGCCTCCAGCCCTACTACGGACAGGCCTATCAGCTCGCAGCCCACGTCGGTGAGGACACCGACCTCGCCTACGAGCTGTGGGCGGGCCGCACCCGCACCCGGCTCAGCGACTGCGAGGCGTGCGAGATCTGCCAACGTGCCCGGTACCACCTCGCCGCGGGCGACGACGAACGCGCGCTGAGCGTCTGGGAGCCGGTCCTCGCCGGCAAGGAGTCCTGCCAGGAGGAGCCGGCCCGTTCCGTCTCGTACGCGCTGCTGCCCCTGCTGCGCACCGGCCGCACCGACCGCGCCCGCGAACTGCACCTCGCCGGATACCGTCTCGCCCGCCGCAACCCGTCCATGTCCGCAGAGGTCGGCCGGCACCTGGAGTTCTGTGCGCTGACCGGCAACGAGGCACGCGGCCTGGAACTGCTCGCCGAGAACCGGATGCTGTTCGACGAGGTCGACTCACCGCTGGACCAGCTCGGCTTCCTCACCGGCGTCGAAGTCCTCCTGCAGCGCGTCGAGCACCTCGGCCACGGCGAACTGCCCGCCGCCGGGCCCGCGGGCCGGACCTGGACGGTGGCGGGTCTGCGCGCCGAGGTGCGCGGCCGTGCCGACGACCTGGCCGCCCGCTTCGACGCCCGCAACGGAACCACGGCCCACAGCGACCGCCGCACGGTCCGCCTCGACCGCGCCCCGCTCCTGGACGCGCTGGAACTGACCCTGCGCACCCGCGGCCTCGACGACGTGGCCCAGGCCTCTCAGCCCTCCCAGCCCGGCGCACCCGCCGCCCGCCCGGCCGCCGACCTCCCCGAGTCGCTGCCCGAACTCATCCTCCGGGCCCGGACGGCGGACGAGGAGGGCCACCCGGACGCCCGCGCCTGCTGGGCGCGGCTGCGCACCCTCGTCGCAGCCCCCGACTACACCCATCCGGACGACCCGGCCGTGGGCCCGCTCGTCCGGCTGCGCGCGGACCTGCTGGCCGAGGAGGCGAACCGGGCGGGCGAGAAGGACGAGTTCACCGACTCCGCCGCCCTCCACGAGGAGGCCGCCGCGCTGTACGACACCGCCGGTCTGCCGGGCCACGCGGCGCTCGCCCGCGCCTGCGCCCTGCTGGCCACCGCCGAGATCCCTCCCGAGGGCGCTGACCGAGCCGAGGCGAAGGCCGCCGCGCTGACCGCGGCCCACGCGGCCATGGTCCGTCTGCACGCGGAGACGTCCGGCCTCGCACCGTACCAGGAGGCCCGGCTGCTGCGGCTCCGGGCGACCGCGCTCGGCCTGCGCCTGCAGGCGTCGGGGAGCGACGAGCACGTCGCACCGGTCCTCGCCGAGGTGGACCTGCTGCTCGCGTTCGCCACCCGGCACGAGGTCGTCGGGCAGATCTCCGGCGCCCTGCTGCTGCGCGCCAGCACGTACGCCATCTCGGGGGACCTGCCCGCCGCGGTCACCGAGATCGACGCCCTCCTCGACCGGCTGAAGGCGCACGGCCCCGCCTGGCACCTGCCCCGCACCCTCGGACTGCGCGGCCGGCTCCAACTCGTCTCGCGGGACGCGCAGACCGCGTACTCCGACCTGACCGAGGCCCTGCGACTGGCCGCCGACTGGCCCGCCGACACGGTCGACACCAGTCGCCTCCACGGCGACCTGGCCGAGGCCTCCATGCACCTGGGGCGGCCCGAGGAGGCATTGCGGCACCTGACGCGCTCGGCGGAGCTCGGCCTGCGCCACGGCAGCCGGACGGACGCCTTCTGCGCCTACGGCAACGCCGCCCAGCTCAGCCTCGACCTGGGCCGCGTGGAGGACTGCATCGCCCTGCTCGACTCCGTGCTGGCCGAACCGGACGTCGCGGCCGGGGAACTGGACGACCGGCTCGTCGCCCAACTGCGCCTGACCCGCGCCCGCGCGCTGCACACGGGGGAGGACCTCAAGGCCGCCACGGCGGAGTTCGTCGCCCTCGCGGCCGAATCGGCGGGCTGGGACGACGACCCGGGCAGCCACGCCATGATCGCCGCGGAGACGGCCGTACTCCTAGGCGAGTCCGGCGAGTTCGGCCGGGCCCGGGAAGCCGCGGACCAGGCACTCGCCGCCCACGCACGCGAACCGCGCTTCGAGCAGCTCAGCAACTGCCTGCGCGAACTGGCCCGCCTCCAGGCCCAGCAGCAGGGCCCCGAAGGCCTGGCCGACGCCCGCGCCTTCCTCACCGACGCCGGCCGGGTCGCCGACGAGGCCCGCGCCGCCGGGTTCACGGCCCACGGGCGCTCCCTGGACACGGCCCTCGCCTACGAGCACGGGCGGGTCAACGCCTACGCCGGCGAGTACGAGGACGCCCTGGCCGCCCTGGAGAAGGCCCTCGCCCTGCTCGGCGAGCCGGGGCCGGAGGACGATCGAGCCGGCGAGTGGGCCGAGTGCGTCCGCCTCGCGGGTGCCGTGGAGGGCATCTACCTGGAACGTCCCGCCCCCGCCCTCACCCGCCTCGACGCCGCGGTCTCCCGTCTGACCGCTGTGGGCCACACCGATGAGACCGAAGCCCTCGCCTCCCTGGCGGCCCGGCTGCGCGACGAGGAGCGACGCGGTGCGTCCGGTGCCGGGGCGGGCCGCCCGCCCGGGCACCGGAGCGCCGGCGCCGCGTGAGGAGGTGCGCTTCGACCGCCGCGAGGAGACGACACACGGACGGCCCGGGACGGCTCCGGCGGATCCGCGAGGGTCCCACCCCCTGATCCGCCACGCGCTCTGTGCGGGGCCTCGCCGTGCCGGCTCACAGCAGGGCGGTCAGCTTCTCCACGCTGCGGGCTCCCTCACGCCGCACGCCCAGGGGGATCAGCGCGGCACGGGACGGCAGCCGGACGCCTCCGGTGAACGCCACTCGGGTGCCCGGGCCGTCGGGTGCCGCCGCCATGCCGATCAGCAGGAACCGGCTCTGCAGCCAGCACCAGCCCGGCCGCTGCACCCCGCGCAGCCGGGCGCGCATGCCGTAGGCGCTGCGCGCGAGGGCCTCGACGCGCTCGCCCTGCCGGCGCAGGACCCGCAGCCGCCGCATGTCGGGCACGACCTGCCCGAACCCGCCCTCCAGGTCACCCAGCAGTGACCAGACCCGCTCGAAGGGTGCGTCGAGGTACGCCTCGGTGACATGGGCTCCGTGAATCCCGGCGGCCAGGGCGTGCAGGCGACGTACCGGGTCGAGGTCGGTGGTGGGCCAGAACTCGTTCATGACGTCCACGCCTTCCGGAAGGTGTCGCGGGCCCGGTGCAGCCGCGACTTGACGGTGCCCGTGCGCACACCGAGCAGTGCCGCGGCGGTGCGCTCGTCCAGGCCCTCCACGTCACGCAGCATCAGCACCGCCCGGTGTTCGGGCGAGAGCCGGTCCAGCACGTCCCTGATGTCGGCGGCCAGTTGAGGCTCGCCCCGCGAGGGGAGCGTGCTGAGGTCGGCCGGTACCGTGCGGGCGGCGCGGTGCGCGACGCGGACCGCCTCGCGCACCGCGATGGCACGGACCCAACCGCGCAGGGCGGCCGGGTCCTTCAGGGTCCGCAGCGATCGGAAGACCGCCACCAGGGCCTCCTGCGCCGCGTCCGCCCCCTGCTCCAGGGCGATGGCCGTACAGACGCGGCCCACGTACGGGACGAGCAGGTCCATCAGGTCGGCCATGGCCAGCGTGTCGCCGCGCTGCGCGGCGCGCACCAGCCGGACCGTCCGGTCATCGGATCGCTCATCGGGCACGTGCCTCATCCTTCCACCGCGCCACACGCAGGGCGGCGATCGCCAGGACGGCGCACAGCGGGGTGTAGAGCGCGAGGTTGAGCCAGTAGAAGGCGGTGCCGCCCTCCGTGGCGAACAGCCAGTAGATTCCCGCGAGGGCGCGCAGCGAGAGGCCCGCGGACACGGCCAGGGCGCCGAGGCGGAGGACCAACGGCCCGGGCCGGCGGGAGTGGGCGACGACGAGGGTGGCGGCGCTGAGCAGGAGGACGACGAGAGGCAGCAGGATCGGCGGTGTGAAGGGCACGTCCGCACCGAGAACGGCTTCGGACAGGTTCCTGGCGTCGGCCGCCGGCCAGGTGGCGCCCGTCATCCAGTACAGGTGAAGCAGGGCGTCCGCGGTCAGCACCGAGGCGACGAGCGCGGCGGCGCGGGTGGGGGCGGGTGCGTCGGGCCGGTACGGCACGGGAATCCTCCTGCGGGACTTCGGCGATCCGTCACCCTCCAGAGGAGCCGTTCGCGCGAAACGTTCCGCCGGTGTACAGGATTTCTCGGGAACCGCGCTGGGGCTGCTCCGTCCTGACGACCTTCCCCGGTCGGGGTGCCGCGGGCGCTCCGGTGCCGGCCGAGTGGTGCGACGAGGAACGCGCCCCGACAGCGCATCGCGGTCCGCGGCCTGCTCCGGCAGTGCCGCGGCAAGGCGCCCGGCGCCGCCCCGGCCTCGGCAGGCACCGCACGGCCGGTCCTTCAGTCCCAGCGCGGTCCCAGGTCCGCGGTGCGCACCGGGCGGCCGGTGGCCAGGCTCCTGTTCACCGCGACGCCCACGGCCACGCTGCGCAGCCCGTCGCGGTGGCCGGCCCGTCGGCGCAACGGGTCCTCGCCCGGACCGCGGAAGAGGTCCGAGAGCAGCAGACCGTCGCCACCACCGTGTCCGCCGGAGCCTTCCTCGACGGGGACCTCGCGGGCGACGTCCCAGTGCTGCTGAACGACCAGCCGGCTGCCGTCGCTGCGGGCGCCCGTACCGGCTCCGCCGCTGCCCCGGGCGATGCTCGGGTCGACGGCGGGGCGCACGCCCGGCTGCTCCCGATGTCCGGGGGCGTGTGTGTCGCGGTCACTCCACGCCAGCATGTCGGAGGCGGCGCCCGAGGCCACGTGCGCGCGCTCCACGACCTCCAGCTCGGCCCGCCCCCGGGTGCCGTTGACGCTGACGCGGTATCCCTCCCACGGGCTGTGCGCGGTCAGGGAGTACGTCATGGAGGCACCGCTGCGGTAGCCGACCAGGACACTGAGGGTGTCCTCGATGTCGATGCCCTGGTCGAAGACGTCCCGGTCCCGCAGGTAGCCGTCCTCCGCCTCCGCGTCGAGGTACAGGCCGCGCAGGTGGTCGTCGGCGGACATGTCGAAGCCGAAGGGGTCGTCGGCGGCGGCGTCCCGGCCCAGCCGGGGACGCGGACCCTCGGGGCGGCCCGCGCCGTGGTCACCGTAGAACCGCAGCCCGCCCAGGGCGTGCACGACCTCGGGCACGTCGTCGAGCCACCAGTTGACCAGGTCGAAGTGGTGGGTCGACTTGTGGACGGCGAGACCGCCGGAGGACGACTTCTCCCGGTGCCAGCGGCGGAAGTAGTCGGACCCGTGGACGGTGTCGAGGAGCCACTCGAAGTGCACGGACAGCACCCGGCCCACGGCGCCGTCGGCGATGACGCGCTTCAGGGCCGTGTTGCGCGGTGAGTAGCGGTAGTTGAAGGTGACGGTGAGCCGGGCGTCGGAGGCGGCGACCGCCTCGTCGATGGCCCGCAGTCCCTCGGCGTCGGTGGTCAGGGGTTTCTCGCATACAACGTCCACGCCGGCGCGCAGCGCGGTGCAGACGGCCCGGGCATGGGTGTGGTCGGAGGAGCAGACGATGAGCACGTCGATCCGCTCCCGCTCGAGCATGTCCTTCAGTCGGTCGGGGTGGTAGTGGGCGGGGGAGGGGTGGCCGGCCGCACGGACGCGGGTGCTGTAGTGCCGCATCCGTGTCTCGTTGGGATCGCACCAGGCGACGGGTGCCGCCAGGTCGGAGAAGCTGTCGAGCATGGCGTCGACGTACATCGAGGCACGGTGTCCGGTGCCGTGGAGCGCGTACCGGCGCACACCCCGGCCGGCGGTCGGCCGGCGGGAGGAGTGCGCGGACGGGGCGGGACCGACGGGCATGTCTGTCTCCATGGTGGTGAGGGCGGGCCGACCGCACCGGGTCGGCCTCCGTGGTGAGTGGGTGGACCGGCCCGGACCGGCGCCGGAGCGAGCCGCTCCTTCGGCTCCCGGAGGCAGCACGCCGCCGGCCGGGGGTGGGCCGGTGCGGCTCGCCAGGCTCCCCGTTGTCGTGGAGCGGCCCGGCGGGTCCGATGTGCGGACTCTCGCCGGCGAACCGGTCGGGGGACGGTGACGGGGCCGGCGGAGCGGACCGGGCGGCGACGGACGTCCGCGAACGCCCCGGATCGGTTCCGGGAACGCCCTCGGACCGGATACGGGAACGCACCCGGATCCGTTCCGGGAACGCCCCGCATCAAGTCGGATCACGTCGCCTGCTCGCTCACGGAGTCGGCTCTCCTTTCAGGGGTGCACGAGTGAGGACAGGAGCGGGGAAGGGCCGCGGTGGTCTCGGACGATGGGCCTAGGGGGTGTCAACGTGGCGGCGTGCTCTCCCGGAGGACCACCCGGCCGCGCCCCCGGCGCACCCGTGGCGCGGGGGCGGTCTCCCCGAGCACGAGTTCCAGCGCCGTCTCGCCGAGCCGCTCGAGGTCCACGTGAACGGTCGTCAGCCGCGGGGTGACGTCCCGCAGTGTGGCGATGTCGTCGAATCCGGCCACCGCCATGTCGGTGGGCAGACGTACGCCGTGGTCGCGCAGCGCGGCCATCGCGCCCACCGCCATGACATCGCTGACCGCGAAGACGCACTCCGCCTCCAGGCCGCGGGCCAGCGCCTGGCGCATCGCCGCGTAGGCGCCGTCGCGGCTGAAGACGCACGGGACGACACACCGCGCGGACAGGCTCACGCCGTGGTGGGCCAGGCCGGCCCGGAAGCCCGCGAGCCGGTCGCGGGCGGTCACCAGCGTGGACGGGCCCGCCAGCACCGCGAAGCGGCGGTACCCCAGCACCACCAGTTCCTCGGCCAGTGCCTGCGCCCCGCCCCGGTTCTCCACCACGACGGTGTCCACGGGCAGGTGACGCTGGCTGACCGCGGCGACCCGGGCCCCGGTGGCCCGGAATCGCTCCACCTCGGCGCGCAGCCGGGCCAGTTGTTCGCGGTCGGTGGTCCGGCTGCCCACCAGGATGACGGCGCGGACCCGCTGCCGCCGGAACGCGGCGATGTACTCGGCGTCGTGTTCGGCCCGGTTGCGGGTGCTGGAGACCGCGACGAGCAGGCCTGCCCGCTCGGCTCGCTGCATCACGCCCGCCGCCACGGCGGAGAAGTAGGGGTCGTCGATGTCGTGCACGATGACGCCCACGACATCGAGGTGGCCGCGCACCATCGCCTGCGCGGGGGCGTTGGGCGTGTAGTTGAGCTCCGATGCGACAGCGAGCACACGCTGCCGCAACTGCTCGCCCACCGAACGGGTGCTGCCGTTGAGCACCCGGGAGGCGGTGGCGAGCGACACCCCCGCGGTGCGGGCGACGTCCTGGAGGGTCACCGCACCCGTCATGTCCGCGCCGGACCGTCGTCCGCCGGCCCGTCGCTCGCTGCCGTCCCGGACACGGCTCCTGACCAGCCTGATGCCAGGCGGCCGGGAGTCCCGGGCCGGGCCCCGGACCACGGCCGTCCCATGGCTTGTTCGACGACGCCCACCTCACCCTTCCTCCCGGAACGCCGCGTCCCGGAGTCGGGCCGCGTCCCGCCGGTTGGCCGACCCGTCGGCCAGCACGAGCCGGATCGTGACGGGACACCGCTCTCCGGGCCGCAGCCGCATCGGACGGTCCCAGGCGAGAGCGGAGCCGATGCCGGCGTACTCGCCGGTGCGCACGAACCATGGATCGGCGGCGGTGCGCTCGTCCGCGCCGGAGAGCACTGCCGTCCAGGAGGAGGCCCCGTCGTCCACCGTCACCGCCAGCCAGTCCGCCCGCGCGCCGTTCACCTCCCGTTCTCCCTGGGCATCCGGGGTGAACACCCTCACCCGTGCCGGCTCGACGTCGGGCAGCCGCCAGAAGAACCCGCCGTACCCGGCACCGGTCCGGCCGTTGCTGCCGGGACTGCCGAGCGTGACGGGCCGCTCGCCGGCCGGGGACAGCACACTGCACGACTCCAGCCACCAGCGTCCGCCTGACCCGCCTCCGGTGCGCAGGCGCCGCTCCTCGTGCAGCAGTTCACGGCCCGCGGCATCGCACCAGGCCAGCTCGTGCGTGAGGGTCCCGGCGGCCGTCCGTGAGGCCGAGCGCTCACGGACCATGCCGAGTTCGCCGTCCCGGTAGCCGGCGTCCCGCACGTACGTCGGGCCGCCCCAGAGGTTGACGCCGTCGACGTCCGGCAGCGCCAGCCCCAGGCCGTAGTGCCAAGGGTGGTCCTGCGGGTGTGCGCCGGTGACCGTCGTGCCGGACAGCGTGCGCAGTGGATGCAGGGCCCATCGCGGCACCGTGCGCGGCACTCCGCCGTCGGCCAGGCGGTAGCGGCCCACCTCGTCGCCCGCCACGGTCAGCCGGGTCATTCGCCACCCTCCACGGATGCCACCGGGCCCCCGGTGCGCACCGCCCACGGCACGCCGAGTTCGGCGAACGTCGCCAGGCGGTCGGCCGAGGCGCGCACGGCCTCCTCGACTCCGGTGACGGCCACCCGGGCGTCGTCGCCCGCCCCCCGACGGTCCAGCCACCGCGGGTCGATGGGCGTGGGGTCGGGGGCCGTGCGCACGGCCTCCAGGACGTGCATGAAGCCGCCGCAGTCGTCGATGCCGGACTGGAGGGGGACCCGCGGATCGTCCAGATGGGCCAGCAGGTTGTCCAGCGGCGGGACGCGGTCGTGACGCTCGGCGACGCCGTCGAGCACCAGCAGGTCCTCGGTGTAGTGCAGTTCGGCCCGGCCCCGGGCGCCGTGCACCACGAGCACCGGCTCCGACGTCACGGCCGCGCACAGGGTCACCGCGACGGTCACCACCGTGCCGCGCGCGGTGCGCAGCCGCATGCAGGAGGTGTCGTCGGCCTGGATGTCGCGGGTGCGCAGAAGTTCCAGTTCCACGGAGGTGACGTCGTCCCAGCCGGTGCTCCCGTCCAGGGCCAGCGCCGTGGCGATCGCGTGGGCGAACGGGTTCGTCAGCGCGCCGTCCACCACCGGGACGCCGTCCAGCTCCCGGCGGCCCGCCCAGCGGGCCCGCCGGTAGTAGCCGTCGGGGCGCGACCAGGCGCCGTACACACCGATACCGCGCAGCCGGCCCAGACGGCCCTCGTCGATCAGGCGGGCCAGCCGGGCGAACGCCTTCGAGCCGAGGCTCTGGAAACCGATCTGGCAGGCCCGGCCGGACGTCCGGGCGAGGGCGCGCAGGGCGAGCCACTCCTTTGAAGTGGGGGCCGGAGGCTTCTCCAGAAGCAGGTGCGCCCCGGCGGTCAGCGCCTCCCGTCCCAACGGCAGATGGGTGTGGATGGGGGTGGCGACGACGGCGACGTCCGCCCCCGTCCGGGTCAGCAGCCGCGTCAGATCCGGCTCCACCGGCCGGTCGCCGACCAGCTCGCGGCCCTCGCCGTCGAGCGGGTGGACGTCGCACACACCGGCCAGCCGCACGGTCCCGGTCGCCTCGAGTTCGGCCAGCCGGCGCAGATAGCCGCGGCCGTATCCGGAAGCCCCGGCCAGGACCACTGAACGGATCACCGGGTCACCCGCCGCTCCACCGCCACGGCCGCCATCACCAACAGGCCGGGCAGGACGACGACGAAGCCCGGCACCTGGAGTGCCACCACGGCGAGCACCACCAGCGCGCCCGTCAGCATCAGGCTGCCCGCCCAGTCGCGCACGACCACGGCGGCCGCCTCGCCCAGCGCGGACCGCCAGGCCAGGCCCGGCCGCCACCGGGCCGCGGCGCGAACGGCGGTCAGAAGCACCAGCGTCAGCGTTACGGGCAGCGCGGGACCCAGCGCCCCGGCTCCCGGCAGGCCGGCGGAGAGCGCCAGTACGTCCAGCCCCACCACGGCGAGTGCCGCCACCGGAGCCAGCGACGCCAGCGGCTGCCGCAGCGAGGCGGCCAGCAGCGCGAGGAAGCGCCGCACGGTGGGCGTCCGCTCGTCCTCGACGAGCTCGCGCAGCAGCACCGAGCCGGCTCCGGCCGCCGCCAGCGCGGTGACCACCGGGAGCGCGGCCGCGCAGACGAGGACGCCGATCAGCATGACCTCCGCCCACAGCGTCAGGTGCCTGACGGCCGCCTGGGGCTCCGGGAGTTCGTTCCCCGTGCTCGACACCGGCATCTCCTAACCCTTCAGACCCGAGGTGGACACGCCTTCCACCAGGAACCGTTGGAAGGCCAGGAAGAACAGCCCGATCGGGACCAGGGCGAGGACCGACATGGCGAACATCGGGCCGAAGGCGGACTTGCTGGTCTGGTCGACAAAGATCTGCAACGCCAGCGGGAGCGTGAACTTCGACGGGTCGTTGAGGTAGATCAGCTGGGTGAAGAAGTCGTTCCAGGTCCAGATGAAGGTGAAGATCGAGGTGGTGATGACGGCCGGCCGCAGCAGCGGCAGGATCACGTACCAGAAGGTCCGGAACGGTCCGCAACCGTCGACGGTCGCCGTCTCGTCCAGCTCGCGGGGCAGGCCGCGGACGAACTGCACCATGAGGAAGACGAAGAAGGCGTCGGTGGCCAGGAACTTCGGCAGGATCAGCGGCCAGAACGTGTTCACCAGTCCCAGCTTCTGGAAGATGATGTACTGCGGGATCAGCACCACGTGCTGCGGCAGCATGATCGTGGAGATCATGAACCCGAACAGCGGCGCGCGGCCCCGGAAATGGAGCCGGCCGAAGGCGTAGGCGGCCAGTGAGCAGGACAGTACGTTGCCCGCCACCGCGCCGGCCGAGATCACCAGCGAGTTCCCGAAGTACTGCCAGATGCTGTAGCCCGCCACGCCGCCGAACACCTGGCCGTAGTTCCCGGTGGTGGCGTGCTTCGGCAACAGCGCCAGGCTGGAGAGCACCTCGTCGGCAGGCTTGAAGGACGTGGCCACCAGCCAGACGATCGGGTACAGCAGGACCAGTACGACCACCAGCACTCCCGCGTGCCACAGCACGGACCGGCCGGTGCGGCCGGCGGGACGGCTTCTCACCACCGCCGGTGCGGTCGTCGCGTCAGCACTCATCGCGTGCCCTCCCCGGCGTAGAAGACCCACTTGCTGGCACTGCGGAACAGCAGGACGGTGATGGCGGCGACCGCGACCAGCAGCACCCAGGCCATCGCCGAGGCGTAGCCCATGCGGAAGTCGTTGAACCCGCGCTGGTACAGGTAGAGCGTGTACAGCAGGGTCGAGTCGCTCGGGCCGCCGCGGCCGCTGCTGATGATGAACGCGCTGGTGAACGACTGGAAGGCGTGGATGATCTCCAGCACCAGATTGAACAGCAGCACCGGCGACAGCATCGGCAGGGTCACCGCGAAGAATCTGCGCACCGGCCCGGCGCCGTCCAGCGATGCGGCCTCGTACAGCTCTCTGGGCACTTGCTTGAGGCCGGCCAGGAAGATCACCATCGGGGCACCGAACTGCCACACCGCCAGGGCGATCACGGTGAGCAGCGCGTAGCGTGGCTGGTCCACCATGCTGCCGACGTGGATGCCGAACACCCCCAGCAGCCGCCCGACGCCGCCGCCGTCGCCGTACATCGCACGCCACACCAGCGCCACGCTGACGCTCGCGCCCAGCAGGGAGGGCGCGTAGAAGGCCGAGCGGTAGAAGCCGGTGCCGCGCCGCTCCTTGTTGAGGAGCATCGCCACCGCGAGCGCCAGGGCCAGCTTCAGCGGCACCGAGATCGCCACGTACTCCACGGTGGCCGTCACCGCGTGCCAGTAGCGGTCGTCCTCGGTGAACATCCGGACGTAGTTGTCCAGGCCCACCCACTTCGGGGAGTCGAACAGGTCGTAGTCCGTGAACGACAGGTACAGCGAGGCGAGCATCGGGCCCACCGTCAGCACCGTGGCTCCGATGATCCACGGCGACAGGAACACGTACGCCGCGCGCTGTCCGCGGCGGCGCGGCCGGGCCCCTTCCGCCGGCCGTGGAGTGGCCTGCCCTCGCGCGGGGCGGGCCAGTGCGGTGTTCGCCATCTGCTCATCCTTCCTTCGCCGGGGTGTGCGCCTCCCGATCGGCGGCCGGGTTCGCGCCCGGTACGTCCCGCCGCGGATCGGCGGCGCCGAGCGGGCCGGGGGCCGCCGCGTGCCGCCCGTGGTCGAGGGCCCGCACGGTCGGCGGGTCGCTCAGGTCGCCGGGTTCGGGACCGGGTGCCGCCTCGCCGGGGTCCAGATGGAGCACGGGGGAACAGCCTTTCCGGTGTGGTGCGGGCGGAGGAGGGGCGGGACGCGGCCGGCGGCACCGGGTGGGGTCGCCGGCCGCGTCGCCACGGGCCTCACTGGTCGAGCGACTGCTGGGCGTCCTTGACGACCCGCTCGGCACCGGCGGCGACGCTGGTCCGACCGAAGATCACGTCGTCGTAGACCTGCTGGAAGTTCGTCTTGACGGCGGAGGAGCCGCTGGGCCACTGCCACGTGTCGGAGGGGCCCATCCGGCTCTCCACGTGCTTCTCGTAGTCGCACACCGCCTTGCCGTCGTCGGTGGCGGCGGCGCAGACCTTCGCGCGGACGTCGGAGTTGGCCGGCACACCGCGGGTCGCGCCCAGCGCCTCGCCCGCCGCGGGGTCGTTGACGAGGAAGTCCAGCAGCTTGGCCGCCGCGTCCTTGTGGGAGGAGTGCTGGGCGATGCCGAAGTAGACAGGGGGGAGCGCGGCCATGCCCGAGTTCGCCGGGCTGTCGCTGGGCAGGGGCGCGGTCTTCAGGTCGCCCCGGTAGGAGGACAGGTAGGAGGTGAGGTTGGAGTCGTAGTTCACCTCGGAGGCGGCTTGCTTGAGCACCAGCGCCGAGTTCTGGGTGGAGCCGTCCATCTTGGTGGTCGCCTGGGGAGCGCTCACGCCCTTGTTCTTGCGCAGCGCCGCGGTGGTGTTCCAGAACTGCTCGAGGTCGCCCGCGGTGAAACCGAGCTTGCCGTCGGAGGTGTAGAGCTGCTTGCCGTGCTCGTGCAGCCAGGAGTCGAACCAGTCGACGGCCCAGCCGAAGTCGGTGGTGCCGGCCACGCCGGTCTTCGCGCCGACCTTCTCCATGTCCTGGGTGAACTGCTTCCAGGTCCAGCCGTCCTCGGGGACCTTGACGCCGGCCTTGGCGAACAGGTCCTGGTCGTAGACCAGCATCTGCGTGGTCTGCCCGGCGGGGACGGCGTACTGCTTGCCGTCCGCCTTGCCGCCGGAGAGCAGGTTGGCGGGGATCTTGTCCAGGTGCAGCGTGCTGCCCGCGTAGCCGCCGAGGTCGGCCAGCACGTGCCGGTGCTGGTACTCGCCGAAGGTGGGGCGGTCGAGCTGCATCAGGTCCGGCGCCGCTCCTCCGGCCACCTGGGTGGTGAGCTTCTGCACGTACGCGGGGTAGCCGCTGAACTCGGTCTTGACGTGGATGTCGGGGTACTTCTTCTCGAAGAGCGCGACGGCCTTCTTGGTCGCGTCGGCCCGGTCCTGGTTGCCCCACCACACGAACCGGATGGTCTGCGCTCCGCCGCTGCCGCTCGAGGACGAACCGCAGCCGCTCAACGTTCCGGCGAGGGCGAACGAGACCGCGCCCACCAGGATGTGGGCACCGCGGCGGCGCAAGCTGCTGGTCATGGCAAGTCTCCTTCGTGCCGGACAGGGGGAAAGTCGGTGAAGAGGGTGAAGCCCAGATGGTGAACAGGTGGTGAATCGATTCATAATCTCGATGCCACGGCACCGTAGGGTGGCTGTCGGAGTCCGTCAAGAGGTTGGGAAAGCGCTATCCGACTTTGCCGCGGGAAGTGCCCGCTCGGCGGTGCGCCCAAGTCCGGAGGCCCGCGAGGACTGATAGAAAGCGATTACCGACCCCTGTCCAACTCCTTGACAAGGCTTCGCGTCGCCATTTAGATCGATTCAGCCCGACGCGGCGACCCAGCTGCGTCGTTCGCAGACGCCCCTGCCCCAGGTCCGTTCCTCTGGGCCGACGTTCGCCACGTCGGCCCGGCCCCTGCTCTTTTCGTTACGTGAAAGTCAATGGTCGCATTGCGGAAAATCTGCTCGACTGTAAGGAAGTCGTTTCCGTAACGTCAACCAGCCCCCCGCCCCATGGTCAACGGCGCGGGCCTCCGGCCGAGGCCCCACGCGTCCACACGCGGCAGTGGTCATCGCCCGGTCCGGGATGCGAACTGGATACCGGTGGGTAACGTGGAACCGGAGATGCACGAGGCCGGCACAAGGCCGAGGCGGGACACGCATCCCTTCTGTCCCACCGTGGTACGCGGGGTGGTGACCGATGGCGACGGGCGCGACACGGCGACACAGCCAGGCCGCGCGTCGTCGCCGGAGACGGAAGGAGCGACGGTGGGTACAGCACCGGAGACCTTGGAGCACGCGGAACCGAAGCCGGAAGAGGTCCGCGACAGCGAGCGCTCGTGGTTCCTCGACACCGACACCGGGGAACTGCGGCCCGACGGGCCGGACCAGCGGTCCGACAGCGACCCGCAGGGCGGGCCGAGCGCCGTCAGAGTGTCCCGCTGGACGTTCGATTGACCGAGCTGCCCGAGGACCGGGTCTGGGCCCGGCACCGGCGGCGTCCAGGCTCGGTTCTGGTCGTCGGTGCGGGAGCGGTGGGCGGTTTCCTGGCCGAAGAGCTGGCACGGATCGGGTTCGGCCCGCTGCGCCTGGTCGATCCCGACACGCTCGCCGTGGAGAACCTGGTCCGGCACCCGCTGGGCGCGACGGACCTGGGACGACCCAAAGCCCCCGCACTGGCCGAACAGATTCGCCGCGACTTCCCGCCGTGCGACAGCACCGGTCTGCGCGCCGACTTCCTGGCGCTGCCGGCCGACCGGCAGCGGACACTGGTGCGGGACGCCGACGTGGTCGTGGCCGCGACCGACTCGGCCGCGTGCCAACGGCACGTCAACCGGGTCGCGTTGGCGGTCGGCAGACCCGCGGTGTATCCGGCGCTCTGGGTGGATCCACGGATCCGTGACGCCGAGGTCGGCGAGATCCTGTGGGTACTCCCCGGCAGGCGAACGCCCTGCTACGAGTGCGCGGCGGCGTTCCGGCGCTCGGCGTCCGACACCGACGCCGCACGCGGCGCCCGGGTGGACATCCAACTGATCTCCCTGGTCACGGCACACGTCGTGGCCGCGCTGGCCCACCCCGGCGACGACCTTTCGGCGATCCTCGACCGGGAACGCACCGCCATCTACCTCCACGGCTTCACCCCCACCTCCCCTGGTGTGCGGCCGGTCTTCCCCACCTCGGGGCTGAGCAGCCGCAGCGTCCGGGTCCCCTTCCCGGACCGGCCCTGCGCCGCGTGCCGCGGCTGGCGCCACGTGGCCACGTCCGAGGCATCGGCCACGTACGGAGCGGACGGGCGGGGCCACGTCGGGCGGCCACGACCCGGACGTCCGACCGCCGTCGCCCTCGCCGCACTCCTCTTGATCACGATGGTGCTGTTCATCGTCGCGGTGGCCCAGGGCTCGCGCTCGTGACCCCGTCCCCTCCGGGAGCCGGCGGTGTGCGATCGGGCAGCAGGCGGGCCGGCCACCTGCCAGGCGGCACCACCCGTGGTGATCCGAGCGGACCCGAGTCGTAGGTACCAGAGTCTTGGCTCTGAGTACGCCTACTCAGGTGCGCGCGCGAGAAGCGCGGAAGGGTGAAGGGCATGACGACGCCTTCGACTTCGGCTTTTCCGCCCGGCCCCGGCTGTTCTCCGCACGTTTCCCCGGTGCCGCCGCGCAAGCGTCGGCGCCGACTGACGGCGCTCGTGCTGGTCGTGATCCTGGCCGTCACGGGCGGGGCGGTGGCGTGGTGGGCCGGCCGCGACGGGGGCGGCCCCCTGGCGGGAAGGCCCCGCGTCACCGACACCGAGGCCGGGCTCTCGTACGCCATCCCGGAGGGCTGGACGCACGACGCGGCCAAGGACAAGGACCTGATCAGCGCCTTCACCTCCCAGATCAGCAAGGACTCCGACGCGGGCGGCACCGGCGCCTCCGCCGCCGCCGGCCGGTCGGGACAGGTCGTCCCCCGCGCCGATCTGCCGCGGGCGACCGAGCGGGCGGCCCGGTCGAACGCCGAGTTCTTCTTCCCGGACCAGCCGGTCAAGGTGGAGGACTCCCGGACGACGACGGTGGACGGACAGCCGGCCCACACGGTCACCCTGACCGTACTGGCCGAGGACGGCACCCCCGGGCGCCTGGAGATGACGGTCGTGACGGAACACAGGTCGCGCACCTCGTTCGTCCTCGGGATGGTCGTCGGCTCCTCGGATCCCGCAACCGAGGGCGCGGTCGACGCGATTCTCGCCAGTACCACCCTGACCTGACCCCCGGGGCGCGCCCTCGCGAAAACCCGGTGCGGCCGCTCGCCGGGCCTTGGGAACATGCCGGGATGGTCCACCGACTCGACTCTCTGGTCCTACGTCACACCCACCGCATTCTCGCGCCCGCGGGTCCCGCCGGAGAAGGCGCCGTCGTGGCACGGCAGTTCGACGCCGCGCTGATGTCCGTGGGCTTCAAGCTCTCGGCGGAGATGCTCGAGCATCTGTCGGCACTGTCCGAGGCCATGGTTGTCCGCACCGCCGTACGAACGCTGGAGACGGTCCGTGAGATGGTCGGCGACCACGTCCGGCACAACGCGTACTTCATCGACTTCCCGGCCAACGTGCCCGACACCCTCGACTTCTGGATACGGTGCACAGCCGAAGCGCTCGCCGACGACAGGACCCGCACCAGCACGCTCCAGCAGCTGAGCACAGGCGTGGTGAATCTCCTCACCCTGCCGACGTACGGCACCTACCGGCACACCTACGCCGAGATGCTCGCCCACCACGACGAGCTGATCGCCGCGGCGGGCGACCGTGTCACCGTGCTGCACCTGGGCGGCGCGCTGGAGGACGAACTCAGCGCGCTCTACCTGACGTTGGCGGGCAGCGGCACGCCGCTGGGCGAGGACGGCCTGCGGGATCTGGAGGACCTCGCCGGTCACTGCGCGGACGGACCACAGCCCGCCCGGATCCCGGTGCGGGAGAACCGCGCCCTGATCAACCGGGTTCGGCTCCTGGCCGGAGCGAGCCTGCTGGTGGACACGGTCACCGATGTGCTCCGGCTGGCCTGCGCGCTGGTGGGCGGCGATGTGACCCTGCGGGAGCCGACGCGGTTCCGGGCGGTGCCCCGCGCGCTGCGCCGGGCGCTGCTCGCGGGCCTCGACGCGGTGGTCGCCGCGGCGCCGGCCAAGCTCGCCGACGTGCCCGCGCACCGTGAGATGTGGAAGCGGCTCGGCGAGCGGCTGCACCCGCACGAGTACCCGCAGTGGCCACACGCGGCCGACGTGTTCGCCGTCGCCCGCGGGGAGAAGGTGGCGCGCTCCCTGGACAGCCGGGTGGAGGAGCTGCTCGCCATGGGTGAGCTCACCGGCGCGGTCGAACTGCTGAAGTCCGCGCCCGGCAGGCTGTTCCGCTCCCTGGACCGGCTGCTGCGCGACGCCCGCACGCAGAGCGAACGGGACGCCGTGGTGGCCGCTGCCGAGCAGGTCGTCCCCGACGTCGCCGGCCGGGTCGTGCTGTCGGTGCGGCAGCACCTGCACAACCGTGCACCGCAGACCGGCCGGCGCCGGGTGTTCGTCAACCGTCTCGGCCGTGCCTGGGCCACCGACGACACCCGCCCGCAGGTGCGTGCCCCCGAGCGCGAGCGGCTGATCGCCGCGCTGGACGCGGAGCTGCGCCGCCGGCTGCCCGCCGCGGAGCATGTGCTGATCGACCCGGACGCCCTGGACGTGGCGCTGCCGCTCAGCGGCAAGGCGACCGCGTCCGGGTTCGGTGTGCTGCCGCGCGGCTCGGTGTCCCCGGTCGACGGGGAACTGCTGCGCTTCTTCGTGTACTGGAAGCAGACCGAGCGCACCACCGACTACGACCTGTCCGCGCTGCTGCTGAACGCCGACTACAAGACCGTCTCCTGGCTGTCGTACACCAACCTGCGTGGCGCCGGGGGCCGGCACTCCGGCGACATCACGGAAGCGCCCGAAGGGGCATCGGAGTTCATCGACCTGCGACTGGGCGCCGTGCGGGGCGCCTGCATCGTCCCGCAGGTCGACATCTTCTCCGGGGAAGGCTTCGAAGAGGTCGAGGAGTCGTTCTTCGGATTCATGCTGCGAGAGACGGAGCAGAAGGGACGCCCCTTCGAGCCGCGCACCGTGCGCATGAAGTCGGAGCTGCGCGGTCCTGGCCGAGTCGCCTTGCCGCTGGTGTTTCTGCGAGGCGCCGACGGCCGGTGGCGTGCCAAGTGGCTGCATCTGTACCTGACGGGGACTCCGACCTCCAACCGGGTCGAGGGCCACACGGTGACGGTCGCGATGCTGCTGCGCGCCTTCGTCGACACCGAGCAGCTCACCGTCCGGTATCTCGTCGACCTCATGTCCCGCGGCACGACGACCGTCACCCTGTGGGACGGGAAGACGGTTCCGGCGGGTCCGGTCACCTACATCGGCCTGGAACGGCCCGACGGGCTGCACCCCGCGTCACGGATCGTCACCCCCGAGAATCTGCGTGACCTGATCCCCGCCTGACTGCTAGCGTGGCCGTGGCGAGGCCATGAAGGGGCTTCCTTCTCACACCTCCTTGAATCCAGCCTCTTCGCTCTCTTCGCCGACTGCTCGAGGCCTCCGGCCGTTCCCGCCGTACGGGAGGACCGGAGGCCTTCGTACGCCAGGGGCCTTCGTACGCCCGCGGCTCGCCCCGCATCCCGGCCGGACGCGGCACGGTCACCGTTTGGCGCACCTCGGATAGGAGGCGCCCTGGGAGCACGCGTTGTAGTCCGAACTGGACACGTCGAACTCGACCTCGTCCCCCTTCGAGGTACGCACCGTCAGCTCGTACTCGGTGTGGCACGAGCGGCGCTTCTTCTTGCCGGTCCCCTTGGACTTGCACTCGCGGTCGGTGTCCTTCGCTATCACCTTCCCGGAGGGATCGTGCTTGTGCTGATCGGAACAGCCGGTGAGGGCGAGTGCCGCGACCGCGGTGACGGCGAGGGCGAGACGGATGCGCATGAGTCGGTTCTCCTGTCCTGAGCGATGCGACGATGCCGCGCTGCGGCGTGTCCTGCCGGTCGCCGAAGGTTACAAGGCCATGGACGAGCGCCGCGTCATCGAGACGCTCTCAAGCCCTGACGGTGAACAACGCTCGTGCCCATACATCCGGACCACCGCGTCCGCCGGACGGCGGTGCAGCTTGTGAAGGGCGTCCACCCGGTGATGCTCCGGCCTCTGCCGTAGTGGCGCTGTTCCTCACCACCGCGGTACGCCGTGGGCGAGCTGCGGCGCCAGGGGCGTCGGGACACCGTCGACAGTGGTCCCGCCGTTGCGGGCGAGCCGGGCGAAGGTCGCATTGTTCTCGGCGGGGAAGTTCAACTGTGGACGCGACACCTTCTCCAGACGGTCGAGCTGGTCGGCGCTCAGATCGACCTCCAGGCCGGACAGGTTCGTCTCGAGCTGGGCCATCGTGCGCGCGCCGACGAGCGTCGAGGTGATACCGGCCCGGGTCCGGACCCAGGCCAGCGCGACGCTCGCCGGCGCCGTCCCCAGCTCGTCGGCGACCTCGTTGACCGTGTCGATGACGGCGTACTGCTCGGGGGTGGGGGTCCCCGCGAAGTCGCGGGTCGTGTCGACCGGGCCGGTTCGCCCGCTCGCGTACTTCCCCGAGAGGAAACCGCTCTTGAGCGGCCCCCAGGGGAGCACGCCGAACCCGAGCGCCTGGGCCATGGGGAGCAGCTCGCCCTCGCTGGTCCGCTCGAGCAGGGAGTACTCCAGTTGCAGGGCGATGATCGGCGACCAGCCGCGGAAGCGCGCGATCGTCGCCGCCTGTGCACACGCCCAGGCGGGGACGTCGGAGAAGCCCACGTAGCGGATCTTGCCGGCGGTCACGAGATCGTCGAGTGTGCGAAGGGTCTCCTCGACCGGCGTGACGGGGTCGAAGTTGTGCAGCCAGTAGACGTCGACGTAGTCCGTGCGCAGCCGGCGCAACGACTCCTCGAGCTGGCCGATGATGCTCTTGCGACCGGGGCCGCCTCCGTTCGGGTCGCCCGGGTGGAGGTTCCAGAAGAACTTCGTCCCCAGCACGATCCGCTCACGCACGCTCGGGTTGGCGGCCAAGTAGTCACCGATGATGACCTCGGAGTGACCGCCGGTGTAGATGTTCGCGGTGTCGACCGAGTTGCCGCCGCGGTCGAGGTAGGCAGCCAGGATCCTGGTGGACTCCTCGGGGCTCGAGCCCCAGCCGTGGTCCTCGCCGAAGGTCATCGTGCCGAGGGTGAAGGGGCTGATCCGCAGGCCGGACCGGCCGAGGGTGACATAAGACGTCAGGGACATGGGTTTCCTCGGGGAACTCGTCGGGGTGGTGCTCCTCCAGTGCATCCGCCGCACGCGGCATCCCCTAGACCGATCCGCGCAGGTCTTTGCCTGATCCGCTCACCGCTGGCGCGATCGACGTCGAGCTGGTTCACTCGGCCCATGGCCACGCCGGAGCTCGAGGAGCTGCGCACACTGATCGGTCGTCTTGCCGCCGGCCGTCCCCGGCCGCGTACGGTCGACGGCGTCGGCGTCACCGTCTTCTCGACCACGCGGACGACCGCTCCCCTGGGCAACGTCGCCGAGCCGGTGGTGGCGCTGGTCGCCCAGGGTGCGAAGCGGTCGGTGCTGGGCGACCGAGTTTTCGACTATGCAGCCGGTCAGTTCCTGGTGGTGACCGTCGAGCTGCCACTCACCTCCTGGATCTCCGCGGCCGATGACGTCGAGCCCTTTCTCGCCGTCAGCCTGCCACTCGACCCGCCGACCGTCGCCGAACTTCTGTTCGAGGTGCCGCTGCTTCCGGCACCCCCGGGACTGGCGGCGGCCGGCAGCGGTCCCGCGCTCGCGACCAGCGACGCCTCCTCGGAGCTGCTCGACGCCTTCGTACGACTCCTGCGGCTCGCGGATTCCCCCACCGACCGGAGGGTCCTCGGGCCCGCGATCAGACGCGAGATCCATTGGCGCCTGCTCACCGGACCGCAGGCCCGGCTGATCCGCCAGGTCGGCGTGGCCGAGGGCCGCCTCGCGCTCGTGGCACGAGCGATCGGCTGGCTCAAGGAGCACTACGCCCAGCCGATCCGGATCGCGGACCTCGCCGCGGACGTCGGCCTCAGTGTCTCGACTCTCAACCGGCACTTCCGGTCGGCTACGTCGATGAGCCCGCTGCAGTACCAGAAGTTGCTGCGCCTCCAGTGGGCCCGAGCCCGTCTCGTCGCCGACCCGTCCGACGTAGCCGCGGTCGGCCACGCCGTGGGCTACACCAGCGCGTCACAGTTCACTCGGGAGTACCGCCGGATGTTCGGCGCACCGCCCCACGAGGACGCCGTTCGGCTCCAGAGCGTCGCCGTCGTGCCGGAATAGGTGGGGGACGCGGCCGGTGGGTGGTTGGTCCCCGAGCGCGGTGTGTGCGTGGTGGTGATGGTGCGTGTGCAGCAAGGGCAGGAACGCTTCGCGGCGCCCGGGTCTGAGTGGTACCGACACGAGGGGCCTCCTGCGGTCAGGCGTAGAGTCGCGATCCACGCCAACCCAGAAGGCCCTCACCTGTTCAAGCACCCAGCACGCGTGTCATCGACGTTCCCGGACGGCACATCTAGGGCGCGCTCTTCCACTCCTGAACGAGGACCCCCAGCAGCACCTCGTCGAGGAACTGGCCCATGACCCAGGCCGAGGAACGCAGCACGCCTTCGCGTACGAAGCCGTTGCGCTCGGCGGCGCGCAGCATCGCGGCGTTGTCCGCGAGGGTCTCGATCTGCAGGCGGTGCAGTCCGCGCACCACGAAACCGTAGTGGCACAGCACCGCGACCACGTCGGTGCCGTAACCCTTCCCGCGGCAGGACGGCAGCAGCCCCAGCCCGATGTGCGCGGACCGGTTGTGATTGTCTATGCCCCACAGCGTCGCCGCACCGATCAGTGTGCCGCCGTCCAACTCCACGACGGAGAACGGGACGTGACGCTGCTCCTTGTCGTCCACCACGAGCCGCGGATCCTTCGTGCCGGGCGAGATCGGCCGCCACGGTCCGCTTTCGGCCCGCGAGGCGTTGACCACGTCGTCGTAGAGCTCGGCCCGCAGGACCGGGATGTCTTCCTCGTGCCGGGCCCTGAGCCCGACCTTGTCGCCCTTCAGCATGCAGGCTTCCTATCCGACCGGGCCGATCGGCGGCAATCCGATAAGACCGCCCACCGATCAGGACGCGCCCCGGTGCCACTGGACGGGACCGCGGGCGACCGGCACGATGGGAGCGCTTCCATGTCTCGTGTCCGAAGGCGTGCCTCATGCAGAGTCAGACCAAGCGCAGCGTGACCCCCGACGAACTCGACTCCATGCTGCGTGCCTCCTCCGGCATCGGGTGCCGCCTGGAGGCCGAACTGGCCGACGGCTGGTTCAACACCGCCTATCGCGTCACGCTGGACGACGGCCGGGCCGCCGTGGTCAAGATCGCCCCGCCCGTCGACGTCGAGGTCCTGCGCTACGAACTGGGCATCCTCGGCACGGAGGCGATGGTCTACCGGCGCATCGCCGGTCTGCCGGACGGCGCGGTGCCGGGCCCCTCCCTGCTGCACGCGGGCAAGGAGTTCCTCGTCCTCTCCCACTTGGCGGGCACCCCTTGGGACAAGGCGACCGACAGCCTGGCACCCACCGTCCAGGCGGCGCTGCGCCGTGAGTTGGGCGCGATCACCGCACGGCTGCACACCCTGGCGCCGGAGGACGGGCGGTTCGGATACCCGGCCGCCGAGTCCGCGCTGTCCGCCGCCGACTGGCGGACGGCGTTCACCGCCATGGTGAACGCGCTGCTGGACGACGCCGAGCACTGGCAGTCCGCGCTCGGAGTGTCCCCCGAGGACATACGCGAACTGGTCGCCGAAGGCGGGTACGCCCTCGACGAGGTCACCGAACCACGGCTGGTCCACTTCGACCTGTGGCCGGGCAACATCTTCGTCCACCTCGCCGACGACGGGACGAACACCCGGATCACCGGTCTCATCGACCACGAGCGGGCGTTCTGGGGCGATCCCGCGGCCGAACTGGTCTCCCTGGCCTTCGGCGGCGACACCGGTCCGGACAGCGACCTCGTCGCGGGCTACACCGAGGCCGGAGGAAGCCTGGACTTCGGCCCCGCGTTCCACCACCGGCTCGCCCTCTACCATCTCTATCTCGGGCTGCTGCTCGTCATAGAGTGCGGCCCCCGCGGCTACGGCGGCGACCATCTCGCCTTCTGCCGTCGTACCCTCGCCGACAGCGTGACCAGGCTCCGGTCCCTGGGGTAGGCGTCCTTGATGTCGGCGGGGCGGAGGAACACCGGGCCCACCCGCACCACGATCATCGGGCCGGCGAGCACGGCGGGCGAGCGACGCCCACTGGGTGTCAGAGCATCAGCAGCAGCCGTGTGTGAGGAACCAGCTTGCGGTTCACGCTGGTGCTCTGCACGAAGATGGTGAAGTCGTCGTTGTGGTCCGGCCTGACGCGCACCTCCACGTCCGGCAGGCCGAGCAGGGCGCGGGCCTCCGGTCCCGTGTACACCCGGTCCGTCTTCTTCTCCAGCACCGCGATCTGCTTGCGGGCCTGGATCTTCTCCGACTTGCTCAGCTGGTAGAACGCGCCCCCGGTACGGTAGGTGTGCCCGCGCTCGACGACCCAGTCGCGGATCGCCGCGTCACGATCCACCGCGAGCAGCTGGTAGTCCGACGGGTTCAACGGGGTGAGGCCGGCCGCCTCGATGGTGTCCCTGTTGACCGCGTCCGCACTCGTGGAGAACACCGCCCGCGATCCCCGGATGCCCTTGGTGCGGCCCACCATGAACTTCTCGGTGGCCAGCTGGATGACCTGCCCGGCCTCCTCCAGACCCTGGGTGCTGGTGGCGTCCCAGATGGCGACGTTGTCCTTCGGGAAACCGCACTGCACGGCCTCGCGCTTGCCCATCTGGTCCGGCACCAGCACGGCCAGCGTCCAGTTGTCCTCCTGCGTCTTGATCATCTCGGCCACGGCCTCGACCAGTTCACGCGGATCCCTGGCGGGGGCGTCCGGGCAGCGGTGGCTCGCGTTCTCCTGGCCGTCGGTGAGTATGAACGTCAGGAAGCTGTGGTCCCCGTAGAGTTGAGCGGTCTGTGCCAGCTCCCGCTGCGACTTCAGTGCGGCCGCCAGCAGAGCGGTCATCCCACCGACCCGGTACAGCTGCTTCAGCGACGGCATCCTCAGCACGTCCTTGTCGTAGATGACGCACTCCACCTTGTCGGCGAAGACGTACACCGTGACGCGGGTCTCCTGGTCCAGTTCCCTCGATCGGCGGGCCAGGTAGGCGATCTGCCGGTCGGCGACGTCGACCACCGTGCGGCTCAGGTGGGACATGGACGAACTGGCGTCCAGCACGAGAGCAACGTGGTTGATGTAGTTCTGGGTTCCGGACATGACGGCTCCCCCTCTTTCGTTCCGAGTCGATGCTCCGATCGTTCCACCCACCACTGACAATCGATCCCGGCCCTGCGGAGCGGACACCTCGTCCACCGGAGACCGGGGCCCGTCACTCCCGGCCGGCGACGATGACGTCCACGCCCTGGGCCTGGAGCGCGTCGAGGTCGGCCGGGGGGATGCCGGGGTCGACGACGACGAGGTCGAACGCCCTGACGGGGGCCAGTTGGTAGAGCCCGCGGCGCCGGAACTTGGTGTGGTCCACCAGGAGGACCTTGCGGTGGCAGGCGGCCATGAGGGCCCGCTTCACCGCCACCGTCTCCTGCGACTGGTGGTAGCAGTGGCCGCGGGTGATGGCCGTCGTGGAGGCGAAGAGCAGGTCGGCGTGGAGGCTGGCCGCGGCGTCGACGGTGCGCACACCGAGGAAGGCGTCGTAGGCGGGGAAGTAGGTGCCGCCGAGCGAGATGAGCTCGATGCCCGGGCTGCCGGCGAGGACCTGGGTCGCGGGCACGAAGTTGGTGATGACCGTCAGCGGCGCGCGCTGTGTGAGCAGCCGGGCGAGGGCGAGCGCCGTGGTGGCTGTCGTCGACGATGACCGACTGTCCGGGCTTGACCAGGGGCAGCGCGGTGCGGGCGAGCGCCTCCTTCTCCTCCGCCATGGCCCGTGTGCGGTGGCGGACATCCCCGTGGAACGCCGTCGACGGCTGCGCCGTCGCCCCGCCGCGCACCTTGCGCGGCCATCCCTTGCTCTGCAGGTGGTCCAGGTCGCGCCGGATGGTCATCGGCGTCACGCCCAGCTCCTCGGCGAGTTGCTCGATGCGGACGAAGCCCTCGTCCACGACACGGCCCTTGATCCGCTCCCGTCGCTCGCGCGGCTTTCGCCCGCCCTCCTCGGCCGGCGTCCGCACCTCTTCCCCCACCGATGACTCCTGTTCGTTTTCTGTGAAGCGAACATCCTCGGGTGCGCCGGATTCGTCCGCCCTGTCGCGCTCCCCCCGGGGCGGCGCGGGCGCGACCGACCTGTGTCACTGCGAAGTCCGCACCGGACAGGGACTGTTGATGTGAGCGCACACCAGCTTGTCGAACACCGTAGGCAATCAAATGTGAACCCTTGATGTTCAATTCTCAGGTGCCGATGCCCGGCCCTTCCCCGTCCCCATCGCACGTGCGCGACCGCGAGAATCAACGCCGGTACCGGACAGGAGGCTTCATGACCAGACCGCGCGCACGCACCGCCGTCGTCGCCCTTTCGGCCCTGCTCGCCACGGGCGCTTCGCTCACCGGGGCCGTCCCTTCCCCGGCCGCGTCCGGGGTCGCCGCCGGCCCGTGGGCCACGGCCTGGGCCGGCAGCCCGGTACAGGGCATCACCTCGCAATCCACCTGCCCCAGCGCCGAGGGTCTGACCGACCGGACCGTCCGCAACGTCGTCACCACCGGGGCGGCCGGGGGCCGCATCCGCGTGCGGCTGAGCAACTCCTTCGGGACGAGCGCACTGCACGTCGGCCACGCCACCGTCGCCCGTCAGAGCAGCGGCGCCTCCCTCGAGCCCGGCACGCTGCGCGAACTGACCTTCTCCGGCAGGAAGTCCGTCGACGTGCCGGCCGGGGCGGAGCGGTTCAGCGATCCGGTGAACCTGAGCGTCGAGGAGCTCGCGCACCTGTCGGTGAGCGTCTACGTGCCGGGCTCCACCGGGCCCGTCACCAACCACCGCCTCGGCATGCAGCACAGCTTCCTGTCCGCCGCCGGGGACCACGCCGGCAGCGGTGACGGCTCGGGCTACCCGACGTCCATGACCTGCATGATGCTGGTCGACGGCGTCGAAGTGGTGCGCAACCGGGGCGCCGACGGCACCGTCGTCACCCTCGGCGACTCCATCACCGACGGCGCCGCCTCCACCCTGAACACCGACCACCGCTGGCCCGACTACCTGGTCCGGCGTCTGTCGGCACTGCCCGGATCCGTTCCCGCCGTGGCCAACGCCGCCATCAGCGGCAACGAGGTGCTGGTCGACCGTGTCCCGGTCTACTACGGGATCAGCGCCCTGCACCGCCTGGACCGTGACGTGCTCGGCCGGAGCGGCGTCAAGTCCGTGATCCTGCTGGAGGGGATCAACGACATCGGCGCGGCCGGCGCGAGCGCGCCGTCCCTGATCTCCGGCTACCAGGAGATCATCGACCGGGCGCACGCCCGCGGACTGAAGATCTACGGCGGCACGCTGACGCCTTTCATGGGTTCCAACGGCCGCTTCGGCGGCGACTACGGCAGCGCCTACGGCGAGCGGCAGCGCCTGGCCGTGAACCACTGGATCCGCACCAGCGGCGCGTTCGACGGCGTCATCGACTTCGACAAGGCGGTCCGCGACCCCGCCGACCCGTCGTCCATGCTCCCGGCCTACGACTCGGGCGACCACCTGCACCCGGGCGACCCGGGCTACCAGGTGATGGCCGACGCCGTCGACCTCGACATGATCCGGCGCGGTCGCTGAGGCCCGAGCGGCCCTGGCGGAAGCCGGCGGCCCCCGTCCGGGGGGCGCCGGCTGCGGCGCGAGGACGGCCGACGGCGTCGCGGCCGCCAGGTGCGCCATGACGGCGACCCCGTCGCCTCTCCGTAAGGCGGGAGCGCTCCCATGATGGCCAAAAATGCACCCCGCTCAAGGATTACGTGCCCACGTCAAGCTGGCTAGGCTCGGCCCGGCAGTTGCGGGAGCGCTCCCATGATGGCCGCAGCCCACCCTCACTCCCGAGGGCCCTCACCCGAGAGCACGGAGGACGACTGTGACACCCCTCATCCGCACCCCACACCCCGCCGGGGCGGCCGCCCCCGCGCGCGGGTCGCGGCTGCGCAGGGCCACGGCGATCGGCCTGGCCGCGGGCCTGGCCGCCGCCGGTATCGCGCTGGGCACCAAGGTCACCGCGGGCGCCGCGGTGCAGGGCAGCATCCCCGCCGGCACCCAGTTCTACAAGGACCCCGACTCCCAGGTCGCCCGGTGGGTCGCCGCCCATCCCGGCGACTCCCGCCAGCCGGTCATCTCCCGGCGGATCGCCTCCCAGCCGCAGGCCATCTGGTTCTCCGACTACCGCCCCTCCACCGTCACCGACGACGTCAGAGCCGTCACCACAGCCGCTGCCGCCGCCGGACAGGTGCCCGTACTCGCCGTCTACGAGATCCCCAACCGCGACTGCGGCGGTGCCTCCGCCGGCGGCGCGCCGGACCTGGCCTCGTACGACACCTGGGTACGCGAGTTCGCCGCCGGGCTGGGCAGCGGCCGGTCGATCATCATCCTGGAGCCCGACTCCATCGCCCTGACCACCTGCCTCTCCGCACAGCAGCAGGCCGACCGATTCGCCTCGCTCTCCCGGGCGGCGGCCACCATCCACGCCGCCTCACCCGACGCCATGGTCTACCTGGACGGCGGCCACTCCGCCTGGAACAGCGCCTCGGACCAGGCGGGCCGACTGCGCAGCGCCGGCATCCTGACCAACGCCGACGGCCTCTTCACCAACGTCTCCAACTTCAACACCACGGCGAACGAGGTCAGCTACGCCAAGAACGTGCTGGCCGCGCTGGGCAATCCGGCCGATCTGCACGCCGTGGTGGACACCAGCCGCAACGGCAACGGCCCCGCCCCCGGCGGGGCATGGTGCGACCCGTCCGGCCGGGCGATCGGCGACTACCCCACGGCCGACACCGGGGACCCGGCGATCGACGCCTTCCTCTGGGTGAAGCCGCCGGGTGAGGCGGACGGCTGTGCCGGCGCCGCGGGCACCTTCCTGCCGGACGGGGCGTACGCGCTGGCCTCCGCCGGATCCTCGGACCCGACCCCGCCCGTGACCACCCCACCGACGACGCCCCCGCCGACCACCACCCCGCCCACCACGCCCCCGCCGACGACCACCCCGCCCACGACGCCGGCCGGCGCCTCCTGCTCCGTCACCTACAAGGTCGCCAGCGCCTGGAACGGCGGCTTCACCGCGGATGTGACCGTGCGCAACACGGGCAGCGGTTCCGTCAACGGCTGGTCGCTCACATGGACCTTCCCCGCCGACCAGAAGATCACCAGCGCCTGGAACGCCGACGCCACCCAGTCCGGCGCGACCGTGACCGCCACCGACCTGGGCTACAACGGGACCATCCCGCCCGGCGGTTCCACCAGCTTCGGATTCCAGGGGACGGGCTCCGGCACCACCTCACCCACCGCCTTCACTCTCAACGGTGCCGGCTGCACCGTGTCCTGACGGGCCACCGTTCCCGTACCACCGCGGCGGCCGCCCCGGACGATTCCGGGGCAGGCCGCCGCCGTGCACAGGGCGCCCGCCCTTCCGAGAAGCGTTGCCCCCGAGCTCCTTCGGCGACGCGCGGGAGCTCCAGGAACCCGGCCGCCGTCACGTCCCGCGGGGAAGCCGCCCGTCACTCGTCCGGACCCGCACCCGCGGCCCGAAGGGCCCGGTGGGAGCGGCATCACCCGTACGCCGGGCCTGACGTGCAGGGGATCGACCTGCCCGCAAGCCTAGGATCCGTCACTGGGCAACAGATGTCTGCGGTGCCTGGAACCGGCAAGTTGCGGGTGGTGTAGCGAAGGAGACAGGATGTCGCATCGTGCCGGCAGAACCCGGTGGCGACGCTTCGCGCTCATCCTGACTCCCAGCGTCGCGGCCTGCGCCGCTCTCGGCATCGCCATGGCCCAGGGAGCACTCGCCGCGTCGTTCCTCATCTCCGGCCAGCGGTTCCAGATCAGCGTGGACACCCTGACCGTACGCGGGTTCAGTTCCTACGTCATCGTGGACGTGACCAAGAAGGGCGAGCGGGTGCCGGTCATGGTCACCGGTGCCCGGCATGCGACGATCAGCGGACTGTGCCAGTCCGTACCGATCGACCTTCCGCCGCTGGGCCCGCTCACCTTGAAGCTCACCGGCGGCGACGAGCGTCCCGCCACGGCGTCGAACATGTTCATCGACGCGACGAGCGAGACGGTCGGGCAGGCGGACTTCCAGGACGTCGACATCGGCGTGGCGCAGGGCGCGATCACCAAGGGGCCGGTCGACCCGGGTGACAGGAACTCGCGGTTCTTCGACCCCAACGGAGTCGGGCAGCAGGCCGTGTCGACCACGTTGACCCATGTGCGCCTGACCGCGGTCGCCGTCTCCGCCGGCACGTTCACCATCCCCGGCCTGCACCTGAAGTTCGAGAAGGGCCACCAGGCATGCTTCTGACCCCGCTGCTCCTGACCCCGGCGGGAACACTCGCGGTGGGCCCGGCGTCCACCCCACTCGGCTCTCCGTGCACGCGGCACCGCTGACCAGGACGGTACGTGATCCCTCACCGCCCCACCGGACGCCCGCGAGCGCACTCCGGCCCACGCCCCCGCCCGCGTGTCCTCGTGGCGCGCGCCCGGCGCGCATTCAGAACCTGGCGCGGCGAACGCCCCTTCTGGGCCGGGCTGTTCACGTCGGCGGCGGGCCTGCCCATCCTGTACTGGCCGTACGCCGACCTGAACCTGGGCAGAATCCCGCTGGCCCTGTCGACCACATCCGGCGCCGGATCCCTGGTCATCGGAACCCTGCTCGTCGTCCTGGGCCTCACCCTCTGGTCCCGCCCCCATCTTCGCGTGTTCGCGGGGATCAGCACGCTGCTGCTCACCCTCGTCTCCTTTTCCGTCGCCAACCTCGGCGGCCTGTTCCTCGGGCTGATCAGCGGCCTGGTCGGCGGCAGTCTCGCCTGCTCCTGGATCCCGCCCGACGACACCGAACCGCCCACCGCGACCGAACCGCCCCCGGTCACCGCGCACCAGGAGTCCACGACCGTGCCGTCGGGAGAGAGCCGACGTGGCACCTGACCGCGCCCCCCGGGACACGCACCGTCACGGCCCCGCACCCCGCCGGCCGGGCCCTGTCCGGCCGTTCTTCGGTCTGGCGTCCGGCCGGACGCCACGGCCCGTCGCCCGCGCGCTCGCCCTGGCCACCGTGCCGTTGGCCCTGCACCTTCCCGCCCCCTGGCCCTCGCCGGTGGCTCCGTTCGCCACCCCCGGCGGGACGGGCACTCCCATGGCAGTGGTGAGCGGCCTGCCGGCACCCGGGCTCACCCCACCGCCGTCACCCGGCATCACACCGGCCCCCAGGAGCACGGTCCCCAGCCCGGCCGGTTCCTGGCCGGCGATCTCCGATGCCGACGTGGCGACCCCCGCGCCCGAGGCGCAGGCGTCCGGGAGTTCCACGCCGGCGGTGACGGGCACCTCGCCCTCGCCCTCCGGCGCACCGCCGGCCGAGCAGCCGGCCGTTCGCCCCGCGGAGGTCCCCTGGACGGTGCGCGCCGACCGACTCGTACTGCGGGCCGCCGTGTTCCGCGGCGTCGTCGTCGTACGCACGGGGGCCGGCGCTGTCGAGTCGCTGAAGTTCACCGCGCGGTCGGTGGACGTCGTCAGCCTCGACATGACCGTGGGCCGGGGCCGCGCGGTGATGCGGCTGCGGACGGGAGCCGGTAGCACGTCCACGCTCGAGGGCCGGGGCGAAGACAACGAGGTGACGCTCTACGTCCGCTCGCTGTCCGGCACGCTCACGGCCCTCGGCGGCACCCCGCTCCCGGCCGAGCGCACCGTCACCGTCACACCCGGCTCCGTGCCCTACTGGCTGGCGGGGCCGCCCACCCCCGCACGCAGCCTCACCTTCGTGGACGTGACCGTTTCCCCCCTCGCACAGTCCGGCGCCCACCTGTCCCTCGCGGGGGCACTGATCCGCGTCGGGGCGGGGTGACCGCCCGGCGCGCCGGGCCGCGCTCGGAACGCCGGGCAGGCGAACGGGCCGCCCTTCGGGCTGCCGCCCGCCGCTCCTTCGAACCCGGACCGGTCCCGTGGCCGGAGACGGACGCAACAGCCGGTCAGTGGGCCAGGGGGCGGACGGTGAGTATCTGCTGGGCGTGGCCCACCGGGCCGGTGGTGTCGTGCAGGACGGTGCTGGTGAGGCCCTGGCCGGTGGGGCCGAAGGTGACGGTGGTGTCCAGGCCGGTCCAGTCGCCCACGGGCTGCCGGTGGAGGTGGACGGTCAGGTCGACGTTGGGGAACATCCACGCGGTGGGCGGCTGCCGTACGGCGATGCCGTTGGCCGTGTCCACCAGGGCGAGGTAGGACGCGAGCGGGCTGCTGGTCTCGCCGGCCACCAGGGAGAGCGGGGTGGACACCCAGGCGGTGGTGCGGCCGGGCCGCGGCGGCGTGAGGGGCCGGACGTCGAGGGAGGCGATGTAACCGCCGGGCCACAGCTCGCTCATCGGCCAGGGGGCGAGTCGCTCCGGTGGGGTGAGCCGCTCGGCGGGGTCACCGGCGACGGCCGAGGTGTCGAGGGCGGCGAGGAGCCAGACGCGGGCCCTGACCACCGGACGGTCGGCGATGCGGACGGTGGCTTCGAGGAGTTCGATGGTGCGGCCGGGCCGGACGGTCTCTACCTCGATCTCGCACTCGTCGAGGGCGAGGCGGCCGAGAATGTCGTAGCTGATCCGGGCGGGCAGCAGCCGACCGCCGTCGGGGCGCGCGGCCACGTGACGGTCCACGGCGTGGGCCACGAGGCCGCCGAGCGGGCTGAAGTGCTGCTCGTCCGGGTCCCAGGCGCCACCGGCGTGCGCCGTGGGCTTGTAGCGGGACGCGTCGATCCGGGTGTAGTAGCTGCCGGTGTCGGAGTGGGAGGTCAACGGAGGGTTCTCCTCTGGTGCTTCACAGGGTGTCGAGCAGGACGACGATAGACGCCGGTACCGAGACCGACTGCGCCGCAGCCGTCGTTCGTGATGTCGAACGCTGTTCAGAGTGCCGCGATGCCGCCGGAACACCAGCGCATGGATGAACGCGTCCACCTGCGGTACGTGCGTGCTCCGAGATCCGTCGCGGGTGCGCCCCACCCGGGCCACGGCCGCTCCGGTGCGACCGGCCGAGGGAACGCACCGGGCCGGAGGGCGGCATGCCCGGCGCACCCACCTCATCCGGAACACCCGAAGCCCGAAGTGGTGCCGGACACCCGGAGGTTGCAGAAAACGCATCGTGTCATTGCGCTCACTGCATCGTATGCCGAAGGTGAACCCGTCGAACGCACCAAGCGCAAGGAGCACCGCGGTGATCGAGAAGGAAACGACTTTCTACAGCGAGGGCAGCCGCCTCAAGGCCACCGTCTACTACCCCGACGATCTGCCGGAGGGCGGGCAGCACCCGGCCCTGGTCATCAACTCCGGCTACCAGGGGTTCAACGAGTTCTACCCGAAGATGTTCGCCGGTCGGATGACCGAGCGCGGGTTCGTCTGCCTGGGCTTCGACTACCGGGGCATGGCCGACAGCGAGGGCGAGAAGGGCCGGGTCCTCATCGAGGAGCAGGTCCAGGACGTGCGCAACGCCGTGACGTTCATCCGCGCACAGGAGGACGTCGACCCCCGCCGTGTCGGCCTCGTCGGCTGGGGCATGGGGGCCGCGAACGTCGTCCTCGCCGCCGAGAAGGGTGGCGATGTCGCCGGCGTGGCCGCCCTGAACGGCTTCTACGACGGGGAGCGCTGGCTGAAGTCCATCCACACCTACGACGAGTATCTGAAGATCGTCGACGAGGTGCGGGAGGACCGGGTGCGCCGGGTCCTCCAGGGCGAGTCCAAGCTCGCGGACACCTTTGTCCACTACCCGCTGGACCCCGCGACCGATGACTACGTCCAGAAGGAGCTGGCCCAGGTCTACGGCTTCGGGCACCCGACGCGGCTGCAGTTCACCGAGTCCATCATGGACCTGAAGGTCGAGAGCGTGGTGGCCGGCCTCTCGCCCACACCGCTGTTCATCGCCCACGGCGAGCGCAACACGCTGCACCCCTACGACGAGGCTCTGTCCCTGTACGCCTCCGCCGCTTCACCCAAGACCCTCTACACGGTCGACGGGCGGCACAACGACTTCATGTACAGCGACCACCCTGAGTTCCTGCTCCTGTGCGACCGCCTGAGGGACTTCTTCGACGAGGCCTTCAACGCCCGCGTCGCTCCGGACCGAAGCGTCTCGGCCTGACCGCGACCGCGCAGCGGGCGCCCCGCCGCCCTGTGATGCAGAACATGCAACACGCCGTTGCGTGTTTCACAACCTGTTTCTAAGGTGCCGGGATGGTTCTGGAGCAGAAGCGTGGTCCCGCGGCGCAGAGCGGCGCTTCGCGGGTGATGGCGATACTGGACGCACTCTCCTCGGCCGACCCTGCCGCGTTCCCGGACGGAATGAGCGTCGCGGACGTGGCCAGGGCACTGGGGCGGGAGAAGTCCGTGGTCTCCCGGCAGCTGAGGAGTCTGCTCGAGGCAGGTCTGATCGCCAGGCGCCCCTCGGGCCGGTACGAGCTGAGCTGGCGCCTGTTCGCGCTGGCGGTGCGCGCGGGAGACCAGCGGCTGACCACACTCGCGGCCCCGTTGCTGCTCAGACTGTCCGAGACCGTGCGGGAGCGCAGCTACCTGACCGTTCTCAGCGACGGCGAGGTGCTCACCGTGCACTCGGAGAGCTCGCGACGCTCGATCGAGGCCGTGGACTGGGTGGGCCGCACGGTGCCCGTGCACAAGAGTTCCAGTGGCATGGCCCTGTTGCTCGACCACGACGACGAGCACATCCTCGCCATGGTCCAGCGGGAGGACGGGGTCTCGCCTCGCGCAGCCCGCGAGTTCCTGGCTCGCGTACAGCAGGCCCGGGAACGGGGATACACGGTGGCGAACCGGATCTTCGATCCGGAACTGCTGGGCATAGGGGTGCCGGTGCGGGGCTTCTCCGGCCGGATCGACGCCGCGGTGAACATCTCCGGCCCGGCGTTCCGGATCGAGCCGCGCATCAAGGCGTTCGCCGGCCACCTGCTCTCGACGGTGCAGGCCCTGCAGGCCTCCCTCTGCTCCGACGTGCGCTCCGGCGCCGACCCGGGCGATCCCTGAACGGCCGCCGGCACCCGCCGGTACCCGTCCCTCGCGGGACGACCACAGACACCCATCGACCAGAGCCCAGGACGACAACCATGGAACATCCAGCCCAACCGCTCACCGAGTCCGGCGCCACCGGCCCGCGCCGGCCGCTCCTGGCCGCGGCCTCGCGCCGTGACCGGAAAGGCCCGGCCGGCCGATGAGACTCGTCGCCTATATGACCGACAACGCCGACCTGCTGTTGTTCCTGACGGAGCAGCACATCGAACTCGTGCTGGTCAGCGTCGGGATCTCCGCCGTCATCGGGATCGGGCTCGCCCTCCTCACCCAGTCCGCCCCGCGTCTGCGGCACGCGCTGCTGTCCCTGACGGGAACCCTGCTGACCATCCCGTCCTTCGCCTTGTTCGCCCTCATGATCCCGCTCCTGGGGCTCGGCGTCGCACCGACGATCGTGGCCCTCGCCGTCTACGGCGTCTTCCCGATCCTGCGCAACACGGTCACCGGCATCGAGGCGGTCGACCCCGCCGTCGTCGAGGCCGCACGCGGCCTCGGCATGAGCGCGGGCCGCAGGATGCGCACCGTCGTCCTGCCTCTTGCCTGGCCCGTCATCCTCAACGGGATCCGGACGGCGACGATCATGCTGGTCGCGACGGCGGCCATCGGAGCCGTCGTGCACGGCCCCGGCCTGGGCCAGGAGATCTTCCGGGGCCTGGAGCGCATCGGGGGAGCGAACGCCCTGGAGGAAGCCCTCTCGGGAGTGATCGGAGTGGTACTCGTCGCTCTGATTCTCGACCTGTTGTTCATCGTGATAGCCAAGATCACCGCTCTGCGAGGACTGAATGTCAGATAGGCCCGCCCCGAGCCAGGACGCCATGATCTTCCTTGACGGCGTCTCGAAACAGTACCCAGGTCAGGCCGAGGCAGCCGTCTCGGAGCTGTCGATGGAGATCGGGCGAGGAGAGTTCGTCGTCCTGGTCGGCCCGTCCGGATGCGGCAAGACCACCACTCTGCGAATGATCAACCGCCTGGTCGAGCCGACCCGGGGACGGATCTTCATCGACGGCAAGGACGTCACCCACGCCGACGTGGACAGTCTGCGCCGCGGCATCGGCTACGTCATCCAGCAGATCGGCCTGCTGCCCCACCTGACCATCGCCGACAACGTCGCTCTGGTGCCCAAGATGCTCGGGGCGAAGAAGTCGGAGCGTCATCGGCGGGCGGAGGAACTGCTGGAGCTGGTCGGGCTCGATCCGGCCGTCTACGCCGGCCGGTACCCCAAGCAGCTCTCCGGCGGACAGCAGCAGCGGGTCGGTGTGGCCCGGGCCCTCGCCGCGGACCCGCCGGTGATGCTGATGGACGAACCGTTCGGCGCCGTCGACCCCATCGTGCGGGAGAAGCTGCAGGCGGAGTTCCTGCAACTCCAGACCCGTATCCGCAAGACGATCGTGATGGTCACTCACGACATCGACGAGGCACTGCGACTGGGCGACCGCATCGCCGTCTTCGGCCCCGGCTCCCGCCTGGCCCAGTTCGACACGCCGTTGGCGATCCTGAGCGATCCCGCCGACGACTTCGTCCGCGACTTCGTCGGCTCGGGCGCATCGGTCCGCAGGCTGTCCCTCCTGACGGTCTCGGACGTCGTCGAGTCGTCCCCCGCCGACCTGCCCGGCACGGCGAACGTGGTTCCGGTCGATGCCGCCGAGACCGTCCACAGGGCGCTCGAACTCGTGCTGGCCTCCGGCGCGGAGGGCATCAAGGTCGACGTCGCCGGGGGCGGCAGCCGCTGCCTGGATCTCCAGACCCTGCTCACCTGCGCCGCTCAGCCGACGAAGGTGCTGTCATGAGCAGCGCGGCAGTCGAGGAAGTCCCCGCACCCGGCACGCCCCGCTCCAGCACATGGGCCCTGCCACTGGTCGTGCTGGTCCTGCTGGGCGTCGTCTGGGCCTATGTCCACTCCCTCCACATGGACTCCATCGAGGCGCGCAGTCTGGCACCCGACGTCGTCCTGACCGCGCTCTGGGAGCACGTTCAGCTCGTCGTCGCGTCGACGGTCCTGACCATCGCGATCGGCGTCCCCCTGGGAGTGCTCCTGACCAGGCCCCGCACCAAGAGGGCCGGCGCGATCGTGCTCGCGGCGGCCAACGCCAGCCAGGCGGTGCCGTCCATCGGAGTGCTGGTCGTGCTGGCCATGATCTTCGGCGTGGGCTTCTGGATGGCGGTGGTGGCGCTGGTGCTGTACGCCCTCCTTCCCGTGCTGCGCAACACCATGGTGGGGATCCGGCAGGTCGACCCCGCGCTGATCGACGCGGGCCGCGGAATGGGGATGAGTGCCGCGGAGGTGCTGCGCACCATCGAACTGCCCCTGGCCGTCCCGGTGATGCTGGCCGGCATCCGCGTGGCACTGATCCTGAACGTCGGCGTGGCCACCCTCGCGGCGTTCACCAACGCCGGAGGCCTCGGCTCCGTCATCTCCTCCGGCATCGCCCTCGACCGGATGCCGGTGCTCATCGTCGGCAGCGCCCTCACGATGGCCCTGGCCCTGACCGTCGACTGGCTGGCCGGCCTGGCCGAGCGTGTGCTGCGCCCGCGCGGCATCTGAGACCGAGCTCGCTCCCGTAACCCCCGACCCCCGTTCCTCACCGTAGGAGGTGTTTCGCATGCGCAAGGTCATGCCCGCGGCCGTAGCCCTGCTGTGCGCCGCGCTGAGCAGTGGCTGCGCCCTCACCAGCAGTCCCCCCGGCCGAGGCGGCGGCCCCGCCGAGGACGGCCCCCTCAAGGGCGTCACCCTGAATGTCGCTTCCAAGAACTTCACCGAGCAGCTGCTCTTGTGTGAGATCACCGCCCAGCGGCTCGAGTCACAGGGAGCGAAGGTCAAGCGCACGTGCGGCATGAGCGGAACCAACGCCGTCCGCGCGGCACTGACCAGCGGCGCGGTCGACATGTACTGGGAGTACACCGGTTCCGGCTGGCTGGCCCTGCAGCAGAAGGAGGCCGTCACCGACCCGCAGACCCTGTACCGGAAGCTCAGCGCCATGGACAAGGCCAGGAACGACGTGGTGTGGCTGCCGCCCGCGGCGGCGAACAACACCTACGCGGTCGCGGCGAAGACGCAGACGGCGAAGAAGCTCCATGTCTCCACCCTGTCCGACTACGCCAGGCTCGCCGCGGCAGACCCCGGAAGCGCCGGCTTCTGCGGCGCCTCGGAGTTCTTCGGCCGCGACGACGGGTGGCCCGGGCTGCAGAAGACCTACGGCTTCCGGCTCCCCAAGGACAAGGTGGCCGAGCTCGCGGAAGGGCCGATCTACAACGCCGTCGCCAAGGGCAACCCCTGCGACTTCGGTGAGGTCTTCGCCACCGACGGCAGGATCTCCGCCCTCGGGCTGACCGTCCTGAAGGACGACAAGAAATACTTCCCGCCCTACAACCTCTCGCTCGACGTACGAGGCGCCGTCCTGCACAAGAATCCGGACATATCGACGGTGATGGCCCCGGTGAGCAAGCTGCTCACCACGTCCCAGCTGCAGAAACTCAACGCACGGATCGACGTCGACGGCAAGACTCCCGAGGAGGTCGCAAGCCAGTGGCTCAGCGACAACAAGCTGAAGTGACGAGCGGGCCCGCGTCCGGGACGCTGCGCGTCGGACTCCTCCAGACCGCGCCGGTCTTCGGCGCCGTGGAGGACAACCTCGCCCACATCGCCGAACTGCGCGCCGGCCTCGGCCCGGTCGACCTCGCCCTCACCCCGGAGCTGTCCGTCAACGGCTACGGATTCACCCCCCACAGCGAGTCGGACCTGTTCACGAGCGACGACCCCCGGCTCGCGGGACTCACCTCGCAAGGGGTCGCGGTGGGCTTCGCCGAGCGAAACGACTCCGGTCTGCCCTGGAACACCTACCTCCTGACCGACCCCGTGACAGGCGTCCGGCACCTTCAGCGCAAGCTGCATCCCGTCTCGTACGCGCCGTGGAACGAGCACCTGACGTTCCAGCCCGGCACCGAACTGCCGACCGCCGACATCGGCACCGCCACCATCGCCACCGCCATCTGCAACGACATGTGGCACCCCGTCGTCCCCTGGCTGGCCGCCCACGGCGGAGCCGAGGTACTCGTCGTACCCGTGGCCAGCATGGAGGGCGCCGACCCCACGGGAATCCGCCGCACCTGGGAGGTGATCCTGGAGCACGCCGCCGTGCTGCTGCAGTGCTACGTCGTCTTCGTCAACCGTTGCGGCACGGACGAGGGAAACCGGTTCTGGGGCGGCTCACGCGTCCTGGGCCCCGACGGCGGCGTGCTCGCCCGCCTCGGAGACCGGCCGGGGACCGCCGTGGCCGAACTCGACATGACGGCCCTGCGCCGACTGCGCCAGGACGTCCCCGTGCTCGCGGAGTCCCGGACCGGGTTTCTGGCCGCCGCGCTCGGCGCCCACCACATCCCCGAACGGGAGCAGACGCGTGTTTGACGTCCATGTCCATGCCGCCCCCGACGTGCTGGAACGGATCGGCTACGACGACCAGATCGGCGCGAGCTACGCCGCCGCGGGTTACAGCGGCTTCGTCCTGAAGGCGCACCACGAGTCCACCGTGGGCCGGGCCAGTGCCCTGCACCGCTCCTCGGGGCTGGACGTCGTCGGGGGAGTCGTCCTCAACCGTGCCGTGGGCGGAATCAACCCGGCGGCCGTCCTCTCGGCTCTGTCCACGGGCGGCCGGGTCGTGTGGTTTCCCACCGCGGACGCCCACACCCAGGAGAGCGCCCACCTGCCGCGGCTGGGGGACCTGGACCAGCGACTGGACCGCTCCGTGCTGGCCGTTCCCCCGGTCCTGTCCGCGGACGACGAGGCCGCGAACAACATCGGCCTCGTCCTGGACCTGATCGCCGAGCACGATGCCGTGCTGTGCACCGGGCATCTCAGCGGAGCGGAGTGCGGGTGGCTGCTGGAACAGGCCCTCGACCGGGGCATCAGCAGATTCCTGCTCACGCACCCCTCCTACACCGTCCCCGACATGGCCGTGCCGGAGATCGCCGAACTCGCCGGCAGGGGCGCCTACGTCGAGATCACCGCGTACCAACTCCTCCACCAGCCGGGGATGACAGCCTCCAGGCTGGCCGCCGTCGCGCGGGCAGCGGGGCCACGACTGGTCCTCGCCTCCGACGCCGGACAGCCCGACAGCCCGCAGCCCCCCATGGCCCTCGACCAGCTCATCGACACCCTCGCCGGTCAGGGACTGGACCCTGGACTGCTTCGGGACGCCGCCGGCGACACGCCCAGGAGGCTCGTTCTCCCCTGACGGCGACGGCCGAGCCCGGAGAAGCCGCCGCGGTCCGGGCCCGGCCGCAGGCTCGCGCGGACGCGCCGCGGACAACCACCCCGCCGCGTGCCTCCCCACCGACACCAGCACATCCAGGCGCAGCAACAGCAGGAGTACAGCAGGAGATGGCCTCAACCCCGACAGACGCAACAGACAGTCCCTCGGTCGACGCCGAGGCGTTCCTGGACGGCCTTCGCGCGCGCCTCGGCGGCCTGGTCGACGACTCGTCCCTGACCACGGCGCTCTATGCGACCGACGCATCGAACTACCGGGTCGTCCCGCTGGCGGTGCTCACACCCAGATCGAAGGACGACGTGGTGGCGGCCGTCCGGATCGCCCGCGCGCACCGCGTTCCCGTCACCGTCAGGGGTGCCGGCACCTCCTGCGCAGGCAACGCCGTGGGCCCCGGCCTCGTCATCGACTTCTCCCGGTTCATGCACCGTGTCCTCTCGATCGACCCCGAGTCCTCCACGGCCGTGGTGGAGCCCGGGGTCGTCCTGAGCACGCTCCAGGACGCGGCCCTGCCCTTCGGGCTGCGGTTCGGCCCCGATCCGTCCACCGCCTCCCGCTGCACCATCGGCGGGATGATCGGCAACAACGCCTGCGGTCCGCACGGTCTCTCCTACGGACGTACCGCCGACAACGTGGTCTCGATGACCTGGCTGACCGGCCGCGGCGAGGTCGTCACCGCCGGCTCGGGAACCGGCGCGTTCACCGCGGTTCCCGGTCTCGACGCCTTCGTCTCGGAGCACATGGCCGTGCTGCGCACCGAGTTCGGACGCTTCGGACGCCAGATCTCCGGCTACTCGCTCGAGCACCTGCTGCCGGAGAACGGACGCAACCTCGCGGCCGCCCTCACCGGCACCGAAGGAAGCTGCGGAATCCTCCTGGAAGCCACCGTCAGGCTCGTCCCGCGCGCGTCGGCGCCGGCCTTGTCTGTCCTCGGCTACAGCGACATGGCCGCCGCCGCCGACGATGTGCCGCACCTGCTCCCCTTCGAGCCACTCGCGCTGGAAGGCCTGGACGCACAACTCGTCGACGTCGTCCGCCGGGCGCACGGCGGCGCCGGCGTCCCGCCGCTGCCCGCGGGCGGGGGATGGCTGATGGCCGAGGTCGGCGGCGCGACCTCACACGACGCGGTCGAGGCGGCGCACAAGCTCGTCGCCGCGTCCGGCGCGACCGACTGGGTGGTCCTGCCCGCGGGTCCCGAGGCGACCAGGCTCTGGCAGATCCGCGCCGACGGCGCCGGCCTCGCCGGACGCACCGCCGACGGCCATCAGGCCTGGCCGGGCTGGGAGGACTCCGCCGTCCCCCCGGAAAGACTCGGAGACTACCTGCGCGGGCTCGAGGCCCTCATGGCCGAGGAGGGGGTGTCCGGACTGGCCTACGGCCACTTCGGCGACGGATGCGTGCACGTCCGCATCGACTTTCCCCTGGAGAACGGGGGCGGGCTCATGCGCAGGTTCCTCCAGCGCGCCGCGGCCCTGGCCGCCGAGCACGGCGGCTCGTTGTCCGGGGAACACGGGGACGGGCGCGCCCGCTCCGAGCTGCTGCCCACCATGTACAGCCCCGAAGCGCTGCGGGCGATGGAGGCGTTCAAGGCCCTCCTTGATCCCGAGGACCTCATGAACCCAGGGGTCGTCGTCCGCCCGGCTCCGCTGGACGCGGACCTGCGCCGTCCCCAGGCGCTCGAGCTCCGTGCCGCTGACGGCTTCGCCTTCGCGCACGACGGCGGGAACATCACCGACTCCGTCCACCGATGCGTCGGGGTGGGCAAGTGCCGGGCCGATCTCCGCGGACAGGGCGGCTTCATGTGTCCCTCCTACACCGCGACACGGGACGAGAAGGACTCCACGAGGGGCCGCGCGCGGACGCTCCAGGAGATGCTCAACGGCGGCGTGGTCACGCGAGGCTGGGCCTCTCCCGAGGTTCACGAGGCCCTCGACCTGTGCCTGAGCTGCAAGGCCTGCGCGAGCGACTGCCCCACCGGCATCGACATGGCGATGTTCAAGTCGGAGGCCCTGCACCGGACCTACCAGGGGCGCTTGCGCCCGCTCAGCCACTACACGCTGGGCCGGCTTCCGCAGTGGCTCAGGCTGGCCGCGCCGCTGGCTCCGCTCGTCAACCTCGCCGGCCGGATTCCGGTGCTGCGCAAAGCGATGATGACGATGATGGGCGCGGACACCCGCCGGTCGCTGCCGCCGCTGCCCAGGACGCCGTTCCGCCGGCGGAAGCCGCCGAGAACCGGCGGTGTCGCCCCGGGCGGTCCCAAGGTGCTGCTCTGGGTCGACTCCTTCTCGGACGCTCTGGCCCCGGACATCCCGCGGGACGCCCTCGAGGTGCTGTTCGCCGCCGGGTGCGACGTCGAGATCGCCGGCCCCGGCGCCTGCTGCGGACTGACCCTCGTCTCCACCGGCCAGCTCACCGCCGCCAAGGCCGCTCTCCGAAAGACCGTCGACGTCCTGCTTCCCCATGTCAGGGAGGGCCGGACCGTCGTGGGCCTCGAGCCCAGCTGCACCGCCACGCTGCGCTCGGACCTGCTCGAGCTCCTCCCCGACGACCCCCGCGCAGCGGAGCTGTCCCGCTCGGTCAGGACCGTCGCCGAGTTCCTCACCTCCATCGGCTGGACGCCGCCCCGAGCGGCGCACAAACTCCTTGTCCAGCCGCACTGCCACCACTACTCCGTCATGGGATACGACGCGGACCGGGCACTCCTGGAGGCCATGGGCTGCGATGTCGAGATCTCCGCGGGATGCTGCGGTCTCGCCGGGAACTTCGGCATGGAGAAGGGCCACTACGAGCTGTCCGAGAAGATCGCGCGCGACGGCATCCTCGCCAAGGCATCCGCCGGAGGGGACCGTCAGATCCTCGCCGACGGCTTCTCCTGCCGCACCCAGGTGCGCGACCTCGCCGGCCTGGACGGCCGCCACCTGGTGCAGATCCTCGCCGAGGCCCTCCGGCGGGGAGGGCGCACGGCCGGGTGACCGACGCGAGGTGACGCGGTCCCGCCCGGCGCGGGGCCGCGCCGCGGAGAGGGACGCACCTGGTCAGGACTGGCCGACGGCCGTCCGGGTGTCACCGTGCGACGCCTCCAGGCGCCGGGCGGCCTCGGCGGCCGTGCAGTGGGCGAGGAGCATGACGACGGCGGTCTTGGCATGGCCGTCGGCCGCCCGCAGGGCCTCGGCGGCCGTCTCGGGGTCGGCACCGGTGGCCTGGACGACCATGCGGCGGGCCCGGTCGACGAGCTTGTCGTTACTGGCCCGGACGTCGACCATGAGGTTGCCGTAGACCTTGCCGACCCGCACCATCGAGGCGGTGGAGAGCATGTTGCAGACCATCTTCTCGGCGGTGCCGCCCTTGAGGCGGGTCGATCCGGTGAGGACCTCGGGGCCGGTCGGGACCTCGATCGGGATGTCCGCGTAACGGCTGATCAGCGCGTCGCGGTTGCAGGCGACCGACACGGTGGCGGCGCCCTTGGCGGCGGCGTGCTTCAGGCCGCCGACGACGTACGGCGTGCGGCCGCTGGCGGCGAGCCCGACGACCGTGTCCCGTTCGTTCACGCCGATCTCGTCGAGGTCCACGACCGCCCGCTCGGGCTCGTCCTCCGCCCCCTCGACCGCCGTGACGAAGGCGCTCGGGCCGCCGGAGAGCAGGCCCACGACCTGGTCGGGGGAGGTGCCGAAGGTCGGCGGGCACTCGACGGCGTCGAGCAGGCCGATACGCCCGCTGGTGCCGGCCCCGAGGTAGATCAGCCGACCGCCCCGCCGCAGCGACTCGGTGATCGCCTCGACGGCGGCGCCGATCTCCGGGAGGGCGTCGCGTACGGCGAGGGCGACGGTCTGGTCCTCGGCGTTCATGACCGAGAGCAGTTCGGTGACCGGCATGCGGTCGAGTTCGGCGGTCCGGTCGTTGCGGGTTTCGGTGCCGAGTGTGCTGAGGTCCACGGGGCGGGTCGTCCTTTCGGGGTGGTGCTCAGGGGAGGCGCGCGCAGGCGGTCAGTCGCCGGCCGGGGCGCGGCGCTGCGCCTGCGGGCGCCTGCGGCGGTAGACCGCCCGGTACGTCTTCTCCAGCGCCGCGGTCGTGGCGTCGAAGGAGCGCTGGGCGACGCCGACGAACAGGCAGTCGATGACGGCGAGCTGGGCGATGCGGCTGACGGTCGCGCCCGAGCGGAAGGGGGTCTCCCGGGCGCAGGTCGTCAGCACGAGGTCCGCGCTCCGAGCGAGGGTGGAGCGCGACACGTTGGTCAGGGCGATGGTGGTGGCGCCGCGGTCGGCGGCGGCCTGGAGGGGTTCGACGGTGTCCTCGGTCTCCCCGGAGTGGGAGATGGCCAGGGCGACGTCACCCGGGCCGAGGAGCGCGGTGGCGGTGAGGGCGGCGTGCCGGTCGGTCCA
Source organism: Streptomyces sp. NPDC003393 (assembly GCF_053589015.1). NCBI lineage: Bacteria > Bacillati > Actinomycetota > Actinomycetes > Kitasatosporales > Streptomycetaceae > Streptomyces > Streptomyces sp. NPDC003393. Next base: position 14,764 of record NZ_JBSFRB010000028.1, on the reverse strand, counting down.
GACGAACGCCATGCGGCCGATGCGGTGCAGCTTCTGGTGCAGGTCCTGGCCGACGAACGCGCTGGCCCCGACGCCGAAGATGTCGATCCGCCGGGCCGCCGCCACGGCGTCGACGGCGCCCCGCAACACCTCGATGTCCAGCTCCTCCCCGGAGTCCTCCAGGGCACGCACCTCGTTGTAGATGATCTTGCTGACGATCTCGCCGAGCGTGTCCGTGGCGCTGATGTCGGTGCTCGGCGCGGGACGCTCCCCGCCGAGGGCGCTCTCACGGGCCGCGGCCGCGGCCAGGGTGAGGCGCAACTGGGGGTAGTTGCCGATCCCTATGGTCCGGCAGAAGCGCATCACGGTGGCCACGGATGTGGCGGCACGCCCGGCGAGCGCACTGATGGACAGTTCCGACGCCTGTGCCGGATCGCTCAGTACGGCCTCGGCCACCCGACGTTCCGAAGGGGGCAGGGAGGGCAGTGCCGCGTGGATGCGCGCCAGGGTCGCGGCGGGGGAGGCGTCCTGCGCCGGCTGGGCTGGTCCACGGGGTGGTTCCTGGCGGGCCATGGGAGGTTCCCTTCACAGTGGCTGGGCGACACGTTAACCATGCGCCGGACGCTTCGTCAAAAAGTTACGCACTGAATTGCCTGAAGTTACTTATTGACATCCGGATGTTGGCCTTCCGATACTCGCTGGACCGCGTCCGTACCGGTCACCGGTCCCCGGCATCCGCCGGCCGTCCGTGACCGCGCCGGACGCGGCGGATCCCCGAAGACACGAAGGCGTGGCGCATGACAGCAGCAGTGGCGGTGGACCTGGGCAAGACCGGCTGCCGTGCCGTGCTGTGGCACGACGGCACCGGTTCCGTCTCCCACGTCCACGAAGTGCCCGGAGCCCCCGGGCTCGCCGCCGACGACGGTGTGGCGAGGGCCCTGGCCGCCGTGCGCGCCGCCGTCCTGCCACTTCTGGAAGGGCAGCCGCCGTCCCGGCTGGCGGCGCTCTGCGTGGGCGCGGCGGGTGCGGCCACCGCACCGGAGGCGGCTCGCGAACTGGCCGGTCTGCTCCTGCACGACCTGCCCGCGGACGAGGTGGCCGTCACCAGCGACGCGGTCACCGCCCATGCGGGCGCCCTCGGCGGCAGCACCGGTGTCGTGCTCGCGATCGGCACCGGATCGGTCGCCGTCGGCATCGGCGACCACGGCTCCTACGCCCGCGTCGACGGCTGGGGCCCCTGGCTCGGCGACGAGGGCAGCGGTGCCTGGATCGGCGCCGCCGGACTGCGGGCAGCGCTCCGCGCCCACGACGGACGCGGACCGGACACGGCGCTGCTGGCCGCCGCCGCGGAGCGCTTCGGCGACCCGGACCGGCTGCCCTCGGCGGTCGGGCGGGACGGGAATCCGGCCCGCACCGCGGCCTCCTTCGCCCCGGACGTGGCCCGCACGGCCGCCGCGGGTGACGCCGCCGCAGCCGCGATCATCCAGGACGCCGCCACCGCACTCGGTGCGGCGGTGACCGCCGCCGCCCGCCGCATCGGCGGCGACGCCCTCCCCGTCACCGTCACGGGCGGGCTCACCGGCCTCGGCGAACCGCTCCTCGGCCCGCTGCGCTCGGCACTCGCCGCCTCCCCGCACCCCCTGCACCTGCGGCCCCCGCTCGGGGACCCGCTGGACGGTGCCCGCCTGCTGGCGCTGAACACGTCGGCACCGCACGAACCCCACGTCGTCCGCCTGCGCCGGACGACGTCCCCGTCCCCTGTCCCCACCCGGCCGGCGACCCCGCCGGCCACTGCCTAGGAGTAAGCGTGCGCCAACTCGACCTCGTGGTGGTCGTCGTCTATCTGGTGGCGATCGCCGTGATCGGACTGCGCCTGGCCGGCCGCCAGAAGACGGCGAAGGACTACTTCGTCGGCGAAGGACACATGCCGTGGTGGACCGTCTCGTTCTCCGTGGTGGCCACCGAGACCAGTGTGCTCACCGTGATCAGCGTCCCCGGCGGCGCCTACAGCGGACAGGGCTTCGGCAACGTCGAACTCGCGCTGGGATACGTCATCGGCCGCGTGGTGGTGGCGACCGTGCTGATCCCGCTCTACAAGCGCGGCGGCTTCGTCAGCGCCTACCAGTACCTGGGCAGCAGGTTCGGGCTGAAACTCCAGGGTCTCGCCTCGGTGACCTTCGTCTTCACCCGGCTCCTCGCGGAGGGCGTCCGCCTGTTCGCCTCCGCGATCCCGATCAAGCTGCTGCTCGACGAGTTCGGCGTGCACGCCGGCTACCGGGCCATCATCATCGTGCTCACCCTGATCACCGTCGTCTACACCTACCTCGGCGGCATCAAGGCCGTCATCTGGACCGACGCCATCCAGATGGGCCTGTACCTCGGCGGCGCGATCCTCGCCATCGCCGTGCTCTCCGGCCACGTCGGCGGTGACGGATTCTCGAACGCCCTGCACACCGGCCACTTCAAGCTCTTCGACACCAACTTCGACCTCGCGCACGTGCTCACCAGCCCGTTCGCCCTGCCGACCGCGATCATCGGCGGCGCGATCTTCGCGATGGCCAGCCACGGCTCCGACCAGCTGATCGTCCAGCGCGTCCTGGCCACCCGCTCGCTGCGCGACGGCCAGAAGGCCATGATCGCCTCGGGTGTCTTCGTCACCCTGCAGTTCGCCGCCTTCTCCCTCGTCGGAGCCCTGCTGTGGTCCTACAACCAGGGCAAGAGCTTCAAGGACCTGGGTCTGACCAGCGCCGACAACCTCTACCCGAACTTCATCCTGCACGGGCTGCCCGTGGTGATCTCCGGCCTGCTCGTCGCCGGCATCCTCGGCGCCGCGATGGGCTCGCTGTCCTCGGCGCTGAACTCCATGTCGAACTCGACGGTCGCCGACATCATCCACAGCTTCTTCCGCGGCACGCCCTCCGAGGAGTTCCTGCTCAAGCTCGCCCGCGTGATGACGCTCGTGTGGGCGGTACTGATGGCGATCTTCGCCTGCGCCTTCAGCACCAGCACCGGCAACGTCTACCTCACCGGTCTGACCATCGCCGGCTACACCTACGGCGCGCTGCTCGGCGCGTTCCTGCTCGGCCGGCTCGTCCGCCGTGCCAACGAGGTCGACTCCATCGTGGCGTTCCTGGTGACGGTCGGCCTCATGACGTACATCGTGCGCGGCGTGAAGATCGACGTGCACGTGGCCGGCGCCACCGTGCCCACGGCGATCGCCGCCCAGTGGCTGGTGCCGATCGGCGTCGTCGTCACCCTGGTCGTCGGCGGCGTGATGAGCCTGTTCCACCGCGCCCCCGAGATCGCCGAGGTCCCCGCGGCCGACGACGAGCCGGGGCTGGGCCCCGACCGCGTCGTGGCCGCCGGCCGGGACTGACCACCGCCCGCCGCGGGGCCGCCGCCACGGCGGCCCCGCGGCGGCATTCCGGCCCCGCACCGCCCTCCGAAGGAGACAGCCGTGTCACAACCGACCCCGCCGGCGTGGCGGAACGAACCCCGGGAGACGCCGTGCGTGTGATCGGCCTGATGTCGGGCACCTCCTACGACGCCATCGAGGCCGCCGCCGCGGACCTCACCCTGGACGCCGACACCCTGCTGCTGCGTTTCCTCGGCCACCTGTCCGTCCCCTACCCGGACGCACTGCGGGACCTGATCGCCGCCACCCTCCCGCCGGCCGCCACGACCACCCAGGACATCTGCGCCCTGGACACCGGCATCGGCCAGGCCTTCGCCGGCGCCGCCGAGCGCGCCCTGCGCGAGCTGTGCGACGGCACCGCCGACCTCGTGGTCTCCCACGGCCAGACCATGCACCACTGGGTCGAGGACGGCACCGTCCGCGGCACGCTCCAGCTCGGACAGCCCGCCTGGATCGCCGAGGCCACCGGCCTCCCCGTCGTGTCCGACCTGCGCAGCAGGGACGTGGCCGCGGGCGGGCAGGGCGCCCCGCTGGTCGGCATGACCGACACCCTGCTGCTGCGCGGCCTCCCCGGCACACCCGCGGCCCTCAATCTCGGCGGCATCGCCAACATCACCGTCCTCGTCCCCGGAGCCGAGCCGCTGGCCTTCGACACCGGACCGGCCAACGCCCTGCTCGACGCGGCCGTACGGCACTTCACCGACGGCGCCGCCGCCTACGACGAGGACGGACGCAGGGCAGCCGCCGGACACACTCACCCCGAGCTGCTCCGCATCCTGCTGGACGACCCCTACTACCGCAGGCCCGCCCCGAAGAGCACCGGCAAGGAACACTTCCACCTGCCCTACCTGCACAACGCGCTGGACGCGCTGCCCACGCCGGCCCCCGAAGCGGACGACGTGATCGCCACCCTGACCCGGCTGACCGCCGTCACCGTCGCCGACGCGTGCCGCGCCCACGGGGTCACCGAACTGGTCGCCTCCGGCGGCGGCACGCGCAACCCCGTGCTGATGCGCATGATCGCCGAGGAACTGCCCGGCGTGCCGCTGCGCCCCAGCGACGACCTGGGCCTGCCCTCCGACGCCAAGGAGGCCCTCGCCTTCGCGGTCCTCGGCTTCCTCACGGCCCACGGCCTGCCCGGCACACTGACGTCCGGCACCGGAGCGCGCCGGGCCACACTGCTGGGCAGCATCACCCCCGGCCGGGGACCGCTGCGTCTGCCCGAACCCGCCGCACGTCCGCCGCGGCTGCTGCGGATCGCCCCCTGACACCCCACTCCAGCACCGAGGACCCATGAGCCGCACCGCCGCCACACCTGCCGCCCCGGCCGCCGGTCTCGCCGAACTCCTCGCCGGGTGCGTCAGCGACCCGGCCCGGGTGAGCACCGACCTGCCCCGCCGCATCGCGGCCGCCCACGACGCCTCGCCGTACCTGTTCACACCCCGGGCCGTCGTGCGCGCCGCGTCCGCGACCGAGGTCGGCGCCCTGATGGCCGGGGCGCGCGCCGCCGGACTGCCGCTGACCCTGCGCTCGGGCGGCACCAGCCTGGCCGGGCAGGCCGGGGGCGACGGCATCCTCGTGGACGTCCGCAGCCACTGGCGCACCGCCGAGGTCCTCGACGAGGGCCGGCGCATCCGGCTGCAACCGGGCCTGACGGTACGTCAGGCCAACGCGCGCCTCGCCCGGTACGGCCGCCGGCTCGGCCCCGACCCGGCGAGCGAGTCCGCCTGCACCATCGGCGGCCTGGTGGCCAACAACTCCAGCGGCATGAACTGCGGCACCCGGGACAACGCCTACCGGACCATGGAGTCCCTGCAGTTCGTGATGCCCTCCGGCACCGTGGTCGACACCGCGGCCCCCGACGCCGACCAGGCGCTGCGCGCCAAGGAGCCCGAACTGCACGCGGGACTGCTGCGGCTGCGCGACCGCATCCGCGACTCGGCCGGCTCACGCGCCACCCTCGAGCGGCTGTTCTCCATGAAGAACACCATGGGATACGGCCTGAACTCGTTCCTGGACCACACCGAGCCGGCCGACATCCTCGCCCACCTCATGATCGGCAGCGAGGGCACCCTGGGTTTCGTGGGCGAAGCCGTCTTCCGCACCGTTCCCCTGTTGCCGCACACCGCCACCGGCCTGCTGGTGCTGCCCTCACTCGCCGACGCCACCGACGCGCTGCCCGCACTGCTGGCCGCGGGCGCCCGCACCGCCGAACTCCTGGACGCGGCGTCGCTGCGCGTGGCCCAGCAGTCCCCGGATCCCGTGGAGGAACTGCGCGGCCTGCGCGTCGAACGGCACGCCGCCCTGCTGGTCGAGTTCGCCGAGGACAGCGCCGAACTGCTCCAGGAGACGGTGGCGACCGCGCAGCCGGTCCTGGACCGCCTGCCCGCCGTCACCGGCACCTCCCTCGTGCGCGACCCGCGCGTCCGGGCCCGGCTCTGGCACCTGCGCAAGGGCCTGTACACCGCGGTCGCGGGCGCCCGCCGCCCCGGCACCACCGCGCTCCTGGAGGACATCGCGGTGCCGATGGAACGGCTGACCGGCACCTGCGAGGGCCTGATCGGCCTCTTCGACCGGCACGGCTACCAGGACGCGGTGATCTTCGGCCACGCCCGCGACGGCAACCTGCACTTCATGCTCACCCAGGACTTCGACTCCGCCCAGGAGACCGAACGCTACGCCCGGTTCACCGACGCCATGGTCGACCTGGTCCTGGATGCCGGCGGCACGCTCAAGGCCGAGCACGGCACCGGCCGCGCCATGGCCCCCTTCGTCCGCCGGCAGTACGGCGACGAACTGCACGACATCATGCGCGAGCTGAAGCACCTGTGCGACCCGCACGGCGTCCTCAACCCCGGTGTCCTCCTGGAGGACGACCCGGCCGCACACCTGCGCAGCCTCAAGAGCGTGCCCAAGGTGGACCCCGCCGTGGACGCGTGCGTGGAGTGCGGCTACTGCGAGCCCGTCTGCCCCACCGCCGACGTCACCACGACACCCCGCCAGCGCATCGCCCTCCAGCGCGAGATCGCGCTGGCCACCGCCGCCGGAGACGACGAACGCCGCCGCGCCCTGGAGGACGACTACACCTACGCGGCCGTCGACAGCTGCGCGGCCGACAGCCTGTGCGTCACCGCCTGCCCGGTCACCATCGACACCGGCGCGGTCATGAAGCGCCTGCGCGCCGAACGCCACGGCGCCACCGCGCAGCGCGCCGGGAACGCCGCGGCCCGGCACTGGGGAACGGCGGTCAAGGGCGTGCGCGCCGCGCTGGACACCGCGCACGTCCTGCCCGTCCCCGCACTGCGTGCCGCCACCGGAGCGGTCCGGCGGCTCGGGGCGGGGGAGCTGGTGCCCGCCTGGACCGACGACATCCCGCGCGGCGGTCCGGCCCGCCCCGCGCCCCGGCGGCCCGCGGACGCGCGCGCGGTGTTCTTCGCCGCCTGCATCGGCAGCGTCTTCGCCCCCGAGGCGGCCACCGGAGAAACCAAGGGCGCGGCGGCCGCCTTCCTGCGGCTGTGCGAACGGGCGGGCGTTCCCGTCACCGTGCCCACCGGGCTGGCGGACCTGTGCTGCGGCACACCCTGGCAGTCCAAGGGGTACACCGCCGGGCACCGCACCATGGCCGCCCGCACGCTCGAGGCGCTGTGGGAGGCGAGCGGCCACGGCCGCCTGCCCGTGGTCTGCGACGCCTCCTCGTGCACCCACGGCCTGGAGCAACTGCTCGACGCGGTCCCGGAACCGGACCGCGCCCGCTTCGCCTCTCTGCGCTTCGTCGACAGCGTCGTGTTCACCGCCGAGCACCTGCTGCCCGCCCTGCCCGAACCGCGCCGCCTGGGCAGCCTCGCCCTGCATCCCACCTGCTCCACCGTCCACCTGGGCATCGACGGCTCGCTGCGCGCCGTGGCCGCGGCCGTGAGCGACGCGGTCACCGTTCCCGACAACTGGGGCTGCTGCGCGTTCGCCGGCGACCGCGGCCTGCTCCACCCGGAGATCACCGCGGCGGCGACGTCGGCGCAGGCGGCCGAGATCACCGCGGGCAGCTACGACGCGTACGCCTCCTGCAACCGCACCTGCGAGATGGGCATGACCCGGGCCACCGGCCGCCCCTACCGGCACGTACTGGAACTCCTCGACGAGGCCACCGCCTGAGCGGGCCGGCGCGGGCCCGCCGCGCGGGCCCGCAGGGGGCGGGAGGACCGGCCCTCAGAGCCAGCGCGCCGTGTCCCCGACACGGACCCGGCCCGGTGCCTCGACCGCCGCGTACACGCCGAGGTTATTGCCCAGTTCGCGGGCGACCCAGCGCAGCACGGAGCGGTCGTGCGGGACGCTCGGGGTCTCCTTGGTGATCATGACGCAGCGGTCGCATCCCTCGGTGAAGCGCAACCGCAGCGAACCGATGGCCATGCGCCGGCCGATCCAGCCGTGTTCGGGGTACCCGCCCGTGTCGTCCCGGTCGCCTTCCCCCTGCACCCCGTGGAGCACCAGGTTGGGCCGGAACCGGCTGGCGTCCAGCGCACTGTCCGGCAGCGCCGCTGCCAGGCTGCGCAGCGCCGTCGTCGTCATCACGTGCAGCGCGGCCTGCGGAGGATGCGCAGGCCGGTGCCGGGCCAGCGTGACGCGGGCCTGGACGGCGGCACTGAGCCGGTCGGCGGCGTCCGGCGCGTCGGAGCGGAACCGCCGGCCGTCGGGCAGGATCAGCTCGGCCAGTCCCGGCCCGACCGCGACCGCCCGCACCCGCATCAGCGCGGGCACCGCACCGGCCCAGGTGACCTCGTCCCGCTCGTCGCGAACGGCGACACCCCGGTCCCCCTCGACGCCCAGCGGACCGACCGCTGCGGCGGTCAGCGGCTCACCGCCCACCGACTTCACCGGATACCGCCATATCTGTTCGACCCGCATCCATCGCCCCCCTCGTCTCGCGGTGCTCCGACCACCACCGCCCACGCCTGCCGCGGGCAGGTACGACGATCACCGTATCCCGGTCGTCAGATGACGCCGCGGATCGCCGTCTCGAAGCCCTCCACGTGGGCGGCGGCGAGCGCCCGGGCCTTCTCCGCGTCGCGGTCGACGACGGCGCGCAGCAGTGGTCCGTGCTCGTGCACATGCCCCGCGAGTCCCGGCAGCCGGTCGAGGAAGAGGCACCAGATCCGCGTGGCCAGGTTGTCGTACCGGATCAGGGTGTCCTCGAGGTAGGGGTTGCGGGTGGCGGCGTAGATCGCCCGGTGCAGGGTCATGTCGAGCCGGATCAGCTCGTTCTCGTCGCGGTCGGGGGACTTCGCCAACTGCGTGAGCAGCCGGGTGAGTCCGGCGCGGTCGGCCTCGCTCGCCCGTTCGGCGGCCAGGCCCGCGGCGAGGGGCTCCAGTTGGAGGCGTACCTCGGAGATATGGCCGAGATCGGCGATCTGCACCTCGGTGGCGAAGGTGCCGCGCCGGGGGTAGGCGACGATGAGGCGTTCGTGTTCCAGCCGCTTGAGCGCCTCGCGGACGGGGGTGCGCCCGAAGCCGAGTTCGGCGGCGATCCGGTCGTCGTTGACGGGTTGCCCGGGACGGATCCGGAGGGTCACCAGGCGGTCCGCGATGGCGCGATAGGCCTGGTCGGCCAGCGTTCCGGGTCGCCCGGCGGCGGAGGTCGTCGACGTCACGCTCACATCCTCCCTTGACGCGGCCCGATCCATCCTCCTAGCGTATCGCGACACGGCAGTTGATATATCAGTTTCCTTTCAGTCTCCCATCAGTCGACGACCAGTGGCCGTCCGGCCTCGTTCGAGGGAGTTCCCATGACTGTCCACACCCCCGGCCCGCACCTCTCGGCACAAGAAGGTCCTCGGTGACGCGCCGGTACGCCGACGTTCCCGCCACGCCCGGTGACGTCCCTCCCGAGCTCCCGGTCTTCCTGTGGCGCAACCCCGACCCCAGGCCGTCGTACGACGTGGTCGTCGTCGGCGCCGGCGGGCACGGCCTGGCCACCGCTGAATCGCCCCGGGTTTGATGGAGACATCGAAGACCCGGAAGGATGCCGATCATGGCTGCTCCCCGTAAGTATCCCGACGAACTGCGCGAGCGTGCCACGCGTCTGGCGGTCGAGGCCCGCAAGGACCCGGCCGGTCGTGCCGGTGCGATCAAGCGGATCGCCGACCAGCTGGACGTGCACCCCGAGGCTCTGCGCGGCTGGGTCAAGCGGGCGGAGACCGATGAGGGCATCGTGCCCGGGACCACCAGCGGTGACGCCGCTCGGATCGCGGAGCTGGAGCGGGAGGTGAAGGAACTACGGCGGGCGAACGCGATATTGAAGTCTGCCTCGGCTTTCTTCGCCGCGGAGCTGGACCGTCCACTGCGATGAAGGTCGCCTACATCGACCAGTACAAGGAGACGTTCGGCGTCCAGCCGATCTGCGACGTCCTCGCTGAGACGGACGCGCCGATCGCGCCGAGCACCTACTACGCCGCCCGCACCCGCCCGCCCTCGGCCCGCAGTCTGCGAGACGAGGAGATCACCAGGGAGATACGCCGGATCCGCGGGGCCAACTACAGCGTCTACGGGGCCCGCAAGGTCCACGCCGCCCTCCAGCGCGAGGGGTTCGAGGTGGCCCGCTGCACGGTCGAGCGCCTCATGCGCGCGGCCGGTCTGCGCGGGGTGATCCGGGCCAAGAGCCCACGCACCACCCGCCCCGCACCCGAGACCGACCGGCCCGCCGACTTGGTCGAGCGGCAGTTCACCGTGAGTGCGCCGAACCAGCTATGGGTCGCGGACATCACCTACATCAGAACCTTCTCCGGCTGGGTCTACGCCGCCTTCGTCATTGACGTCTTCTCCCGTATGGTCGTCGGCTGGCAGGTCGCCACCTCCCTCTACACCGACCTCGCCCTCGACGCGCTGGAGATGGCGATCTGGCGCCGCCGACACACCGGCGCCGACCTCACCGGCCTCACGCACCACTCCGACCGCGGAGTCCAATACCGGGCTCTGCGCTACACCGAACGTCTCGAACACGAGGCCGCCGTGGCCTCGGTCGGCTCCAAGGGTGACTCGTACGACTGTCAGTCTCTTGGCACCGGATCCCGCAAGGATTCGGTGGCCCCGGCCGTGACGGTCTGACTCTTGCTACGACCGACCCTGAGGGTGTCCTGGCGTTGATCTGTCGACCGTCCGGCCGGGCACGCAGCAAACGCTGCCGCCGGCCGGACGTGACCTGATAAGAGCCTGGATCCGGGCTGAGACGCGCTGGCTGACTCCGTCTCCTGGTCGTCGCAGGTCACAGCCACGGCCACGGACTTGATCGTTTGCGACGGGACAGCTCGGCCTGGACGCGGCCGGAAGTGCGGAGGGCGTAGAGGCCGAGGATGTCGGGCGAGTCGCTGTTGCCTGGCCGCTATTCCCAGCCGACCCGCATCTACGAGTTTATATATAAGGAGTAGGGGATGGTTCTAGACTGGGGGGATGACAACTGATCAGGATGTCCCCAGTGGCGTGGATATCGCGATGCTCCTGCGGCGGGCGCAGTTGCGCAAGCAGGTGGCCTGCGAAGCCGCGCTCGCCGAGGCGGGGCTGACGTTGCCGCAGTGGGGGATGCTGTACGCCGTCGCGACCGAGCCTGATTCCTCGACCCATGCGCTGGCAGTCTTCGTCGGGCAGTCCGATCAGTCCGCGGGTGCGGTGGTCGCCCGTCTGCAGCGGCGAGGGTTGCTCGAACGCAGGCCCGGCACGGGCAAGGCGATCCTGCACCGGATCACTCCGGAGGGCGACGAGCTCGTGCAACGTTGCAACCGCACTGTCGAGGATGTGATGACCCGGCTGCTCGCCGGTCTCAGTGATCAGGCCCGTCAGGCCCTACGGACTGCGCTTGAGTCGGTCGCGCAGGCCGCCCTTCCAAAGTCGTCCGGGTCGCACGACGATCTCAGCGAACGGTTCGGGATCCGCTCCGCCACACGTCCTTGATCGACAGGGCGTCCTCGATCCTGCTGGTGGGATCGCCCTGGACCAGCAGCAGATCGGCGCGTGCGCCCGGCGTGATGCGGCCGCGGTCGTGGAGGCCGAACGTTGCGGCGGGCAGGCTGGTGGCGGCCCGTAGTGCCTCGGTCGGGGTGAGTCCGGCCCGGACGAGCAGTCGCAGTTCGCCGTGAAGGCTCGCCCCGTGGGCCATGCCGAGGGCGTGGAGCTGGTTGGCGTCGGAGCCGGCGAGGATCGGGACGCCGGCGGCGTGCAGGGCCTTCACCGTGGCTAGGGCGGCGGTGAAATCCCCGTCGGGATAGGTGTTGAACTCGCGGCTGAGGTTGTCCAGCCAGGGCTGGGGCAGGACGGCGGTGACGCGGTTGTCGCGCGCCAGGTCGGCACCGAGGTGCTGGCCGGTGAGCGAGGCCAGCAGGTTCAGTGTCGGGGTGACGAACACCCCTGCCGCGCGGATCGCCTCCAGGAGGTCGGGCGGGCACGGGCCGTCGATGAACAGGTGCGCGAACCCGTCGACACCGGCGGCCAGCGCCCGCCGGGTCGTCTCGATGGTCAGGGCGTGGGCGATCACCATGCGGTCGCGCTCGTGCGCGGCGGTCACCGCCGCCCGGACGACGCTGTCTTCGACGACGGGCACGTCCTTTCCGAGCGTCTCGCCTCTTTCGATCATCACCTTGATGTAGTCCGCGCCTTCCGCGATCCGCTCGTCGACGAAGCCGGCGGCGTCCTCGGCGCGGGTGACCACCGGCAGCTCCGGGTCGTTGCGGCTGCCGCGCAGCTGGGTCGGGTGTCCGCCGGGTGCCGTTAGGCCTACTGAGGCCGAACGGACATCCGCGATGTCGGTCCGCTCTGCGGCGGCGCGGCGCACCTCGTCCATCTGGTGCGGGAAGGAGAACAGGTCCAGCTCGGTGGTCACTCCGAACCGCAGGGCGTGGCCGAGTGTCTCCACGTCGGAATGGGTGTGCGTGTCGATCAGGCCGGGCAGCAGGGTCGCGCCGCTGCCCTCGATCCGCTCGGCCGCGGCAGGCCCGGACCCACCGGGTTCGCCGACCGCGACGATTCGCGAGCCTTCCACTTCCACGGTCCGCATGCCGATCATCTGCTCACCGTCGAACACCTGGGCACCCTCGATGACATAGCGTGTCATGAGTACTCCTATGCATTGGTTGGTATATACTGAACCATAGATGTTACGGGAAGAGTGTCAAGGCGACGCGACCAGGCTTTGATCCGACTGAAGGAGATGCGGCTCATGTCCGGAACTGACTCCGAGCTGACGAGGGTGTTGTCTCTGCTCACCCACGAGCGGCAAGCCCGCGACCGGGGCTGGTGGTCGGTCCTCGAGCGGTGCTACACAGCGGAGGCGACCATCCAGACCAGCTGGTTCGACGGCACCGCGGCGGACTACATCGAGGTGTCCAAGCGGGTGTTCGAGCAGACCCCGTCCAACCACCGCCTCGGATTGCCTGTCATCGACATCAACGGCATTCGTGCGATCGCCGAGATGCCGATGACCATCGAGATGCGCGGCACCTTCCGCGGCGTCGAGACCGACCTCACCGCGCACCTGCGGATGCTGCACCGCGCCGAACGGGAAGGGGACGCCTGGCGGCTGGACGCGACGGTCGCGATCTTCGACCACGACACGATGACCCCGGTCAACCCTGCGGCTACCGTCCCTTTGATCCACGAAGACCTGCAAGGGCGCCGGCCGTCCTACCGCATGCTGAGCCTGTGGATGACCGAACGTGGCTACACCGTCCCCAACGATCGCTACGGCATCGACCGGCCAGCCGACCTCACCACCCTCTACAACGACGCCTACACCTGGGCCGGCCTGCCGCAACCGCGCTGAACCCCATGGTCCAACAGACCATGATCCGGGTCAGCGGCTACCGCTAATTTCCGTTCGGGTACTCCCTGAGGGCCGGGCTTGGCTCCCGATGCGACACGGATTATCCGACGCTAAGCTTGTTCTTTATCTACCAAGATCTTCCGGGTTTGCCGATGGCCTTGAGGGTCTCGGGGCGTTTGACGGTTTTGCCGACGTCGTAGCGGGGTGCCCGGTGTCTGTTCTTGGTGCCGGGTGGGCGTCCGGGGCCGGCGCCTCGGGGTTGGGGAACACGGGCCGGGCGGGCGAGGTGAGCGCGGATGTTCCTGAACCCCCGGCGGACCCGGGCGGGCGTAAGCCTGTCGGAGGCGGTGGGCTTCTCCCACGGGCGGCGGAGGTCGGCGGCGAGGGGACGGGCGAGCCGGAGTTGGGTGTGAGCGACGATCAGGATCCAGGTCCAGCGGTCCGCCGCCTCCGGGCTGCGGAGTTTCGGAGTGGTCCAGCCGAGGGTCTGCTTCGCGAAGCGGAAGGTGTGTTCCAGGTCGAAGCGGCGGAGGAACGCCTGCCAGCAGCGGTCCACGTCGTCCGGGGCGGCGCCGGTCCTCGAGGACCAGAGCCAGACCGGTGGAGCGTCCCGGTCCTTCGACAGGTGCTCGACGTTCAGCCGGATCAAGGTTCCCTCGACCAGGGGCAGTTCACCGTCGTGGTCGAGCCAGGAAGAGCGGTGGGTGAGCCGGGGGTGGACCCGGTCCCATGCCTGGGTCCGAGCTTTGCCGTAGTTGGTGGTGGCGGTGACGGTGGTGATCGCGGGCTCGGGCCAGGTCTCCGGCTTGGCGAAGCGGAATTCCGGGCCGTGCTTGGGAGGCCGGCCGTTGACGCCGTGCATCCTGGGTGGTTTCGGCAGACGCATGACGCGGTCGGAGCGGACACGGCCGACCATCTCGACGGGCAGGTCGCGCAGGACCCAGGCCAGGCGGGTGACGTCGTATCCGGCATCGCCGACGATCATGATGTCCGGGTCCCCGGCCCGCCACTGGCCAGCCGTGATGAGCCGCTCGACGACTCCCCGGAGCTGGGCGGCGGTGACCGCGGTCGTGTCGTCCGCCGGGCCGAGCCGGACCGCGTCCAGGATCGCGGTCCAGGACGTGGCCCCTGGCTCCAGCACGGCCACGAAGGAGTAGGGCCAGCCCGGGATGAACTGCGAGGCCGTCTTCGCGCGGCCGTAGACGTGGCAGAACAGCCGTTCCGCCGAGCACGGCGCGTCCGAACGCAGCCACGGCGACACGTCGACCGCCAGGACCAGGCGCCCGCCGTCGAAACGCGGGAGTGACAGCCCGGCCAGGACAGTCCGCAGCCGGCCGGTGTCGATCCGGCCGTGATTCAGGCCGCCGTACATCGCTCCGTGCCCACGTCGGTGCTCAGGCAGCAGCGTCAGGTCCACCGGGGACTTCACCGCCCCCTCCGCGCACAGCACAGCGTCCACCAGCTCGAACAACTCATCGCGCCGGGCGGTCAGACACTCGTAGAACTCGCCCCGGAAGCGTGACGCTTCCGCGAACGCTTCCCTCCGCACAGCATCAGGCAGCAGACTCACC